>DASRWV010000089.1:0-15400 GCA_035687505.1 Nitrosotalea sp.
AGGCGGTCCCCCAACAACACCACCGCGAGCAGCACAGTCAAGACTGGCTCCACCGTGCTGAGCAAGGCGGCACGGGCGGCACCCACCCGCGGAAGGCCTGCCATGAACAGCGAGATCGCAAGCATCGTCGGAAAAAGCGCGACGCCGAAACCGACAGCCCACCCGTTCGCGTTTCGGGGCACGGCGAGCTCGTGGTTGAGGGCGGCTAGGAGGCAGAAGGCGACAGCCGCCCCGCTCATGATCACTGCGCTTGCGGCGACCGCGGGCACAGAGCTCATCAAGCGCTCGCCGATGAGGATGTAGCCGGTGTAGATCATGGGCGAGGCAATGGCCAGCGCGAGTGGCAAGACAAGCGACCACGCGAATTGAAAGTGCGCCCCTCCCACGAGCATCGCGACACCCGCGAAGCTTGCCGCCAGGGCGACCCAGTGCCATCGCGAAACCAAGCGGCGGAGAAACAGCCAGCCCGCCACGACCACAAGGCTTGGATAGATGTAGGCGATGAGGACCACCAGCGACGCGGGCAAGGAACGCAAAGCGATGAAATACGTCAGCGACTGTGCGGTATACACGAGCCCTCCCAGGGCGAGCAGCGTGCCCACCTGGTGGCGATTGAGTCGCAGCGGGCTCTGGCCGATGACAATGGCGAGGACCCACATCCCCATCGCCGCCAGCAGAAAGCGGAAGGCAAGGGTCTGCTCCGTCCCCAGCCCGGATGCGTAAGCGAGCTTCGCGAAAATGGCGAGGGTTGAAAAGCCTGCGGCAGAGCCAAGCACCATGGCCGTACCGACCCACTGCGTCCTTTGCCCCGCCGACGCAGCGGCTGAGTGGCCTGCGCCGGAGGCGCTGTCGTCTAGGGCCACAAAACGTGGCCGAGAAGCATTCCTATGACCACTGCCAGGGCGTCGGTGCGATGCGCACCTGTGCATTGTCGCTGGATGTGGCCGCTTACCATAGGTCGGCGATCTCCGACGTTCGGGTGGTGAACAAGCCGGCTGCAATTGGAGGACAGAGCTTGCGATGAGGCTGTTGATGTTCCGAGCCGATGGCGGCCAAAGAATGCTCGGCGTTTTACGACCCGGTGGCGAAGATGCTGTGGTCGAACTTTCCGGTTTCGCTGATATGCGCTCGCTCATCGACGCTGGCGACGACGGCCTGGCGCATGTACGTTCGGCCCTTTCTTCTTCGCGCTCGAAATCTCGCCGGATTGCGGACCTCGAGCTGCTTGCACCCCTCGACCAGCCGCGAGGCAACGTGATCGCGATCGGCCGCAACTATCAGAAGCACGCGGCGGAGACGGCACATATCGACGGCACTGAGCCCAGCCCGCCGACCGTCTTCACCAAGGCCATCACGTCGCTGACCGAGCCCTTCGCGGACATCGTGATCGACCCGTCCGTCAGCGACAAGATCGACTGGGAGGTGGAGCTGGCCATCCTCATCGGCAAGGGCGGCGCGAATATCAAGCGCGAGCGAGCGCGGGACCACGTCTTCGGCTACACCGTCCTCAACGACGTTACGGCGCGCGACATCCAGAGCACCTGGGGCGGCCAGTATTTCAAGGGCAAGAGCCTCGACCGATCTTGTCCGACAGGTCCTTGGGTCGTAACCAAAGATGAGATCGAAGACCCCCAGGCGCTGAACCTCTTGCTTCGAGTCAACGGAACCGTGAAACAAGAGGGCAACACCGGCGACATGATCTACCCGGTTGACGCGATCATCGAGTGGGTCTCTCGAGGCATGACCCTCTTGCCCGGCACGATCATCGCGTCAGGTACGCCCGATGGTGTCGGCTTTGCACGGACCCCGCCCGAGTTCCTGCAACCGGGCGACGTCATGGAAAGCGAGGTTCAGGGCATCGGTAGCCTTCGCAACCGGATCGTCGCCGCGCGCACATAGAGAGAGCATCGTGGACCGCCGTCGCCTGGGTCGAACGCCGATCGAAGTGCCTGCCATCGGCATGGGCACCTGGCGCACTTTCGACACCGAAGACGACCGCCGGCCGCTGGTCGCGGCCGCAAACGAGGCAGGAATCGACCTGTTCGATTCCTCGCCGATGTACGGGCGAGCCGAAGTTGCGCTGGCGCGTGCGTTGGAAGGCATCCGCGACCGCGTGCTCGTGGCGACCAAGATCTGGACCGCCAGCGCCGACGAAGGCCGAGCGCAGGCCGAGCACGCTCTGCGCCTGTTCGGAACGGTCGACGTCTACCAGGTGCACAACCTCGTCAACGTGCCTGCGCAGCTGGCGCTGCTCGAAGGCCTGAAGAAGGAGGGCAAGGTGCGGGCCGTCGGTGCGACCCACTACCAGGAGTCGGCATTTCCAGACCTCGCCACGCTGATGAAGACCAAGCGGCTGGACATGGTCCAGATCCCCTACAACCCGCTGCGCCGGACCGCGGAACGTGAGCTATTGCCCCTGGCGGAGTCGATGGGACTGGGCGTGTTCGTCATGAGCCCCCTTCAGCACGGCATCCTCAGCCGGCACCCTTCCGCGACGCAGCTCGCGGAGCTCGGTGTCGAGACCTGGGCCCAGGCGGTCCTGAAATGGATCGCGAGCGATCCGCGCGTGAGCACTGTCCTCACAGCCACGCAGAACCTCGACCACATTAAGGAAAACGCCAGTGCGGGCGACCCACCGTTCTTCACGCCGGAGCAACGCGCCCTTGTCGTGCGCATCGCCGATTCAGCTGAACGAGCCCACTAGCCTTTATCCGGATGTTCAACATCGCGGCTCGTTAGCGAAATCGTCCGGCAGCTATTCTCGTTTCGACTTGATCGTCTCCATCGGTGATCTGCTGCTGGACATCACGATCGTGCCTGACGGTCCGCTGCGCCCGGACGACGATCGTCCCGCCCTGATCGGCCTGGGCGGCGGAGGCCAGGCGGCCAACTTCTGCGCCTGGGGCGCCGCGCTGGGCGAACCTGTGCGGCTCATCACCAGGGTCGGAGACGATGAGCGAGGCAGGCGGCTGGTGGCCGATCTCGAGGCGCGCGGTGTGGAGGTCTGCGCGGTCTGGGCGGCCGAGCCGACCGGCGCGATTGCGGTTCTGGTCGGGCCCGACGGAGAGCGCACCATGGCCACCCAGCGAGGAGCGAGCCTCGGGTTACGCCCCGACGACTTGCTCGAAGCCTGGTTTCGCGACGTGAAGCTCATCCACGTTCCCGCCTACTCGCTGTTCGTCGATCCGCTTGGTAAGGCGGCGCGGGCCGCGATCAGTCAGGTCCGCGACGCCGGCGGGATGCTCTCGATCGACCTGTCGTCGGTCTCGGGACTGCACGAATACGGCCCTTCGAAAATGGCATACGACCTGGCTCGCCTCAAGCCCGAGCTGCTTTTTGGAACAGCCGCCGAGGTGGAGAAGATTGGTGTGCCAGTCGAGCATCTTGCGCAGGTACCCGTGATCAAGCTGGGCCCGGCAGGCTGCAGCGTCTTCGGCCGCCAGATTCCCGCGCCTTCGGTGCAGCACGTCGACGCGACAGGTGCCGGCGACGCTTTCGCCGCTGCCTTCTGCGCAGCGTGGCTCCGCGGCGCGACGCCCTTCGAAGCGGCAGAGCGAGCGGTGATCGTGGCCTCGGAGGCCGTCACGAGGACTGGTGCGCGACCCAATTGACCCAATTCCTCCAGGTTTCGCAGGAGGTCGCCGACGCCTTGGCGGATGGTCGTCCGGTTGTCGCGCTCGAGACGTCGATCGTCGGCCAGGGTTTGCCCGCGCCACACAACCTGCGGGCTGCCCACGAGAGCGAGGCCGCCATCCGCAAAGAGGGTGCAGTCCCGGCAAGCGTGGCGGTGCTCGACGGCAAGGTCCACGTCGGCTTGAGCGCGACCGACCTCGATCGTGTGGCCGCCGGCGCCACCAAGGTCAGCTCCCGGGACCTCGGCCCTGCCATCGCTCACGGCGACGTTGGTGCGACCACAGTGGCGGCCACGATGCGAGTCGCAGCGATCGCGGGGATCCGCTTCTTCGCCACCGGCGGCATCGGCGGCGTTCACCGCGGACATCCGGAAGACCAATCGGCCGACCTCGTCGAGCTGGGCCGTATCGCAGTCGCGGTCTTCTGCGCCGGGGCCAAGATCATCCTCGATCTGCGCCTGACGCTCGAGCGCCTGGAGAGTCTTGCCGTGCCGGTGCTCGGCTACGGCTGCGACGAGTTCCCCGCTTTCTACACGAGGCACAGCGGATACCCGGTCAGCGCGAGAGTCGATGGACCGCGGGACGCCGCTGCCGTGCTGCGCGCCGCTTGGGCAACCGGCAGTCGTGGAATTGTGGTCGCCTTACCGCCTCCTGCTGAGCTCGACGGAGCAGAAGAGATCACGCAGCGCGCGGTGCGCGAGCTCGCCAATGCTGCGGGGCCGGAGGTGACGCCTCGCCTTCTCGCCCGCGTGGCGGAACTGTCGGGAGGCCGGTCCCTCGATCTGAACGTCGCCCTGGTCGTCAACAACGCGCGCGTCGCTGCGCAGGTGGCGGTGCAGCATTCCGCGCCGCAGAGCTAACTCTGTTTCCGCAGAGCCTTTTCCAGCGCCTGGTTTGTATTGGCGAGGTCTGTGTACAGCTGCCGCGTGTGCAGCAAGTTCCGTACCCGCAGCACCACTTCGTGCCGGTCGAGCGGCTTGGTGATGAAATCGTCCGCCCCGAGAACCAGCGCTTCGTTGCGGGCGGATTTGCCGGTGTCGCCCGTCAGGACGATGACTGGTAGGAAACCGAGCGCCGTTCGGGCACCCTGCAGGCGCCTCAAGACTTCAAAGCCGTCGAGATCGGGCATGTGTAGGTCGAGGAGAACCAGGTCGGGCTCGAATTCCTCAAACGCCCGCTCGGCCTGAGCCGATTCGGTGACTACCCGCGTCTCAGTGGTGTCGGAGGTCACGAATCTGACCAGCAGCTCCGCAGTGTCGGGGTCGTCGTCAACAATCAAGATTTTCGCGGTCATCGGGGTGCTTCGAGAACTCGCCGAACCAGCGCCAGAACAGTAGGTTCCGTGAACGGTTTCTCGAGCAGGATGGCCCCGGGTTCCAAGGTGCCGGTGGCGCCGAGCGCGTGTTCGGCATAGCCCGACATGAAAAGCACTCGCAGCTCGGGCCGCTCGGCCGTGATCAGCCTGGCCAGCTCGTTCCCTTGCATCTGAGGCATCACGACATCGGTCAAGAGAAGGTCGATGTCCCCATCGTGCGCTCTTGCGGCCTCAATTGCTTTTGGCCCGCTGCCGGCAGCGATCACCTGGTATCCGCTCCTGGTGAGAATCCGTTCGACAACCTCGCGCAAATCGTCGTCGTCCTCGACCACGAGGATGGTCTCTCCGGCGAGCTCGTGAACTGCAGGTTGGGCCGGTTCTTCCGCGACGGGTACCAGGTCGGTGGCCGGAAGCAGCACTGTCACCCTCGTCCCCAGCCCCGGCTCCGAGTACAACCCAACGTATCCGCCGGCCTGGTTGACGATGCCGTGCACAGTCGCGAGACCAAGGCCGGTCCCTTGCCCTTTGGGCTTCGTGGTGAAGAACGGCTCAAAAGCACGCTGCAAAGTCGCGCGATCCATGCCGAAACCGGTGTCGGTGACTCTGACCTGTACGTATCGCCCAGGTTTGAGTCCCGGTCGCCCGCCGGCATAAGCCTCGTCGACATCGACGTTGGCAGTATCGATCGTCAGCTTGCCGCCGTCACGCATCGCATCGCGAGCGTTCACCGCCAGGTTCGTGATCACCTGCTCGAGCTGACCGGGATCGATCAAGGCGGGCCTCAGGTCATTAGCAGAAGTGGTTACGAATTCGATGTGCTCGCCGAGAGTTCGCCGCAGCAACGGCTCCAGCTCCGCGACTACGGTATTCACATTCAACGATTGAGGGCGCACCACCTCGCGACGCGCAAACGCGAGAAGCTGGTGCGTCAGCCGCGTCGCGCTTTCGGTGGCGCGCACGATCCTTTCGAGGTCCTTGGCGGCGGGTTGCCAGCGATCGCCGTCCGGCTCCGCGGCCGCTCGACTTACAGTCTCCTTCACAAAAAGCGTGAAGTTCAGGATGACTCCGAGCAGGTTGTTGAAGTCATGCGCGACACCACCAGCCAGCTGTCCAAGACTCTCTAGTCGCTGCGCCTGGTGATACTGGCGCTCCAGCCTCTCCTTCTCGGTTACGTCTTCGATGATCGTGAAGCGAGCAGGGCGGCCCGCGTAAGGAACTCGAAAGCTGGTGACCAGGGCCTGCATCACACCGCCGTCCTTCTTTCGGGTGCTGATCGGGCCGTAGCGCACGACGTCGGCGCTGTATCGATCACCCTGTGGTGTAAGCGCCACACCGTCGTTTGGCGTGGCCAAGACGATGTCACTGACGATCAGCCTGGCAAATTCGTCACGTGAGTACCCGTAGGCTGATACCGCGGCGGGGTTCACCTCGATGATCGACTGGTGTGTATGGTCGGTGAACATCATCGGCAGCGGACTGCCTTCGAAAATCAATCGATAGTTGCGCTCCGCGCCTTCCCGACCGGCGAGCTCGCGATCGACTGACAGTACAAGCGAGTTGACGTCTTCTGCCAGCCTCGCGACCTCCGCCGGCCCCTCAACAGGCACGAGGGTTGGTACGTGCTTCAGGTTCGAGGACCGGACGGCGGCGCTCAACGAAACCACTGGTCTGACGACCCGGCGATAGACAAGGAGCAGCCCGGACAGGACAGCAAGCGCGCCGACGAAGATGATTCCGACAGCCTGACGCTCGTAGCGGCCGGTCGCGGCCAGGGCCGTCGCCTGGTCTGCTCCTACGTAGACCTTCCAACCCGTGGCTTCGAGGTCAACCTCGCCATACCATCGTGGGGTGCCGGCTACGTCGGGCCGGCTGGACGGATCGGTTGCACGCCCAAACGGGGTATCGACGATCGATGCGCCGGTCCATTTCACCGATTCAATGGAGCGAGCGATGATCGCTTTGCCGTCACCGCTCGTAACCAGGAATTCGAGCTGGTTGACTCCGCTTCCAAACTCTTCGGCAAGCTTCGGCCCGATCGTATCCAGATCGAAGAACCAGGCGATCACGCCCACGTCCGCAATCGGATAGGCAACCACCGCGACGGTTTTCCCTGTGACCTGATCTTGGGCCGGCGCGACATAAGCAGGGCTCTTCGTTTGCAACCACGAACTGCCCGCGTACAAACGACCGCTCGGAGCCGGCGTTTGCGATGAGCAGACGACGGACCCGTCCAGCCTCACGACGTCTATACGGCCGGTGTCAAAAGCTCCGACAGGTGCATAGCGGTGGTGGCAATTGGCCGGATTGGTGAAGGTCGCCGCGGTCTCTGATAGAGACGCTGCTTTGACGATGTCGAGGCCAGAGCTGATCTGCAGGGCCGCCTTCTTGGCGGCGAACCTCGCATCGACCAGCGCCGTTTGCTTCGCGTCGGCGGCCATCTGGACATAGAGGTAGGCCCCCGCGGAAGCCCCCGTAAGGACCAGGATCAGCGCGAGCGCGACAAAGTAGACGTAGAAGGGAACGTACCGGTGAACGGAAGGCTGGGCAATCGCCAATGGTCGGGAGGGGCCTGGAATCGAGCCAGGCCCGTTGGATGGGCCAGCTGCTTCAGGGGTGCGTTCGGCTACTGCCACGGGTGGCCCGCGACGTAAAGTCACAGTTGATTCTCTCCAAACGGGTATTCGACCCGCAACCTAAGAAGCACCAGTTGCTCCACCCTTAAATCAGAGTGGGCGAGAGCGTTTGGACGAAATTCCGGAGGTAAAGTGGGCACCCGTGGCCTGGAATCGCGTAATCGCTCTCGCGGTTATGCATCACTAGATGGCAGCCGCAACCGACCCGATCGAACTGATCGTCTTCTCGGACTACGTTTGACCCTGGTGCTACATCGACTCGGTCCGAGTCGAACAGCTCGAGAAGGAGAACCTTGTCCGGGTGACGTGGCTGCCGTTCGAGCTGCATCCGGAAGCGCCGCTCGAAGGGATCAATCGGGACGTGTATTTCGGGCGAGGGCGCTTCGAACAGGCGATCAAGCACCTCGAATCGGTGGCGGCTGAAGTCGGGCTTCCGATGGTCCAGCGCGACGTGATCATCAACTCGCGCCGCGCCTTGGGCGCCGCGGAATTCGCCCGCGAGCACGGGAAATACGACGAGATGCACCGCGCCCTGTTCAAAGCACATTGGGAAGGCTCTGGGCGCCTGGAAGACGTTGACGACCTCGTGCGAGTCGGAACGGGCGTCGGGCTGGATCCCGCGCAGCTCAGACAGGCGATTGAGGAGGATCGGTACGCGGCGGTGATCGATGACAACCGAAGCCAGGCTGAGGCCGTCGGAATCAACGCCATCCCGGCACACATCTTCGGCCGTCGCTATTTAGTGATGGGTGCCCAGCCGGAGGCCGCCTTCCGGCAGGTCATAGATCGCCTTCGGCAGGACAGCGCCGCCGATTGAGGATCGTCTCGCTGCTGCCGAGCGCCACAGAAACTCTTTTCGCTCTCGGACTAGGCGACCAGGTGATTGCGGTCACACACGAATGCGACTTCCCTCCGGAGGCGGCATTGCTGCCGATCGTGACGCGGTCGACCATGCAGCTCACGGAGAAACCGAGCGGTGCGATCGAGGCCGCGGTGTCGCTGGCTGCGGCTGAGGGCCGCTCGCTGTATTCGGTCGACACGGATGCCATCCTCGCGCTCGAGCCCGACCTGATCGTGGCCCAGGACATCTGCGACGTGTGCGCGATCCCCGCAGGCCAGGTCGCTCAGGAGCTGGCCGGCATTCGAATGATCCGCCAGCATCCCCATTCCCTCGACGACGTGCTCTCCGATGTCGAAGAGCTCGCCTGGGCATGCGGAGCTGACCCAGGCGCGCTGATGGCAGACCTGCGCGGGCGCATCGCGACCGCGTCGCAGAAGGCACGCTCGCTGCCCGCGGTGCGGGGTGTCTTCCTGGAATGGCTCGATCCGCCATATCGCGCCGGTCACTGGACGCCGGACTTGCTGGCCCTGGCAGGAATCCACGACCCACTGGCCCGAGCCGGCGTCCCTTCGGTGGCAATCGAGTGGAGCGATGTTGCCGCTGCCCGGCCCGAGCTGCTCATTCTCGCCCCCTGTGGGTTCGACCTGGCTCGGGCCAGGGCCGAGGCTGAGCTCGTTCGAATCCATGTGGAAGGAGTGGGTGCGAGCCGCGTCGCTGTCCTTGACGGGTCCGCTTACTTCAACCGCCCGGGACCAAGGCTGGTCGATTCGCTCGAATTGCTCGTCGCCAACCGCTGAGTCGCGTCGCCGTGATATAGGTGACCGGTGACCGACGATGCGGCGACCGCGTTGATCCGGGAAGCAATGCCGTTCTGCGCGACCCTTGGCGTGCGCGCCGAAAAGTACACGGCAGAGGAAGTTGGGCTTTCACTCGATTGGACGCCGACACTTTGCACAACCAACGGCATTCTTCACGGTGGCGTGATCATGGCCCTCGCCGATTCGGCAGGTGGCGCGTGCGCGCTTCTCAACCTACCCAAGGACGCGGCAGGGACCTCGACCATCGAATCGAAAACCAACTTCCTGGGCGCTGTGCGATCTGGCACCGTCACCGCGGTCGCGAAACCACTTCATGTCGGAGGGACGACCATCGTGGTCGAGACCTCGGTCCGCGACAGCTCGGGCCGGCTTGTGGCGAAGGTCACGCAGAGCCAGATCGTGCTTCGCCCAAGGAGCTAAGGCAGACCGGCCCGCAGCCGTCGCCTCGTCTCGACGGAAAGCTTCCTAAGAGCCTCGGTGGATCGGACTACCGGGGATTTCGGCGAGCGCAGCTCTCGAACGCTCTCGGGCAGCGCTGCCAGGTCCGCCTGAAAGAGCGCCAGTGATTCAGGCAGCGGCGGGCGCTTCGCATTTCGTCTGCCCTTCGTCATCAAAGGCTCGAGCAAGCGCTCGCGACCGGCCGGGACCGGCTCCTCATGCAGGCCGAGCACGTCGCTGAATGGCTTTGTGCGCCTGAACACCTGCTTACGACCCGGCGCTGTCACCTTGTCACGCGACAGCTTCATCACCGCCCGCTCCTGGTAGCGGACGAGCTTGTACGCACTGTCGAGGTACGGGTAGTCCGCCGAAACGCCCATCTTCGTGCCGACACCGAAAGCGTCGATAGGGGCACCACTGCGCACGAGGTCGTCGATCGCGAGCTCGTCAAGACTTCCGCTGACGAAAATGCGCACTTGGCGCAGGCCGGCGCGGTCGAGCAATCGCCTTGCCTTTCGGGCTAGCTCACCCAGGTCACCGCTGTCGAGACGGATGCCGAGGCGCCCGCCGAGCTCGAGCTGGCGAATTACCACGATGGCGGCTTTGACTCCCGAGACGGTGTCGTAGGTGTCGACCAGGAACGTGACTCGCCCCGGAAAGTCCTCGGCGAACGCGCGAAAGGCCTCTGCCTCGCTGGGAAATGCTTCCACGTACGAGTGGGCCATCGTGCCGGCAGCCACGAGGCCGAACCGCCTGGACGCTTCGACGTTGCTCGTCGCGGCAAAGCCAACCATCGCCGACAGTCGGGCCACGTCAATCCCGGCCTCGATCCCTTGCGTCCGCCGGAACGAGAAATCGACTGTGTCGCGGCCGGCGGCTGCGATCACACATCGTGCAGCCTTGCTGGCGATCGTCGATTCATAAGTCACGCGGTTGAGCAGGAACGTCTCGATCAGCTGAGCCTCTGGTAGCGGGGCGGTCACCTCGACCAGGGGCTCGCCTGCGAACGCGATCCGGCCTTCGGGAATCGCCCAGACATCACCGGTGAAGCGAAATCGCCGGAAGGCTTCCAGGTCTGCCGTCGTGAAGTCGAGACGATCGCGCAGGAAGCCAAGGTCCTCTTCTTCGAATCGCAGCTCCTCGAGAAAATCCAGGCAGGATTCCACGCCCGCCGCGACGATGAATCCGCGGGTGGGCGGCAGCCGGCGCACGAAGAGGCTGAAGGTGGCAGAGCCGTTCATCCCGCGACGCAGATAGCTGGCCACCATGTTCAGCTCGTACAGGTCTGTGAGGAGTGCGTTCATGGATGCAGCGCTTAGTGTCCGGCTTTCGGCGCGGGTATCGTGGTGGTCATGTTTGACGACGAAACACCTGTAGCGTGGCGCGCAATGCCGTATCGGGCGCCGGTGGCGGCGGCCGACGGTTCGGTGATCGGGACCGCGGAGTCCCTGCTGGGCGACGAAGAGGAGGACATCTTTCACGGCATCGTCGTGAAGAGCACCAAGGGGGGAAAGCACTTCGAGATCCCCGCGGCGAGGATCAAGAAGATCACAGAGAAGCACGTCGTGACCGACCTCAGCGAGGACGAGGTTGCGGCGCTGCAGCCCTACCGCGAAGAGCACTGGTTCCACATAGGCTGGGGCGGCCTGTTCCGCAAGCATCCGGAGTGGGAGGAAACGACCAAGACTTAGGAGTCGTTCCAGACAGATTGGTACCTGGAGGAGGCTGCGATGGGAAGCGATGACACGCAGAAGGCATGGGACCGTTTCGAAGCTGACATCAAAGGCGTGGCCGGAGAGCTCCGGCGCCACTACATGGACGCAGACAAAACGAAAAATTCCAAACAGACGGCGGAGCTCAGTCGCTCGCTCGAGCAGCTTGGCCGGGCCGCTGACAGCGTGTTCGCCTCGCTCGAGACCGCGACACGCGACCCCGAGGTACGTTCACGCACCAAGCAGGCGGCCCGGTCCTTTGGATCGGCACTGGGGGAGACATTCCGCGAGCTCGGCGAGCAGGTCGATAAAGCAGTTCGTAAATCCAGCCCGAAGAAGTAGCCGAAACTAAGATCACAGCGCGACCGACGCGGTGCCGGTAATCTGACCCACCGCCGATGTCTGAGCTTTCCGGGGAGCGGATGGAAGTCTGGCCTGGCCGCGCCTATCCGCTAGGAGCGATGTATGACGGGGCGGGCACCAACTTCGCTCTGTTTTCCGAGGTCGCCGAGGCCGTGGACCTGTGCCTGTTCGACGACGACGGCGCCGAGCGCAGGGTGCGAGTGGAAGAGGTCGATGCCTTTTCCTGGCACGTGTACCTGCCGAACATCAAACCCGGTCAGCGCTATGGCTATCGAGTTCACGGACCCTATAGCCCCGAAGATGGGGTCCGCTGCAATCCACGCAAGCTCCTCCTCGATCCTTACGCGCGGGCGATTGAAGGCGACATCGACTGGAACTCATCTTGCTACTCGTACGACCCGGCGCACGCCGGGGTCGTGAACATCGAGGACAGCGCGCAACACGTTTTCAAGTCGGTGGTCCACCACCCGCATTTCGATTGGGGTGGCGATAAGTCGCCCGACAGGCCGCTGCACGAGACAGTCATCTATGAAGCGCACCTCAAAGGCTTCACGAAATGTCATCCGGATGTGCCGGAACGCCTCCGCGGAACGTATGCCGGCTTCGCCCATCCGGCCGTCATCGACCACCTCCTGTCTCTCGGTGTGACGGCGGTGGAGCTCATGCCGATCCACCAGTTCGTACAGGACGATCGCCTGCTCCAGCGATCGCTGCGCAACTACTGGGGTTACAACACCATCGGCTTCTTCGCCCCACACAACGAATACGCGAGCACAGGTCAGCGCGGCGAGCAGGTCAACGAATTCAAAGAGATGGTGCGCACACTCCACGCGGCCGGCATCGAGGTCATTCTCGACGTCGTTTACAACCACACCGCGGAGGGCAACCATCTCGGTCCGACGCTGTGTTTCAAAGGAATCGACAACCGCGCTTACTACCGGCTCGTCAACGACAAGCCGAACTTCTACTACGACACGACCGGAACCGGCAACAGCCTCAACGTGAGCCACCCACACACGCTGCAGCTGATCATGGATTCACTCCGCTACTGGATCACCGAGATGCACGTCGACGGGTTCCGTTTCGATCTCGCGGCGACCCTCGCGCGTGAGTTCCACGAGGTCGACCGCCTATCCACGTTCTTCGACCTGATCCAGCAGGATCCCGTCGTCAGCAAGGTGAAGCTGATCGCTGAGCCCTGGGACATCGGAGAGGGCGGTTACCAGGTTGGCAACTTTCCGGCTCTGTGGTCGGAGTGGAACGGTCACTACAGGGACACCGTGCGCGACTTCTGGCGCGGCGAGCCGGCGACTGTCGCAGAGTTCGCCTCACGCCTGACGGGAAGCTCCGACCTCTATCAAAACGACACGCGACGGCCATTCGCGAGCGTGAACTTTGTCACGGCGCACGACGGCTTCACCCTGCGTGACCTCGTCTCCTATAACGAGAAGCACAACGAGACCAACGGTGAAGCGAACCAAGACGGCGAGTCTCATAACCGATCGTGGAACTGTGGCGCGGAGGGCGATACTGACGATCCGAAGATCCTCGCTTTCCGCGCACAGCAGCTGCGCAATTTCTTGACCACGCTCTTCCTGGCTCAGGGCGTTCCGATGTTGCTCGCCGGGGACGAGTTGGGCAGGACTCAGCACGGAAACAACAACGCGTACTGCCAGGACAACGAGCTGTCCTGGGTCAACTGGGCAGCGGTCGACGAGGGCTTGCTTGCCTTCACCCGGTGGGTGATCTCCTTCCGGCGAGCTCATCCCGTGTTCCGGCGCCGCCGCTGGTTCCACGGAAGGCCAATCCGCGGCACTGTTGACATCGGTTGGTTCAAACCCGACGGGCAGTCCATGACCGACGAGGACTGGGAGGCGAGTCACGCACGATCGCTGGGCGCGTTTTTGAACGGCAAGGCGATTCAGACGCCCGACGATCGTGGCCGCTCGATCACGGACGATTCATTCCTGCTCCTGTTCAACGCGCATGTCGAGGGCGTCGCCTGGACCATCCCCGACGAGTACGGCAAGGCCTGGCGCCTGGTGCTCGATACCGCGAAGCTGCAGCCCGAGACAGACTCCATTGAAGTCGACGGTCGGTTCACGACCTCGGCCGGCTCAGTGGTGGTGCTGCAGGCGAGCGAGACGTCTTGAGTAAGTAGTGACGAGACTCAGCCAGTTCTTTAGATAGAGAACCGGCTGGGTCCGATGGGCCCTGCTGAAAGGAGGTTTCAGAAATGGCAGTTGCTCTCATCGTCTTGCTAATCCTGCTGTTGCTGCTGGGTGGAGGTGGGCTCCTCTCGGCGTCGCTGCACATCCTCTGGATCCTGCTGCTGATCGCGCTCGTCCTCTGGGTCCTCGGATTCATATTCCGTGGCTCGGGTGGCGGTCGCTGGTACCGCTGGTAAGCAGCATCGATCGTCAGCTGGTGGCAAGCGCCGGGTCGCGAGCTCAAAGGTGCATTGGGCTCGTGAAGCCAGCGTGGCTTTCTTGACTTAAGGCGGACTCGCAAGGGACGAGGCGGCTGGTCTTGAGATCGGCAGCGTGAACTGGAAGCGAGTCCCCGTGCCTGGGCCTTTCGTGCTGGCCTCAATCCGCCCACCATGGGCCTCGATGACCATGTAGCTCACCGCCAGTCCGAGGCCTGCACCGAGTCCCAGGCGCCGGATTCGCCGGTCCGCCCGGTAGAAGTCACGGACAAGATCAGGCAGCGCCTCGGCTTCCGTGCCGGCGCCGTGGTCCCGGATATGGATCTCAACCATGTAACCGACCTGTCGCGCGGCGATCACGATCGCACCACCATCAGGCGACAAAGCGCGCGCATTTGACAAGAAGGTGGCGAGCACCTCGAGCACTGCCTCGGCGTCGGCCCAGACGAGGGGAAGCTGTTCAGATATGTGCACCTCGATCGGCCGTTTCTTGTCTTCGCCGGCGGCGAACACCGCCCGGAGGATTACCGCGTGCATGTCGACGGGAGACAGGTCCAAACGTCCATGCCCGGTTTCAAATCGCTGCAGCGCGAGCGCGTTGTCGACCAGGGCAGTCAGCCGCCGGCCTTCCCTCAACAAACGTCGCGCGTTACGACTACGTTGGTCGTCGCTGAGATCGCCAGAGTCGATCAGCTCGGCCCAGCCGACGATGCTTGCGATGGCTCGCCGGACGTCGTCGGTGCGAAGGGAGACGAGATTGTCGTCGGGCGCGTCGCGTTCGCTGACGGAGTCTTGATCGACAACCGCCAGTGCGCGGCTCTGGCGCGAGTGCTCCGAGGCGGGATTGGCACGTCTCATAGCCACTTTTCCACCACGACTCTATTTCGCTAGGCGCACCAGGTCGCCATGTGGTCACACGGCCCCACCCGCCCTATGAACTTAGGGTGGCGACTGGTCCGTCCTAAGCCTCTTCTTTGGCTGCCTCTTCCTTGCCACGCCTGGCGAGCTCCGCCACGACAGCCGGGTCGGCCAGTGTGGTCGTATCTCCGAGAGGCCGATTTTCTGACACGTCGCGCAGTAGCCTCCGCATGATCTTGCCCGAGCGCGTCTTCGGCAGCTCGGGTGTGAACACGATGTTTGCAGGCGCAGCGAACTTGCCGATCACCTTGCCGACATGCTCGCGCAGCTCACGCAGCATCTCGGGAGAGCCCTCGCGGCCG
>DASRWV010000090.1:0-18052 GCA_035687505.1 Nitrosotalea sp.
GGCCTCAACTGGCCGATGGGTCCATTCCACCTGCTCGACTTCAGCGGCCTCGACATCTTTTATGGGGCGCTCAAGGACCGCCACCGCCAGGGAGAAGGCACGGACGCACCCGAGGTGCTCCGGAAGCTCGTCGAGGCGGGGCATCTGGGCAAGAAAACGGGAAAGGGTTTTTTCGACTACCCGAAATAGGCAGGGGCCGCAGAATTGTTCCTGCCCCCGTAGCCCAATGGCAGAGGCAACCGGCTTAAACCCGGTCCAGCGCGGGTTCGACCCCCGCCGGGGGTACTCGGCTCCTACAATCGACGGACATGGGCTTCCGATCTGAAGAAGACCCCGACGAGGAACCCGACGAGCAGCCGAACCATCCTGGGCACGGCGCGGCCTCGGGGACCGGGATTCTTCCGAACGTCGGGCTTCCGCTGCGTGAGTGGGAGTTCTCGACACAGGTTCTGACGGTCGCCCAATTGGTTGACGGCGTCACGCTGGTCAAGCTCTTGAAAGAAGCCGGCACGGACGGATGGGAGCTCACCGATGTGATCGACGGGGGGGAGAAGCGCGTCCTCCTGATGAGGAGACCGAAGCGCTCATCGGTTGAGTCGCGACGGGTGGGGTTCGCGCCTCCAGCACACAACTGACAACGACGCCCCCGCGGCGCAAGCGCCGCATCCTCGTGGTTGAGGACGACGCGCCAATCCGGATCCTCGTGGCGGAGGTCTGCAAGCTCCAGGGCCATGACGTCCTCGAGGCGGCCACCGGCGCACAGGCGATCGAGCTCGCGATGGGAAGTCAGCCCGACCTCGTGCTCATCGACTGGGTGCTTCCCGACATCAGCGGCACCGAGGTCATCAGGGAGTTGCGCCGCCAGGGTC
The DNA here is from genome assembly GCA_035687505.1 of Nitrosotalea sp. Lineage (GTDB taxonomy): Bacteria > Chloroflexota > Dormibacteria > Dormibacterales > Dormibacteraceae > Palsa-870. Next base: position 870 of record DASRWV010000090.1, read on the forward strand.
TGATCAGCCCGATGGTCATGCTGACCGGCCGCACCACAAAGATGGACGAGGTCGTCGGCCTCGAGGTCGGCGCCGACGACTACATCACCAAGCCATTCGACTCGCGCATCCTTGCCGCCCGTATCAACGCCCATCTCAGGCGTTCCGCTCTGGCCGAGTCCGGTGGCGGGCGCGAGGGCGTGCTGAGCATCGGGGCACTGCAGATCGACAACGCTGCCCGCAGAGTGAAGATCGCCGACGAAGAAATCCCTCTCACCATGACCGAGTTCAACCTGCTCGCGGTGCTCGCCGCGAATCCGGAGCGAGTTCTCACGCGGGCGCAGCTGCGAGACAAAGTCTGGGGTTACCCACACGACCTCGACGACCACTCGGTCGACCCGCACGTCCAGCGCCTACGCCGCAAGCTCTCCGATCGCTCGAACGCCGGCGTGAGCCTGGAGGCGGTCCCCGGCCTGGGGTACCGCCTCTCGGTCAAATCCGTTTGACCCAAATCTATTTAAATAATGACCCGCGACCGATTGGCGTCTTCGACTCCGGGGTGGGCGGGCTCACGGTACTGAAGGCGATCCGCGAAAGGCTCCCGCTCGAGCCCACGATCTACGTCGCCGACCTGCTCCACCTTCCTTACGGTCCGCGCTACCAGGACGAGGTGCGCGGCTTTGCCATCGACATCATTCGCTACCTCGAATCGCGCGACGTCAAGCTCGTGGTCATCGCGTGCAACACGGCCACCGCCGCGGCCCTGAACCAGGCGCGCGAGCTGTTCGAGCTGCCGATCATCGGTGTGATCAGCCCCGGCGCGCATGCCGCGGTCGAAGCGACGAAGAACAACCGCATCGGCGTCATCTCCACGGAGGGCACTATGCGCAGCCAGGAGTACCTGCATGCCATCAAGGAGATCGATCCGATGGTGGGCGTGTACCAGACCGCGTGTCCAGAGCTGGTGGAAATCGTCGAGGCGGGAGAGGCCAACTCGCCAAGGGCCGAGCGCGCGCTGCGCGAGTACCTTGCCGACATCGTGCGCCTCGGCGCCGACACGCTGGTCCTCGGTTGCACGCACTACCCGCTGCTGAAGCCCGCGATCAACCGCGTCTATCCGGAAGCCTTCACCCTCATCGACTCCGCGACGACCACGGCGGCCAAGGTCGAACGGCACCTCGACCACTCGCGGCTGCGTGCGACCGACGCGAACCCGCTCCACGAGGTCCTCGTCACGGCGGAGCCCAATCGATTCGACGAGATCGCAGCCAACTTCTTTGGCGAGCCGATCGCAGCTGAGGAGGTCCGGATCTGGGAGCCGCAGAGGACGTAGACGTCTTCGGTCCGGTGGTCGCTGACCTCGCCACTGTCGAGAAGGCTATCCGGGACGAGATACAGCGCGATCCCGACGTGGTCTCGGCGCCGATGGCCGACCTCTTCGCCGCCGGAGGCAAGCGTCTCCGTCCCGCGCTGGTGCTGTTGTCGGCGAGGTGCGGCCATTACGACCTCGAAGTCTTGACCCCGGCCGCGATGGCCGTGGAGCTCACCCACGCGGCAACCCTCGTGCATGACGACGTCATCGACCGCGCGCCACTGCGGCGGGGGCGTCCCACCGTGGCGGCATCGCTGGGCGACGAGCCCGCGATCGTGATCGGCGACTTCTATTTCGCCAAGGCGTACGAGCACGCGGCGCGAACCGACTCCGCGGAAGTCGTCGGCATCCTTGCCCGCACGGTGATGGACATCTGCGCGGGCGAAGTGCGTCAGCAGGAGATTCGCTATCGCTACAGCACAGACGTCGACGAGTACATGCGACGTATCGAGGCGAAGACGGCGACGCTTCTCGCTGCATGCTGTGACATCGGCGCCGTGCTTGCCGGACTACCGGTCGCGCAGCGCAAGGCCTTCCATGAATACGGCCGCCTCCTCGGCCTCGCGTTCCAGATCGCCGACGACGTGCTCGACTACATCGGCAGCGAAGGAGAGATCGGAAAGCCGATCGGCCAGGACATCGCGGAAGGATTCGCGACCCTGCCCCTGATGCTCGCGAAGCAAGACAAGGCAATCGCGGGCCGGCTCCAAAAGCTCTTGCAAGACGGACGCAAGCTCAATGCCATCGGCGCGGCCGAGGTCGTCGAGATAGTTCGCACGAGCCACGCTCCGCAGCTAGCCCTCGAGCGTGCTCGAAAGCATGCGGCAGCAGCGAGTAAGCAGCTCAACGCGTTGAGCCGGAGTGAGGCCAGTAACACCCTGACGGCGCTCACCGACTACGTGGTGACCCGAAAGCTCTAACCTGTCAGCGTGTCCCGGGTGGGGATGGAGACATGAGCAACGTCAAGCTCGTCGGTGTCGGACCAGGACATCCAGGCTTGGCGACCGTCCAGGCAATCGAAGCGATCAAGGACGCCGACGTGATCCGCCACAGCGACGGCTGTGGCGTCGGACTTCTGCACCTCGCGGCGGCGAACGCAGACATCGGCCCTTTTCAATCGACTGACGAGGTCGTGCGCATCGCGCGCTCCGGCAAGCGAGTCACGGTGCTATTCCCCGGAAACCCGTACGCGTTCTCCAACGGCAGCGAGGTCGCGGAGAAGCTCGAGCGCGCAGGCCTGGACTTCGAAGCAGTGCCTGGCCTCATCGTCGAGCTCGCCGCGCCAATCATGAGCGGCATCCCCCTCACCATCGAAGGCCAGTCGGCGTCGATCGGCTTTGGGCTGGTCAAAGGTGCGGAGACGGTCGTCTTGAGGCTCGCCTCCGGCTGGTGGGAGTCCGGCATCGCCGCCCTGCTTGCGGATGGAAGGTCCCTCGATACACCCTCGGCGTTGATCCTCAACCCCGGCCAGCCCGGGCAGCACCGGGTGAGCGCCCCACTGGGCGAGCTGGCGCGCAAGGCAGCCACCTACGGATTGCGCGGCGATGCGCTGCTGGTCGTTGGGCCAGGCGTCGTGATGTCAGACCGCCTCGACACGATGTCGAAGCGGCCGCTGCACGGCCGTCGCGTCCTCATCACGCGCGCCCGCCACCAGGTCGATCCGTTCCGCCGAGAGCTCGTCGAGCTTGGCGCCGCGGTCATCGAGATCCCGACGATCGAGATCCAGCCCATGCCGCTCGACGAGCGGGTGAACAAAGCGATCGCTCACCTGGACACGACAGCACTTGTCATCTTCGCCTCAGCCAACGCGGTCGACATCTTTTTCCAGATGTTGCTGGCCTCCGGCTCGGATGCGCGGGCGTTTCATGGTTCGAAGCTCTGTGCCATCGGCCAGGAGACCGCCCAGTCGCTCGAGGGACACGGCCTTCGCCCGGAGCTGATCACGTCGGAGTACACGGCGGAAGGGCTGGCCAAAGCGCTGGAAGGCTGGGAGATGGACGGAATGCACGTGCTGGTTCCGCGAGCGGAGGTGGCGCGCGACGCACTACCATCCCTGCTTGCCAACCGAGGTGCTGAAGTCGAAATCCTTCCTGTCTACCGAGCCATCTGTCCCACCGGGACGGGTGACACATTGCTGCGACTGTTCAACAACGAAGGCGTCGACGTGATCACCTTCACCAGCTCGTCGACGGTGAACAACTTCGTGCGCGCGTTTCCGGAGGACCGCCTTCCTGCGATTCTCGGCGACGCGGAAGTCGCGTGTATGGGCCCGGTCACCGCGGACGTCGCCCGCAAGCTCGGCCTCACCGTTTCGATCGTCGCGCGTGAGTACACGACACACGGGCTAGTCCAGGCGATCAGCGAGTCCGCCGCGCGAAAGTGAAGATCAGGCAAGCGGCGCGCAGGGCGGCTGCGACCGTAGAGGTCGACGAGGCCGACCTGCCCGAGGCGTGGCGCCAGCGGCCGTGGGCGCCAGTCCTGATCGTCGCCGTCTTGATCGGCGCGGTGCTCGGAACAGGATTCGCGGTCGACAGAGCGCTCGCCCCCCAAATCCCTGCACCTCTCGCCGGCTGCAAGACGTCGGTCCAGATCGCACCTCATCAGTTCATCGGCCGTCAGCCGATCTGTATCAACCCAAAGAGCACTTACGTGGCTACTGTCAACACCACGCAGGGACCGATCGTCATCCAGCTGCACCCGGAGATTGCCCCGGCCACCGTGAACAACTTCATAGTGCTCGCGATTCACGGCTACTACGACGGCCTCACCTTCTGGAAGCCTGAGGACTGGGTGGTGCAGGGCGGCGATCCGCGCGGAGACGGGCGCGGAGGGCCCGGTTACAACCTGCTCGACGAACCCAGCACGATGCCTTGGGGGCTTTATGCAGTGGGCATGGCGCGAGTGCCCGGGGGCGCTGTGAACGGCAGCCAGTTCTTCTTCGAGAAGGCGCCATGGCCGGACCCGGGCCCGACGGCCGTCTACAACCGGTTCGGGACGGTGACCTCGGGAATGGACAAGGCCCAGCAGCTCCAGGCGGGCGACGCCATCAAGTCCATCACGATCAAGGTCTCGTGAGTTCCCTCTCCCCATTGGGGAGAGGCTAGGGTGAGGGGCGCCCTATAATTCGCCTCAAATGCCCATTCACCCGCTGTGGATCGTCGCCATCCTCGTCGTCGTGCTGATCATCTTCGGTCCGGGGCGGCTGCCGGAACTGGGTTCCGCGGCAGGCAAGGCAATGCGCGAGTTCCGCAAGGCGACCTCTGAGCTGACGGAGAGCATCACCGCGGCGCCTTCGACGCCCGCGGCACCGCCTCCCAACCCGACGCCGGCGGCCTCAACCACCGCAACGACGGCCGACGGCGCAGCCAAGAGCACGGAGCCGGCCTCCTCCACCAAGAACTGACGGCGGGTCCCCCTGTGGCCCTCCTGGACAGGGTGCTTCGACGCGGCCCTGGCAATCCGCCTCCTGCTGAGGAGCCGCGGATGTCGATCATCGAGCACCTCGAGGCGCTGCGCCGCGCCCTCATCATCGTGGTGGTCGCGTGGGGCGTGGCGACCATCGCCGCTTGGTTTGTGTCGGGGTACGTGATCAACCTGCTGATCGACCGCGCCGGCGTCGGCAAAGCGATCTATCTCCAGCCCGCCGGCGGGTTCCTGACGGAGCTCAAGGTGGCCCTCTATATCGGAATCGTGCTCGCCTCGCCGATCGTCATCCAGCAGATCTGGTGGTTCGTCAGCCCGGGCCTCTTCAAGCACGAGCGCCGGTTCGCGCTACCGCTGATCCTCGCCACCATCTTCTTCTTTCTCCTCGGCGTGGCGGCGGCGATCTTCGCTCTACCTCTATATCTCAAGGTTCTCAACGGTCTCTCGCCGGCCAACGTCAGCTACCTGCCGGACATCGGCGAGCTGATCGGCTTCATCCTGACCATGGTGCTCGGGTTCGGGCTCGTCTTCGAGCTGCCCGTGGTTCTGTTCGTGCTTGGCATGATGCGCATCATCACCTCGCGCTGGCTGTACAAGAACCGGCCTTGGTGGTTCCTGGCTCTGGGGCTTCTCTCCAACTTCCTGACCCCCGGTGCGGACCCGCTGACCCCGCTCATCATGTTCCTGCCGCTCTACTTCTTTTACGAATCGACGGCACTGATCCTCAAACTGAGCAAGCGATGACCTCACGTCCCGACGGCAGGCAGCCGGACCAGCTGCGCCCTCTGAAGATCGAGCTCGGCGTCAACGTGCACGCGGAAGGGTCGTGTCTGATCGAGATGGGCCGCACTCGCGTCTGGATCACCGCCAGCGTCGACGACCGAGTGCCCCCGCACCGTCGCGGCAGCGGACAGGGCTGGATCACCGCCGAGTATTCGATGCTTCCGCGTTCCACTCACGACCGCGGCACGCGCGAGGCTGTCCAGGGCCGGCTTGGCGGTCGCACTCACGAGATCCAGCGCTTGATCGGTCGGTCGCTCCGCGCTGCGGTCGACATGAGCAAGATCGGCGAGCGGACGATCACGCTCGACTGCGACGTCCTGCAGGCCGATGGCGGCACACGCACTGCATCGATCACCGGCGCGTTCTGCGCGCTGTACATGGCGCTGAAGCGGATGAAGGATGCGCGCATGCTGGAGCAGGTTCCGGTTAGGCAGTATCTCGCCGCGGTCAGTTGCGGAGTCGTGGACGGCACACCGCTTCTCGACCTCGACTACACCGAGGACTTCAAAGCCTCCACCGACCTCAACGCCGTGATGATGGAAGACGGCGGCCTGGTCGAGCTGCAGGCGACAGCCGAGGGTGCGCCGTACACCCGCGCCGAGCTCGACGCGATGCTCACGCTCGCGCACAAGGGGATCAAGGAGCTGATCGTCGGACAGAAGCGCGCCATCGCAACGCTTGGCTAAGAAGCGCCGTCAGCTGGTCATCGCGACCGGCAACACCGGAAAGCTGCGCGAATATCGCGAGCTGCTTGCCGATACGGGTTTCGAGCTCGTCGCCTTCGACAGCGAGGTCGACGAGGTGGGGGAGACCTACGCGGAAAACGCCCGGCTCAAGGCCGAGACCGCATGCAGCCGGTCAGGCCTGCCGGCCCTAGGAGACGACTCCGGCGTGGAGGTCGAGGCGCTCGGCGGCTTTCCAGGCCTTCGCTCCGCGCGACTCGGCCCGACCCAGGAGGCACGCACCGCCGAGCTCCTGAGCCGGCTCGATGGGAAGCTCCGGCCGTGGAACGCGCGCTTCGTCTGCGTCATCGCGCTGGCGGCGCCCGGTCGGCCGACCCAGTTCTTCGAGGGCGAATGCCGAGGCGAGATCGTGCCGGAGTGGCGGGGCCAGGCAGGCTTCGGCTACGACCCTATTTTCCTAGTCCCGGGAACAGGGAAGACTTTCGGGGAGATGACGCCCGAGGAAAAGCGGCTGTACAGTCATCGGGCCCGTGCGGTTCGCGCGCTTCTCGAGTCGGGAGCGCTAGCGCGGCTGTAGAGCCGAGGACGGCGTTACTGACTTTGTTCTGGTCGGCGTAGCATGGTCACAGGGTGACTCCCTTGGGTCGCACGCGCCTTATGGTCGCGCTTGCATTCACCGTGATCACGCTTGGGGCGTGCAACTCGGCGAATGCATCCAACGGCGCCAACTCGGCACCTCCAAACGGTTCGGTGTCTGGAAATTCTCTGGCGGCGAGCACCTCCGACTCCGCGCCACACGGCGGAATCGGCGACGCGGCGGTGGCTACGCAAGCGCCCTGACAGCCGCCGGCTCGAGCGCCCGTATTCTTGCCCGACCTCTAGTCCAGACATAATCTTCGACGTGGTCGAAGCCGGACATGCTCCGACTGCAGAGGCTCGGGCGGTAGCTTAGCTCGGCAAAGCGCCTGGTTTGGGACCAGGAGACCGCGAGTTCAAATCTCGCTCGCCCGACCACTCAACTTTTGCCGCCGCTCGGTTCGTCGGGCGACAGCGGCCTCACGACACTGACCGTGATGTCAGTGAGATCGAGCCGGGAGGCGTGTTGATGCAATGTTTGGGTTCCGAGCGCTTCTGCTTGGGCGCCTGAAATTGCGGATCGAGTGCGTATGTGCATCGTGAGCGCAGGCACGACGCGATCCTCAACCACTCCGATCATTCGCACCGCCACCACCTTTGGACGACCCGCAGCTCTCACGCCCTCAGCCACGTCCGTGATCAGCGCGTCCCTGAGCTCGATCGTTGGAATTCGGATCGAGAGCAACCAATCGCAGCTCGTGCTTTCGATTGCGGCCACATTGCACACCATAAGTCGTCCTTAATCCCACCTTCACCCGACCGGCGCACAATGGGCATGTCCCCAAGCGATTAGTCGGGGTTTTCAAGGAGGCTGAGATATGGCGGAAGCCAAAACCGCGGTAGCGCACAAGCCCATATGGATCGACCTTTCGTCCGGCGATGCGGCCGGCTCACGTGACTTCTACTCCAAGCTCCTCGGCTGGAAGGTGGAGGTCAATCCCGACCCGCAGTACGGCGGTTACGCGATGGCGACGATCGGCGGCAAGGACGTCGCGGGCATCGGCCCAAAGCAGATGGACGAGGCACCAACCGCGTGGACGATCTACGTCAGCAGCGCGGACGCCGCGGACACAGCCAAGAAGGCCGAGGCCGAGGGCGGCAAAGTCATCGTGCCACCCATGGCTGTGGGCGAGCAGGGCACGATGGTCATTCTCCAGGACCCGACCGGAGCCTTCATCGGCGTTTGGCAGGCTGGGAAGATGGCCGGCACGCTGGTGACCGGCGAGGCGAACAGCTACGGCTGGGCGGAGCTCAACTCACGTGGGGTAGACAAGGCCGTTCCCTTCTACAAGAAGGTGTTTGGCTGGGGCGAGAAGAAGAGCGAGATGGCCCCGAACCAGGAGTACACGGAGTTCCTGGCGGGTGGCGAGAGCATCGCCGGCGGCATGGAGATGAACACCATGGTCCCGGCCGAGGTGCCGAGCTACTGGCAGGTCTACTTCACCGTCGAGGACGTCGACAAGTCGTACAACAAGGCGAAGGAACTCGGCGCGCAAGAGATACTGGCGCCGCAGGACTTTGCAGGCGGCCGATTCTCAATCCAGAGCGATCCGCAAGGAGCCTCCTTCGGCCTCCTCAAGATGAAGAGCTGAACTAGAGCCAACGATTCAAGCGGGCCGGCGTCGCGCCGGCCCGCACCTTCCGCCCCATCGCGGATAATGCCCGCGAGCCATGACACTCGCTCTCGGCTTGAAGTTCCTGCACGTGCTCGTCGCGTTCTGGATGACTGCGGGAATCGTGGGCCGGACCGTCACCCAGGTGCGAGCAGAGCGCACCAAAGATATCCCGTCCGTTCAGCTTTTGATGGAGCTCATCGGTCGGTTTGACGGGCTTATGGTCATTCCTGGCAGCTCAGCGGTCTTCGTGCTTGGATTTCTGACCGCATGGGCCCAGGGCTATCCGATGCTCGGATTCCTCCAGGGAGCACGGACCAACTGGCTTCTGATATCCCTGGTGCTCTGGATTGGGGTGTTCGCTCTGGTCCCGACGATCTTCATCCCGCGCGGCAAAGCGTTCGGTGTAGCCATGGAGGAAGCGACCAGCGCCGGCCGCGTCACCGATCGCCTCACGGCAGCCTTCCGCGACCCACTGGTCCGCTTTGCTCACATCTACGAGGTCGTTGCCGTGTTGGTGATCATCTGGCTCATGGTCGCCAAGCCCTTCTGACACCGGTAGTACGCTTTAGGCCATGATCCAGGCCCCCGTCGGCGGGTCGGTCGAGACCGGATTCGAGCCCGTACAGGAGGCGTTCGCCGCCAACTTCGAGCGCTACGGCGAGGTCGGCGCCGCCTGCTCCATCCACGTTCACGGCCGGCAGGTGGTCGACCTCTGGGGCGGCGTCACGACGCCGGGCGGAACGGCGCCCTACACCGCGGACACGCTGCAGATGGTCCTTTCCGTCTCCAAGGGAGTCGTCGCAATCGCCGCGCACATGCTGGCCCAGGAGGGCCGCCTGGATTTCGACGCCCCAGTGGTCGAGTACTGGCCCGAATTCGCGGCCGAAGGCAAGGCCAAAATTCCCGTGCGCTGGCTGTTCAGCCACCGGGCCGGCCTGGCCGCGATCGAACGGCCCGTCTCCCTCGAGGACGTCTACGCCTGGACTCCTGTCGTCGACGCCCTCGCCGCGCAGCGTCCCCTGTGGGAACCCGGCACGGCCCACGGCTACCACGCCATCACCTACGGGTGGCTGGCCGGCGAGGTCCTCCGGCGGGTCTCGGGCCTGAGCGTCGGCACGCTGATCGCCGAGCGGATCGCGAGGCCTCTTGGGGTCGAGTTCTTCATCGGCCTGCCCGAGGCGCTGAACGAGCGCGTGGCCCCGCTGATCCCTTCGCCACCGCCGCCCCCGGGCGCCCCGCCCGACGCGATGGCGCTGCTCCTCGCGGACCCCACCACGCTCGCGCACAAGGCCTTCGGCAACCCTCGCGTCCTGTCGGCGGTCAACGGGTACCCGTTCCGAGCGGCTGAAGTCCCGGCCGCGAACGGCATCGGGACTGCCAGGGCCCTTTCCCGCCTCTACGCGGCCTGCATCGGCCCGGTGGACGGAATCCGCCTCCTCGGCGCCGAAACGCTCGAAAAGGCATCCCGGACGCAGGCGCGCGGAGAAGACCTTGTCACGGGCTATGAGACCCACTACGCCACCGGCTTCCAGCTCCCCTTCCCGTTCCGGCCGATGGCCGGCGCGGGCTCGGTCGGCCATTACGGCATGGGCGGCTCGGTGGCGTTCGCCCACCCGGAGCTCGGCTTCTCGTTCGCCTACGTCATGAATCAGATGCTCCCGTCAGCCCAGGTGGACCCGCGCCACGCCGCGCTGGTGCAAGCCTTGACAAGGTGTCTGCGATAGGACGTTCACCGGCCTAAGATTCGATCGGCAAGACAATGTGGGGACGGGCATGAGCGCGGCTGATCTCGTCTTCGGCGTCTGCCTCCTTTTGGGAGGCGGCCTTCTGCTGCTGACGCTGGTGGTCGACGACATCTTCGGCGGCCTGCTCGGCGCGCTCCACCTCGGCTTCGACATCGCAGGCGTCTCGCCCACGCCACTTCTGCTCGGCTTCGTCGCCATGTTTGGCGCGGGGGGCCTGTTCGCCGTGCACAGCATGGGCCTGGGGGTTGGCGCCGCCACCGGGGTCGCCACCGTGGCGGGTCTGCTTGGCGCGGGCGTAGCCTTCGGCGCCTTCAAGGTCTTGAAGCAGGCCGAGTCGACCGACACCTTCAGCCTCGAAGACATGGTCGGATCGACCGGCCGGGTCTCGGTCGGCATCCCCGCCAACCATTTCGGCACTGTACTCATCAGCTTCGCCGGCGCCTCGCACAACATGACCGCCACCGCAGATTCCGAGATCCCCGCGGGACGGATGGTGAAGGTGGTCGCCGTCGCCGGCAGCAACCTCGTGGTCGCCCCCAGCCCCGTCCCCAGTAACGAAGGAGCACGGTCCGATGCCTAGTTTCGTGACGACAAGCCCGTTCCTCGCCGTGACCGGCGTAGTGATCCTCATCCTGATCCTCGCTTTCGTCGCGAGCCGCTACAAGGTGGCCGGCGCCAACGAGGCGATCATCGTCGCGGGCTCGCGGGGCGCCAAGGTGCGCGACGAGCACGGTCGCGTCGTGTCCGCTCCAGGCGACAAGGGAGTCAAGGTCGTGGTCGGAGGCGGCACGATCGTCATGCCTCTTCTCAACCGCATCGGCAAGCTGAAGCTCACCGCCCGCCAGATCAACGTGCAGCTGAGCGACGCAGTGACGAGCCAGGGCATCAAGGTGCAGGTGCAGGGTGTGGCGACTTTCAAGATCGGCCGCGACGTCGAGTCGCTGCGCAACGCCGCCGAGCGTTTCCTCGACGCGAAGCCCGAGCAGGTGGACTCGATAGTCAAGAACGTGCTCGAAGGATCGCTGCGTTCGATCGTCGGCACGCTGACCATCGAGGAGCTCATCCGCGACCGCCAGAAGCTTTTGCAGCAGGTGCAGGACGCGGCGAAGGGCGACCTCGCGACGAGCGGCCTGCAGATCGACGCCTTCACCATCCAGAGCTTCTCTGACGAGTCCAACTACATCGAGCTGCTCGGCCAGCAGAGCGTGTCCACCGTCACGCGCGACGCGCGCATGGTCAAGGCCACCACGGACCAGGAGGCAGCGGTCCGAGAAGCCGAGGCGCAGCAGGTCAAGATCAACGCCGCCAGAGACGTGTCGCTGCGAGAGGCGGAGACGAAGACCCAGGTCGCCGCCGCGCAGGCACGCGCCGACCAGGCCGGGCCCCTTGCGGCGGCTGAGGCCCAGCAGGAAGTCGTTCGCAAGCAGACCGAGCTAGCCCAGCTCGCCGCCGAGCGCAAGGAGATGGAGCTGCTCTCGACGACAGTGAAGCCCGCAGCCGCGGAGGCGCAGGCCGTGATCGCGAAAGCAGAGGGCGACAAGCGCGCTCGAATCGCATCAGCCGAGGCCGACGCCGAAACCACCCGGCTCGAAGGTGGGGCAGAGGCGGCGATTGTGCTGACCAAAGGCGAGGCGGAAGCCAAGGCCCTCGCGATGCGCGCCGACGCCTACAAGCAGTTCAACGAGGCGGCCATCATCCAGACGGTCCTTGCCGCGCTGCCGGAAATCGTGCGCGCGGCTGCCGAGCCGATGGGTCACATCAACTCCCTGACGGTGATGAGCGCGGATGGCGCCTCTGACATCGTGAAGAACGCGACGCGCGCGATGATCGAGTCGACGACCGCGATCAAAGGTCTGACGGGGCTGGACGTGCCAAGCCTCATCGGTGGGGCAATGGGCCGAGGCTTTGGCGAGCGCCTGCGCACCGGCGATGGCGATGGAAGCAGCGACGTCGGGAGCGCGGCCGACCGGATCAGCGAAATAGCCGGCGAAGGCCTTACCACGCTCAAGGCCGCACGAGCCGAGGCCGCCGCAAAGGCGGCGGAGGCAGAGGCCAAGGCCGTCGAAGACAGCAAGAAGGCGGCCGCCGCTGCCGACAAGGCCGCTGTCGCGGCAGAGGCCAAGGCGACCGCGGTCGCCTCCAAGCTCGCGTCGTCCGGCGCGGTGCAAGCCACGCAGGCCACCGTGGTGCAAAAGCCCACAGCTGCTGGGGCTCCTTGGTCCACCGTTCAGCAGTCGAAGGCTGACGCAATGCCAGGTGAGTCGCCTTCCGAGGGCAGCGTTCTGCAGTGGGGCAAGTGGATGGCCGACCGGCTGCGCGAGGTGCCCAACATCCAGCTCTACGACGCGCTGCGCCTGGTCGACCTGGGGGACAAGGGGCCCGCACCGGCGCGAGCGATCTGGCAGACCGCGCAAGCAGTGCTGGTGAAGGATTACGGAAACCTCACAGTCGGCGACCTGCTGAAGAGATTTCACGTCTAAAAAAGCGGGAAGCCCGCTTGCGCGAGCTTCCCAAGGCTGGGGTGGGGGCGTGGAGTTGAATTCAGGGCCGGTTTATCGGCCGGCGATATAGTAGCACGGCGTCATGATGTCCACAAGATATAGACACTTTGGGGATAACCGCCCTTGAAGTTGCCAATTCCGATCGACATGGAGCCGATGCTGTCCGCGCCCGCGGACGGCGGAATCCCCAAGGGCGACAGCTGGGAGTACGAGCCCAAATGGGACGGTTTCCGCACCCTCGTGTTTCGTGATGGCGACGAGGTAGAGCTGATCAGCCGCGGCGCGCGGCCGATGACCCGCTACTTTCCCGAGCTGTTGCCCGCCTTCCGCGGCCTTCGCGAGAAGCAGATCGTGCTGGATGGCGAGATCGTCGTCGTGGCCGAGAACGGGCTGGACTTCGGCGCCCTCCAGCAGCGGATCCATCCGGCGGACTCGCGGGTCCAGATGCTCAGCAAGGCCACCCCGGCCTGGTTCGTCGCGTTCGATCTGCTGGCCGAAGGAAGCACCGATCTGCGCAAGCTGCCGCTGGGCGAACGCCGCAAGCGGCTCGAGCGATTGCTCAAGAGCGTCAAGCAGCCGATCTTCCTGACGCCATACACGCGCGAGCGCAAGACCGCAGAGAGCTGGTTCAAGCGTTTCGAGGGCGCAGGCCTCGACGGCGTGATGGCGAAGTCATGGGACGGGGCGTACGTCCCGGGCAAGCGGCTGTGGGTGAAGATCAAGCACCAGCGAACCGCCGACTGCGTGGTGATCGGTTGGCGCAAATCCAACGACGGATCAAGTCTAGGGTCGCTGCTTCTCGGGCTCTACGACAAGAAGGGGACTATGCACTACGTCGGCCATACGTCTTCGTTCAACGCGGCCGAGCGCAAGGAGCTCATCGCAAAGCTGAAGCCGCTGCAGACCGAGATACCGGAATCAGAATGGAAAGCCAACCCCGGCCGCATGCCCGGCGGAGTGAGCCGGTGGTCGCGCGGGAAAGAAGCAGAATGGGTTGCAGTAAAACCCGAGCTCGTCTGTGAGGTCGCTTACGACAAGCTCGAAGCGGGTGAGCGCTTCCGCCATGCGACTCGGTTTCTGCGCTGGCGTACCGACAAACCTCCGCGCAAGTGCGGCTTCGACCAGATCGAGTCAGCTGCCGAGTTCGACGTGCGTGGGATTTTTGGAAGCAAGTAGCAGCGGCTTGGCGCCAGGACCACCCGGCCCGTAGTACTTCATCGCGGCACGGCCGAGGCCGGTGACCGTGATCCAGTCAAAGCCGGCGCCGACCGCGACTCCCACACCAAGCGGCACCACCCTGGCCGCGACCTTCGCCACGCCCGAGGTGGCGAAGCGGGCGAGGATGCGGGTGATGATCCGCCCGCCTCCATGCGCGAGGAGCAGACCAGGCATATGGCGGATGGCGGCGATCGCGATGCGCTCACCACCCGCGACGAGCACGTCCTCGCGCAGCTTGACCGCGCCGCTTGTGATTCCGACCACGACCAGTGCTTCGAGCACGCGCTCATCCGAGTTGGCGAGCTCGTGGCCGAAAATCATCGCGATCCCCATCACCAGCTCGATCTCCTGCTCGAGCGCGAAGATCGTCTGACTCGTGATGGTGCCGACCGCGAGCGCGGTACCGAGCCCCGGCGCAATGGAAACCGCTCCACTCAACGCTCCCGTGGCGGCCACGCGCCGGCGCGTGGAACGGATGAGGTCCAGCGCCAGTTGATGGTTGTTGTAGTCCGGATGGTCGGTCCGCAGGTGCTCGATTCGCGCCAGGATCGCGGGCTCACGGCTGCTGACAGCGTGGGTGAGGACGCCGAGGACCGACCGCACCTGTGGCGGAAGTTGGTCGAGGTCCATTCGAGAAGGGTAGCGCGAGGAGTTGTCAGTTGAAACACCAGTTGCGACTAAGTCGCAATAAGCGTTAGGCTCCTACCAGTGATGTCCATGGGCGCACTTTTGCGGGATTCCTTCGACAGCGGGGAACGCAAGCGCCTGGCGGGGTTTTTCGGCGGAGTCGGGCTTCTTCACATCGCCGGCTGGGGCCTTTTGCTGGCGGCGGCCGCCGGCCAGCCGACCATCCTTGCGCTGGGGGGGCTCGCGTACACCTTCGGCCTGAGGCATGCCTTCGACGCAGACCACATCGCGGCCATCGACAACACGACTCGCAAGCTGCTGCAGGACGGAAAGAAACCGGTGGGAGTTGGCTTCTTTTTCTCACTGGGACACTCCACCGTCGTGTTCCTCGTCGCCGCGGCGTTGGGCCTCGCCGTGAAGTGGATCGTCGACGGCGTGGTCAGCAACGGCGGTCAGCTCAGGAGCATCGGAGGCGAGCTGAGCGTCGTCGTGTCGGGCGGCTTCCTGGTTTTGATCGGGGTCCTCAACCTGCTGGTGCTCATCGACATCATCCGCGTGTACAGGCGCATGAAAGCGGGCGGCTATGACGACAGCTCCCTAGAGCTGGACCTCACCGCCGGCGGCGTGATGAGCCGGATCTTCGGCCGCCTGTTCCGAGTCATCCAGCACAGCTGGCAGATGTATCCGATCGGCTTTCTCTTCGGCCTCGGCTTCGACACGGCGTCAGAGGTGGCGATCCTGGCGATCTCCGCCGGCGCAGCCGCCAAGGGCGTGCCGTTCCTCGCGGTCATCGCGCTGCCGCTGATCTTCGCTGCGGGGATGTCGCTCATGGACACGGCGGATGGGGCGTTCATGGCGAAGGCATACTCGTGGGCTTTCACGAGCCCGATCCGCAAGGTCTTCTACAACCTCACGATGACAAGCCTCTCGGTTTTCGTCGCACTGTTTGTCGGTTTTGTGGAGCTGATGCAGGTCCTCATCCAGAGGTTCGACTTGAAAGGCGGGATCTACGGCGCCATCGCCGGGTTCGACCTCGTCGGTCGCGCCGGATACTTCATAGTCGCGGCCTTCGTCTTGGCCTGGGCCGCGGCGCTGCTGATCTATAAGGTGCGCCGCATCGACGAGCGCTGGAGCGAAAGAATCAGTCGGGTGGCCTAGTCCTCAGGCGGCCCGACAAGCTTCCAGCCGTTCTGCCACGGCCAACCGTTGCGAATCTGCAGCGTGATATTCAACAAGGCCATGTGTTCGAGCACGCGAGCCATCACCAGGCCGCCGGCGTCGACGGGCCGGAACCCGATCGAACCGACGAGCTCGAGCACCTTTGCCTTCGCCGCCGCGTCGTCTCCGGCGACGAAGCCGTCCAGCTTGATTCCCTTGAGGATCGGGTCGGCCATCCGGGACGCGAATGCGTAGTTGAACGCTTTGACGACGCGCACCTTGGGGTGACGGGTCTGGATCTCTTCCGCATTGGAAGGGCTGCCCAGCACCGCGCCGGGATTCTCCATGTCGACGTGGTTGGTGGCGTCGATGACGATCTTGCCGTCGACCGACGAGCCAAGCTCGCGGAACACCTCGCCGAGCTTGTCGTATGGCACCGCGACGATGACGACCTCCGCGTCCTCGATCGCCTCTTTGTTGGAGTGAGCCGCCTTCGCGCCGGTGGCCTTGGCCGCATCTGCCGCATGCTCCGCGGTCTTGGCGCTGAGAGTGACCGAGTGGCCGGCCTTCACCGCTGATTTGGCGAGCGCCTTGCCAACATTTCCAGCTCCGATGATCGCAATCTCCATGTCTACCTCCTAACCCTACGCACTGGCTGGCTTTTTCGCCGGCGCAGAGGATCTGTGCGCCACGCGGACGAGCAGTGAAGATGCCGCGATGCTGACCACGACCGCACCGATCAGGCCGGCGCTGACCTGCCTGGTGATCAGTCCAGCCGAGAGCGCCAGCGCACCAAGCACGTAGCTGAACTCGCCGACCTGCCCGAGGCCGACAGCGAGCTGCAGGGACCGGCCGGTCAACCCCCCGACCTTCGCCAGCGCCCAGACCACGAGCACCTTGGCGACCACGACGAGGGCCAGGAACAGCAGGAGCCACGGCAGGGAGGGCCCAATGGCTCTCGGATCGATCACCGCGCCCAGGGCGACGAAGAACATCACCGCGAACAGGTCTCGGAAGGGCAGCAATCGCTGGCGGGCCTCTGCTGCGACAGGACTTTCGGTGATCGCCAACCCCGCAATGAACGCAGCGAGGGCGAGCGGAACGCCAAAGAACACGGAGCCGAGCCCTGCGAGCACCAACCCGCTGGCCACGGAAACCAGAAGGAACAGGTCATGTTCGGCGTGCACGCGTCGCAACAGCCAGGGCAGCAGGAACGCTGACGCCGCGGCAATCACGGCGAAGGCGATGACCCCGAGGGCAGCTGTCAGAGCCGACCGACCACCAAGGCCGATCACAGCAAACAGGACGAGCGCCGAGGTGACCCCGACCAGGTCCTGGATCAGGCTCCAGCCCAGGAGCTCGTCGTCCGTCGCGGGGTCGGTCGTTCGCCTGCGGCTTCTGGTGATGTTGACGACTACGACGCTCGAAGACATGGCAATCGA
>DASRWV010000091.1:0-20653 GCA_035687505.1 Nitrosotalea sp.
TCCTCCAAGACAGTCGAGCGGTTGGCCTGCGATGCCTCGGTCACCCGCATCCTGCTCAACTCGGAATCCGTGGTCATCGATGTCGGGCGGGCCAAGCGCACGATCTCAGGACCGGCGCGCAAAGCTCTCAATGCCCGCGACCGGGGGTGCACCTGGCCGGGTTGTGAGCGTCCGGCGAGCTGGACCTCGGCACATCACCTGAAACACTGGCTTCACGGCGGGGACAATCAACCTCCTAACCTCACACTTCTCTGTTATCGGCATCACTGGATGGCGCATGAGGGCAACTGGCAGATCGTCCGCGGCGACGACGGTCGGATGCTGACGATCCCGCCGATGGTGACCTTTGGACCTCCAGTGCGGGGACCGTCCTAAACTGACACGCGTGTCCAAGCTCCTTGGGATGCGTTGCCGCGAGTGCGGCGCGGAGTACGAGCTGCAGGCGACGCACGTCTGTGAGATGTGCTTTGGTCCCCTGGACGTGGTGTACGACGAGGCCGCGCTGAAGAAGGTAGTGAGCCGGCAGCGGATCGAGCATGGTCCGAAGTCGATGTGGCGGTACCGCGACCTGCTGCCGATCGAGGAGTCGACTCCGGTGGTAACGCTCGGCGAGGGCTTTACGCCGCTCGTCAAGGCGGACCGGCTGGGGGCCGAGCTTGGGCTGAAGAACCTCTACCTGAAGAACGACAGCATGAACCCGACCAACTCCTTCAAAGATCGGGTGGTCTCGGTGGCCATCAGCTGGGCCCGAGCGAATGGTTTCGAAACCATCGCGTGCGCGTCCACCGGGAACCTGGCCAACTCGGTCGCCGCATATGCCGCGCGCGCGGGACTCGAATGTTTCGTGTTCATTCCAGTCGATCTCGAGCCGGCGAAGCTCGTGAGCATCGGTGTCTTCGATCCAAATGTCGTCGCGGTTCGCGGGAACTACGACGAAGTCAACCGGCTGTGCAGCCAGCTTGTCGAGTCGACCCCGTGGGCGTTCTGCAACATCAACATCAGGCCGTTCTACGCGGAAGGGTCCAAGACGCTGACGTTCGAGACGGCGGAGCAGCTGGGCTGGAAGCTGCCGGACGAGATCATCATCCCGATCGCGAGCGGCTGCCAGTTCGTCAGGCACCGCCAGGCAGCCCGGGAGCTGATCGAGTACGGGCTGGTCAAAGAAGACCGCGTGCCCAAGTACACCGGCGCCCAGGCGCTCGGCTGCGCCCCGGTTTACAACGCCTTCCACTCGGACACCCCGGAGCGGGTGCTGCCGGTCAAGCCGGACACGATCGCCCGCTCGATCGCGATCGGCAACCCGTCCGATGGCATGTACGTCAACCGGATCGCTCTGGAGACGGGTGGCGTGGTCGAGGCCGTGACCGAAGAAGAGATCGTCGACGCGATCCGGCTTCTCGCACGGACCGAGGGCATCTTCACCGAAACCGCTGGCGGCGTAACGATCGGGGTACTGGCAAAGCTGGCCAAGGCCGGACGCTGGAATGGGGACGAGGTGGTGGTCGCCTACGTCACCGGACACGGCCTCAAAACCGCCGACGTGCTGGCTTCGGC
The DNA here is from genome assembly GCA_035687505.1 of Nitrosotalea sp. Lineage (GTDB taxonomy): Bacteria > Chloroflexota > Dormibacteria > Dormibacterales > Dormibacteraceae > Palsa-870. The sequence continues at coordinate 1,555 of DASRWV010000091.1, forward strand.
CAACGGCCACGCGCATCGCGTGGAAATAGAACCCACGCTAAAGTCGTTTCGCGAACAGGTGAAAATTTAGGAATGCCGCAATTTCGCATCCCAGGCCCGCTCCGCCGTCTGTCCGACGGCCAGGTGACCGTTGACGTCGAGGGCACCGACCTCGCTACGGCGATCGCTGCCCTGGACACGCGCTATCCAGGCTTCAGGGACCGGCTGCTCGACGAGAAGGGCGAGCTTCGCCAGTTCGTCAACGTCTACTTGAACGACGAAGACGTTCGGCTTGGGGCTGGACTCCGGGCCACGGTTCAAGAGAAGGACGAGATCTCGATCGTGCCGGCCGTCGCCGGAGGTGCCTTCCGACCTTAAACTCCCGCTTATGGGGAGACGGCGCCTGAAGTTGATTTTTGGCCCGGCAATGGTGAAGGAGCCGGTGATCTACCAGCTCGGCAAGCAGTTCTCGTTGGTGACCAACATTCGGCGTGCCGACGTCACCCGCGATCAGGGGTGGGTGCTGCTTGAGATCACTGGGGAGCAGGAGGAGCTGGATCGGGGGGTGGCCTATCTCGAATCGAGAGGAGTCAAGGTCGAGCCTGCCGAAGGGGACCTGGTCGAGTAGGACGCCGCTGATCGTCGCGGGTCGAAGTTCAGCTCCCGGGCTAAGATGGCCGCCGAATGAGCGATAGCGTCGAGGTCGCAATCATCGGAGGCGGGCAGGCGGGCCTGGCGACCAGCTGGTATCTAACGCAGGCCGGAGTCGAACACGTCGTGCTCGAGGCAGGGCGGGTGGCCGAGACATGGCGGACGCGAAGATGGGATTCGTTCTGCCTTGTGACTCCCAATTGGGGCGTGAACTTGCCGGGAATGGGTTACAGCGGGCCTGAGCCGGACGGGTTCATGCCGCTGGCTGAGCTCGTCGAATTGTTCGAGGTTTGGGCGGCCTCATTCAAGGCTCCCGTTCAGGAGGACAGTCGCGTCTCGGCGCTCGACAAAGACGGCGCCGATTTCATCCTCAAGCTGGATGGGACCGAGCTGCGTTCCCGGACTGTCGTTGTCGCCAGCGGCGCCTTCCAGCGGGCTCACCGGCCGGCGGGCGCAGACAAGCTGCCGAAGAGCGTGCATCAGGTCCTGGCGGAGGACTACGCAAACCCGGGCAAGCTTCCGCCCGGAGCAGTGCTGATCGTCGGCAGCGGCCAGACGGGCTGCCAGCTGGCGGAGGAGCTTCAGGATGCGGGTCGGAAAGTGTTCCTGGCCTGCGGCCGCGCCCCGTGGGTGCCCCGACAGTTCGAAGGGAAAGACTGGATCTGGTGGACGCGCGCGTCGGGCTGGATCGAGCGTACAAAGGACAAGCTCCCGTCGCCATCGGCGCGGCTGATGGCGAATCCTCAGTCCACCGGACATGGCGGCGGGCACGATGTGCACTACCGCACCCTTCATGAAAGGGGCGTCGAACTGCTTGGACGGTATGCGGGAGCGGACGCCTCGAAGATTTACTTCGCCGACGACCTGGCGGCCAGCGTCGACTTTGGTGACGCAAGACTGATGGACATGCTCAAGGCGTTCGATGCTCACTGCGCAGCGACAGGTCGGAGGGCGCTGGACTTCGAGTTTCCGGAGCCTCTGCGGTTGAAGACTCGTACCGACTTGGACGTGGCCGGCGAAGACATCGGTACGGTGATCTGGACCAGTGGGTATCGACCCGAATATGGCTGGATCAACCTGCCCGTTTTCGACGAGATGGGATATCCGGTACAGAGCGACGGCTGCACCAGCGTAAACGGCCTTTACTTCATGGGCGTCCCATGGATGAGAAAGCTCAAGTCGGCGATCCTCTACGGTGTAGGAGAGGACGCAGAGTTGGTAGCACAGCACATCATCGAGAACCGGACATGAAGATCGCCGTCGCCATGTCGGGCGGCGTCGACTCGTCCGTTGCAGCTGCGCTGCTCCAGGCGCAGGGACACGACGTGGTCGGGGTCACGCTGCAGCAGTGGCCGCGCGACGACATGGAGGAGTCGGCAAAGCACGGGGGATGCTGCTCCCTGAATGCGGTGGAGGACGCGCGGCGCGTTGCGTCGTTGCTCGGCATTCCTTATTACTGCTGGAACCTGGAGAAAGAGTTCGGGGAGCGGGTGATCGAGCCTTTCCACCGTGACTATCTCGAGGGCAGGACGCCGAATCCATGTGTACGGTGCAACGCGTTCGTGCGCTTCGATCTCATGCTCGCGAGAGTGCTCGAACTCGGCTTCGACCGGCTCGCGACGGGTCACTACGCTCGCATCGTCAACGGTGCCGAGCTGCACACGGCTGTGGATGACGCCAAGGACCAGTCGTACATGCTCTATCACCTCGACCGCGAGCGACTAGGCCGCATCCTGTTTCCGCTCGGCGCGATGACGAAAGGTGAGGTGCGCGAGCACGCGAGGGAGTTCGGGCTGCCGGTCGCGAACAAGGCCGAGAGCCAGGAGATCTGCTTCATCCCGCGCGGAGAGACTTCGCGGTACCTCGCGGAGCGGCTTCCGGTGCGGGCCGGCGCGGTCGTCGACCCGGACGGGCGGGAGCTCGGAACGCATCGCGGCACCGCCCTCTATACGGTCGGGCAGCGAAGCGGCTTCGGTGACCTGGCCGAGGCCGGGCCCTGGTACGTGCTGCGCGTGGACGCGCCCTCCAACCGGCTGGTCGTCGGCCGCAAGGAGCAGCTGGCAGTGCGCGAGGTCGAGCTGCGGGACATGACGTTCGTCGACGGGTCAGTGCCGGAGCCAGTGAAATGCGAAGCGAGGCTTCGGTACCACGCGGCGCCGATCCCAGGCGAGTACAGCGCGGGACGGCTGACCCTGGACGAGCCGTTTTTCGGCGCTGCACCCGGGCAGGCCGCGGTGCTCTACTCGGGGAGCCGCGTCCTCGGCGGGGGGACAATCGTTAGCCCCACGAACTCGTAGCCTTCGGCTTGAGTTCGCGGGGACCCCTTAGGTCCGCGTCTTGAGCGGCGGCCCCGATTTCTTTCTGGCGGCATTTCACTGGATCGAATACCTCGGCCTGCTTGGCGGGCTCGGTTCGATCGTTATCCGGCGCCTGGCGTCCAACCATCCCGCGATTCAATGGGCTCGGCCGCCGATGCACATTGCCCTGGGCGCTGCAGTCCTTGGCGGCCTCGCGGTGGTCACCGTTGAAGGTATTCATGCCGGGTCGATGCCGGGGTGGGCGAGTCTCGCCCGGGTCGCGGCGGAGGTCGCTGCGTTTGTGTTCTGCGTCCGCGGCATCTCGTACGTCGCCCCCACTGCGGCGCTCGCCGCGACACTGCTTCCGTTTGCCGGCCATGCTGCGGCCGTCCAGCCGCCCGCCGGTGCGGAGTTCGCTGACGCGCTGCATGTACTGTCCGCCAGCCTGTGGGCCGGCGGCATCCTCGCGCTGGCCACGCTAAAGCCGCCGGACGGTTGGCGCGGCGCCGAGGCGCGAGTGCTGCTCGATCGCTTTGGCGGCGTCGCGCTGATCGCTTTCGCCGTGACGGCACTGACGGGCGTGCTCCGGGCCACCGAGCAGCTCCACGGTCTCAGCGACCTGTGGCAAACGCCTTATGGGGTGCTGCTCGCGTTGAAGGCGGTGGGCGTCGGGATCATGCTCGTGCTCTCGTCGCTCGCCTGGCGGCGCGGGCTCCCGGTGGCTCGCGTCGAGGCGGGACTGATGGTGCTGGTGGTTGCGGCGACAGCGCTGCTCGCCAGCTTTCCCACACCGGCATAGAATCCCAGGGTGGCGACCGTCCGCGAGGTCATGAAGAAGACTCTCTACTCAGTAGACCCTTCAACCACGGTTGGCGAGGCGATCTCCCTGATGGCGCAGAACAGGATCGGCTCGGCCCTCATCATGGAAGGCGGCAAGCTGATCGGCATCTTCACCGAGCGCGACACCGTGAGGGCGATCTCGCAATCGCACGACGCGCCCACGCATGAGATTTCGTCCTGGATGACTCGCGACCCGAGGACGGTCAGTCCCGACATCGAGGTAGATGACGCCCTGCGGACGATGCTCGACAACGGGTTCCGCCACCTGCCGGTGGTGGAGAGGGGAGAGGTGATCGGCATGGTGTCGATGCGTGACCTGGCGGAACTGACCACGGACTGACCATTCGGTAAAGTTCAACGCCCTTGGGACTGAGGGCGCTCAAGCGCTATCTACCGTACCTGCGGCCGTACTCCGGGCTGGTCGTCGTCTTCGGACTGGCGCAGCTCGGAAGCCTCGCCGCGGCCGCGTCGATTCCGAAGGTCATCCAGTACATCATCGACGGGCCGGTGACCCATCACCACCTCGACCAGCTGGTCCAGCTGGCCGGCCTTCTGGTCCTGATCGGTCTTCTGGAGTTCGTCTTCGTCTACCTGCGCCGCAACTACTCGGGCATCTTCTCGCTGCGCATGGAGACCGACCTGCGCGACGACTTCTACGCGCACCTCCAGGGGTTGCACGTGGGATTCCACGACAACTGGCAGTCCGGACAGCTGCTGTCGCGTGCCATCGCGGATATCGGCACAGTTCGCCGTTTCGTGAGCTTCGGCCTGATCTGGTTCATGCAGACGGTCGTCACGTTCGTGGTGGTGTTCGTCCTGATGCTGCAGCTGGACTGGAAGCTGGCGTTGGTCGTCTCGATCTGCATGCTGCCAATCGCGTACTTCAGCAACAAATTCCACGACAAGTACAAGGTGATTGCGAGGCGCTTGCAGGATCAGCAGGGCGACCTCACCACGATCATCGAGGAGATGGCGACCGGGGTCCGGATCATCAAGGCGTTCGGCCGCATGCCGTTGATGCAGAAGCGCTTCGAAGACCAGGCCCAGCTGTTGCGCGCCACGAGTCTCGAAGGCATCAAGGCGCGATCCATCCTTTGGACGCAGCTCAACTTCCTGCCGAACCTATCGCTTGTCGCGGTGCTGCTGCTGGGTGGGTTCAACGTCGTGCATGGCACGCTCACGATCGGCGGCCTGGTCGCCCTGATGAACTACGTGTTCATGCTCACGTGGCCGATGGACGCCATCGGCTACATCCTTTCGATGAGAGAGGAGTGCGTGACCGCGGCGGAGAGGCTGAACGAGGTGCTCGATTCACGGCCTGAGATCGCGGACCGCCACGGCGCGCGAGTCCTCGAGCACTGCAGCGGCCGCATCGAGCTGCGCGACGTCGGGTTCAAGTACCCCAAGTCCGAGCAGTGGATCCTGCGGCACCTGAACCTGGTCATCGAGCCGGGCGAGACGGTTGGCATTGTGGGTCGCACCGGCAGCGGCAAGACAACGCTGGCCTACCTGCTGCCGCGGCTTTACGACGTCGACGAGGGAAGCGTGCTGCTCGACGGCGTCGACGTACGCGATATCCAGCTTCGCTCGCTCCGTTCGCACATCGGCGTGGCTTTTGAGGACCCTATCCTGTTCTCGGCGTCCGTCCACGAGAACCTCGTCATGGGCCGGCCGATCACGTCTGATGAGGACTTGAAGGGCGCGCTCGAAATTGCGCGGGCGGAATTCGTGTGGGACCTTCCCTGGGGCCTGGAGACTCGTGTCGGAGAACAGGGCTACACGCTTTCCGGCGGGCAGCGGCAGAGACTGGCGCTGGCTCGAGCCGTGCTTGGCAGACCTCCTGTGCTGGTGCTCGACGATCCGCTCTCGTCGGTAGACGTGCACACCGAAGCCGTCATCGAAGAGTCGCTCGCCCGAGTACTCGAAGGCGTCACGGGGCTTTTAGTCGTGCACCGGCCTTCGACGCTGGCGCTCGCGGATCGCGTCGCGCTGCTCGAAGGCGGAACCATCGCAGCCATCGGGACTCACACCGAGCTGATGAAGTCGAACGACCTTTATCGCGCGCTGCTCTCGCAGGAGTACGAGCGGAGCCCTGAGGAGGTGCCGGCATGAGCACCGTCAATCCGGCGGACAGTTGGCGGGGTGTCGCTTCAGAGGAGATCGACGAGTTCAACCCGAGCGTCGCCGGCCTGCTTCGGCGGCGCAGCCGGCGCCTGCTCGCGACTCTTGCCCGGCCGTATCGCTGGCAGATCGCGCTGGCCGCCGTGCTCATCTGCATCCGTTCGGCGGCGTACCTCGCGCTGCCGTACCTCGTTGGACTTGGCATCGACAAGGGCATCCGTCCAGGCGGAAGTGGCAACCTGACGACCCTCGAGCTGATCGTTGCCGCCCTCCTTGGCGCGCTGGCGATCAATGCCATCGCGAACTACGCGTTCCTGCGCCTGTCGGGCAGGATCGGCGCCGACCTGCTCTTCGACCTGCGCAAGGCTCTGTTCGCGCACGTGCAGGAGCTCTCGCTGTCTTTTTACGAGCGATACAACTCAGGACGCATCATCTCGCGCCTCACCTCGGACATCGATGCGCTCAACGAGCTGCTCGCGACCGGCCTGACATCGGTCATCACCTCGCTCATCTCTGTGGTCGCGATCTCGGTGATCCTCATCCACCTCGATGCTCGTCTTGGCATGGTCACCTTGGTCGCGATGCCGCTGGTGCTCGTGTTGACCTACTGGTTCCGGAGCAACTCGGCCCGCTCGTACCGGGCGGTGCGCCGCGCGATCGTGCTGGTGATCGTGCACTACGTCGAGTCGCTGGGCGGGATCAGAGCCGTCCACGCGTTTCGGCGCGAAGCGCGCAATCAGGAGATCTTCGAGGACGTCAACGGCCGGTATCGCGACGCCAACATCTGGTCCAACCGCCTCGCGTCGACGTTCGGTCCGGCGATCAACCTGCTAGGCCGGCTCACCACCATTTCAGCGCTGCTCTTCGGCGGCTACCTCGTCGTCCAGGGCCAGATGACGCTGGGTGTGCTGACTGCGTTCGTCCTCTACCTGCGTCAGTTCTTCGAGCCGATGCAGGACCTGTCGCAGTTCTACAACGTGTTTCAGGCCGCGGGCGCTGCGCTGGAGAAGCTGGCCGGCGTGATCGAGGAGACGCCCACAGTCCCGGAGCCCACGACACCGGTGGCGATGAGTGACGTGAAAGGGGCGATCGGCTTCGAGCACGTAACTTTCGCGTACCGCGAAAAGCCGGTGCTGCACGACGTCGACCTGCTAATCCCAGCCGGGCAGATCGTCGCCGTGGTTGGGGAGACGGGTGCGGGGAAGACGACCATGGCGCGCCTGATGGCGCGGTTCTACGACCCCACGCTCGGGAAGGTCACGCTCGACGGCGTCGACCTGCGGTCGATCGGAGTAGTGGATCTGCGCAGGGCGGTCGTGATGGTGACGCAGGAGAGCTTTCTCTTCTCTGGCACGGTGGGCGAGAACATTCTGTTCGGAAGGCCGGGCGCGTCGCGCGAAGACATGCTCGACGCCGCGCGTGCGATCGGCGCGCACGACTTCATCAGCGCGATGCCGAATGGGTACGAGACCGACGTGAGGCGCCGTGGCGTGCGCCTGTCCTCGGGTCAGCGTCAGCTGGTCGCGTTCGCCCGCGCCTTTCTCGCCGACCCGAGGGTGCTGATCCTCGACGAGGCTACGTCGTCTCTGGACCTGCCCTCTGAACGATTGGTGCAGCGCGCGCTGCGAACGCTGCTGCGCGGACGCACCGCGGTGATCATCGCGCACCGCCTGTCAACGGTCGAGATCGCGGATCGCGTGCTCGTGATCGATGACGGGCGGGTCGTCGAGGACGGGGCGCCTGGGGACCTCCGCAAGACGGCCGGGCGGTACGGCTTGCTGCACCGTGCCTGGATGGAATCGCTGGCGTAGGTCGATGACCTCTTTGCACCCGGATGGTGTATTGTTCGGTGGTTAGCGAAATACCGAATATGAGAGGAGTGGCTTGAACGGTGTCTATCGGGCCCTGTCAGATCCGACCCGGCGGCGGATCCTCGAGATGCTGCGGACTCGCGACATGAGCGCAGGCGAGATCGCGGCGCAGTTCGACCTCGCCAAACCGACCCTGTCGGGTCACTTCGCAGTCTTGCGGGAGGCGGGTTTGATCCAGGGAGACCGCGCCGGCACCACGATCACCTACCGGCTGAACGTATCGGTGTTGGAGGAGGCGTTATGGGCACTGATGGCAAGCTTCAAAATCCGCCGGTAGAGCCGTCGATCGACCGGCGGACCGCGCTGGTCATCACCTGTGCGGTGCTGGCCTTCGAGCTGGGGATCGCCGGATACGGTTTCTCACGCGTGCCATTCGGGTCTCGGGTCGCCGTTCATTGGGACGTCGGCGGTCACCCGAACGGGTACGGCGCCGCGTTCTGGGCCTTCCTTCTCGTTCCGTTTTTGACTCTGGCGGTTTCTGCGTTGCTGGCCCTTGTGCCAAGCATTGAGCCGCGGCGCCGAAATCTGAATCTGAGTGGAACGGCATACAGGGCGACGTGGATTTCGGTCCTGCTGCTGATGGCTGGCGTGCAGGCGCTGATAGTGCTGAGCGCCGTCGGGGTTGCGCGGTCGGATGTGGGGGCGCGTCTCGTGCCGGCCGGGGTCGGACTGGTGCTGATGGTCGTCGGAAACTACCTGGGCAAGGTCCGCAGCAATTTCTTCTTCGGGATACGCACGCCCTGGACTCTCTCCAGCGAACGCTCCTGGAACCGGACTCACCGGCTTGGCGGGCGACTCCTTGTCTTGTTAGGCCTGGTGGCAGTCGTGACTCCGATCTTTCCGTGGGCCGGCGTCGTCGCGCTGGTGGCGGGGGTGCCGATCGTGATCGTCGTTCTCGTCGTCTATTCGTACGTGGAGTGGAGTCGCGATTCCGCCAGGTTGAAGGTCTAGTCGAGTCCGCCACGTTCGACGGCGGCCGCAGAGACTTGCTTTCGATGCTCCGTGCTTCGTGTCGAGAATGAAATAAATCTCTGACCCACTGAAGCAATGTCATCCGGTTCGCATGTCAACGTTGAGTCGCCTCACTACCACTCGCGTCAATTGCATGTGATCACAACAGTTGAATGATTTCGTGCATTGGTGCACAATGGCGATGCGCGCCAACATTTTTATCACTCGGGTCGTATCAAACGCGAAGGAGGTAGCGCAATGGCAGCCAAGAAGAAGGCAGCGAAGAAGCCTGCAGCCAAGAAGAAAGCAGCGAAGAAGAAGAAGTAGTTTCTTCGCTTAGAGATTGCGCCGAGGTTCAACTGAGCCTCGGCGCAGTCATTTCATACAGCGGTGTTCGTGTCCAGGTAGAAGCGGCGCCAGCCGACAGTCTCAAAGCCCAGCTGTTTGAGGATCGGGCCGGACATCTCGCCGCCCCACACGCATAGACCGTCGACTCCTCCGTTGCGTGCTATCTCGAGGCGCGCTGCCACCAGCGCGCGGTAGATGCCGCGACCTCTGAACTTCGGCCGCACCGAACCTCCGTTGATCGCCGCGCCTCCAGGTGGAAACAGTCCGATCCCGCCGGAGCCTGCCGGCTCGCCGTCAATGGTGGCCAGGAGAAGGTGGCGGTGGCCGGCCGCGCGGAGGTTGAGCCGGCGACGCTCTTGCATGGCGATCACCTCGGGCTCGTCGCCAGGGATGTCCGATTCGAAGGCCTCGGCAGCGGCCGCATTTGCGCTCCTGTACGTGGCGAGGTCGGAGAGAGCGTCGTGAATCTCGAGACCCGGTACCTCAGGGGAATCCACCTCCACGTCCACGGGCAAGACCATCACCGCAAACTCCGAGCCATGCGGGTCGGGGTGGATGCCATGCCTCTCGAGGTGGTCGGCGAAATCGGCCGGTTCGACTTCCGGGTCGAGCTGCCACATCAAAGGTAGGTGTCGCGCGGCAAACGTCGCACGCGCCTCACGAATGACTTCGTCCGTTTCTTCGGGGCGGCAGCGGATGAAGCAGACGCCGTTGGGTCCCGGGAGCGGAAAGTCTGGCTGCAGCGTCATCAGGTACCGGGGGGTGACGATGACCTCCATCCCCGGCTCGGGCCGCGGACGGTGGTGGTTGGCGAACTCGAGGAGCGCCTGCGATACTGCCCGCATGCGTACATTGTCGCGAGCGCTGCAGCGGTGGGACCCGATGCGAGTCGCAGCAGCCGCGCTCGGCCTGGCTTTGATCCTTTTGTTTGCCGCTTACGCGGTCGGCGCGGCCACCACGCAAGCCACCCCCGGGGGCGTCGTCTCGGCGCTCGCGCTGCTCGCCATAGCCGCTTCTGGGCTCCTGTATGCTTGGCGCCTTGGAGCCGGCGGCAGCGTCGACTAGCCGGTAATACCACTCTCAACAACCACGGAGTGCCGATGGACTCCCTCCACGCGATTGGCTTCTACGTGTCCGCCGCAATCTCGGTTGGGGGCGGGCTTGCCCTGGCATTCCTGCCAGGACGTGGCTCGCGCGGCGTAGCGCTGGCGGCCGGTGGGCTGGGAATCGCCGGCCTCTACCTTTCCTTGTCGGCTGGTTTCGCCGGTCTGGTGGCGCTGGTGAGTTACGCGGGCTGCGCCCTTCTGCTTGCCGCGCCGCACTACCGCGTCATCGAAACTGCGGTCGGGGCGGTGTGGCGCCAGGTCGCCGCGGTGGCGGCCGCGGGGCTGTTCGCCATCCTGGCGTACGCCGCGTGGCGAGGTGACTTTTTCCACGCTGTCTACGTCAGCGGCGACATCGGCAGCGCCTCAATCGGGCGGCTCCTTTTTGCGCATGACGCACTGGCGACCGAGGCCGTGGGCGCGCTGGTGCTGGCAGCGCTGGCAGGCGCGACAGTGATGTGGCGGGGGCGCGGGCGGTGAGCCCGGACCTCGTCGCGGTGCTGTTCGTCGCGGCGGCCCTGGTCGCTATGGGCGTGTTCGTCGCGGCATGGAAGCGTGACCTGACTGCGGCTTTGGCGGGCCTTCCGTTGATCTTCGGCGGGGCAGGCGTCGCGTTCGCGGGAGTCTCGCGTTTTGCCGCGACGGGTGCTCCGCCGCTGTTCGGCCAGGAGGTGGCGGCACTGCTGCCGGTGGTCGCGCTCGCGCTGGTCGCGCTCGGCGTCGGGATCGCTGGCCGGGGGACACCTCGCTGAGCCTGTTCGCCGTCTTGAATTTCTTTTTGGCACAAATCGCCACCGCGGCCTCGGGGTCGCGCTCGTCGGGTTTCACTTTCGACCCCGCGAACACTCTCGGGTGGGCGGTCCCGCTTCTTGTCATCACGCCTCTCACCGCGTTCGTCATCGCCTTGACGAGCGTCCGCACGCGCCGATCGTCGGCCAGCCTCGCGATGTTCGGAGCGGTCGTGACGATGCTTCTCACGCTGCTCGTCGGCTGGGGCCTCGCGAAAACGAAGATCCCATTTCTACACGCCTACCAGTACATCAACATGCCGGTCGCGTTCAGCGGGCCGACCGCTTTCCAGAGCTTCGCGGTGGACATCGTGCTGCGCGTCGACCACATCACTGTGGCGGCCCTAGTCGCAGTCGAGCTTTGCGTGATCGGCGTCCTCGGCTGGAACCAGGTGATGGGCCGGTCGGAGCCGGGGCCGGCGCGATTCCATGCGTTGATCAGCCTTCTGCTGTTCGCGTGCGTGGGCGCGCTTGTCAGCTGGGATCTCGCCGAGCTGCTCGCGTTCTGGGGACTCGCGGGCGCGGCGACGTACCTCCTGCTGGCACACCGTTGGGGCAGTGACGAAGCTGCGATTCGAGCGCGAGTGGCGCTCGCGCTTCCATTCGTCACAGATCTGTCCCTGCTGTGCGGTGTCGCGTGGCTCTATGCGAGGTACGGGGTGCAGAACCTGACGTCGCTGGTTCCGGTCCTGCACACGAATCCCGGATGGACGGTGCGCTCGCTGGTCGTGGCGGCGATCCTGCTGTTCATCGGTATCGGTGGCCGCCTGGCGCTTTGGCCGCTGCATTCTTGGCTGACGCAAACCTCGGTGACCGCGCCACCTGCCGCCCTTGCGCTCGCGCAGGCGGTCTGGTCCGTGATCGCAATCGTCGCCCTCTATCGCCTGATGCCGATTATCGTCGCGTCCAACCCGCAGACCGTGCGGGCCTTCCTGTACGCGTGCGGGGTCGCTGCCGTTGTCGCTCCTCTGCTGGCGCTTGTCGGAAATGAGCCCAGGCGTATCGTCACCCTGCTCGGCGCCGGGGCCACCGCGGTAGGGGCAGCCATCGTGATCCACGGGTTTGAAGTGCCGAATGCGACATTTGCCGTCGCCGGGATCGCATGTGTCCTCGCGATCGCGCCCGCACGCGCGGCCGGCGTGCTCGCGGCATCGGCGATCGCCGCGGCGATGCGCACCGACAGCCTCACGGAGATGGGGGAAGCGTGGACTCGCATGCGGGTGAGCGCCCAAGCGCTTCTTCTAGCTGGGCTTGTGCTCGCTCTGAGCTCGGCGTCCGCGCTGGCCTTCGCGTTCAGCACTCGTTCCCGCGTGGGCCTTGTACTGGGCGAAGCCTTGCTGCTGGTCTCGATCGGTGCGCTCCGCGTCTTCATGGGCGTGGCGTTCGGACCTCTGCGGCGGCGCCGGGCGTTCGAGCCGGACCGGGTCGGCGAGGCGCCGCGTGCATCTCGCGGCTGGCCTTACCTGCTGATTGCGGGGGGTGCGCTGGTGTGGGTCGTGATGCTGGTGCCTCGCCTCGGGCTCGACTTCCTCGACGGCAGCAAGCATCCGGCTCCCGCTGTGGGCGCGTATGTGCTGTGGGTCGCCGTGGCCCTGATCGGCTTCGCCGCGGCCGCGTTCGCCTACGTACGCAACAAGGACGGCGCACTCAAAGCTTCCGCGCTTGCGGCGGCGTGGCTCGGGAGGATCGGCGGTGCCGGCTCGAGGAGCTTCGCCCGCTTCATCGTCGCGCCCGCGACAGAGATCGCGATCCGGCTCGGCGACCGCTGGATCCCGGCGGGCGATGCCGCAGTCGGCAGCGCGGTGGAGACGACCGGGCGCTTCGCCGTCGCGGGTACTCGGCTGCCAGTGCTCCCGGTCGTCGTCGCCATTGCGGTCGTCCTGACGCTGGTCGTCGGATTGGCAGCGCCGGGAGTCTTCAAATGATGTGGCTCGGGATCGCGGGACTGGCCGTTCCGACGCCGACGCCGGCAGCGGTACCCGGCGCCAACATCTTCTCGTCGCCGCTCCTGCTCAGCGTGATTGTCTGGGTCCCGGTGATCATGGCGATCGCGATCGCCACCATGCCCAACCCGCGCGGCCGCTTCGACATGTTGATGAAGCAGATCGCGTTCTTCACGAACGTCGGACTGGTATTCGTGCTCTGGATCGCCTACAACCAGTTCGAATCGTTTTTGAGCACCCCGCAGTTCGCGGAGAGCCAGCCGTGGCTCGCCGCCATCGGCGCCTCGTACCACCTCGGCGTGGACGGGCCGGGCATGACGATGCTCCTCCTCTCCGGGCTGATCGGCATAGTCTCGGTCCTGGCCTCACTCGGTATCCGCGAGCGTGTCCGTTCCTACTTCTGCCTGCTTCTTCTCGTGCAGGCGAGCATCAACGGGGCGATCGTGGCCCGCGACATGTTCGTCCTCATCCTCTTCTGGAGCGCGGCGGCTATCCCGATCGCGCTGCTGATCCTCGGCTGGGGCGGGCCGAGACGCAACGCAGCGACGTGGAGGCTGGTCGGCTACTGGGGACTTGGCACCGGCGCGCTGGTGGTCGCGACCCTGGCGCTTTACGCGGCGACCGGTGGCACGAGCTTCGACATGGACGTCCTTCTAAAGGTGGGCAGCGTCAGCCCACGCGTGCAGGTGATCGTGGGTCTCCTCGTGATCGTCGCCGCCGCCACCCGCCTTCCGCTGTTCCCGTTTCACGGCTGGGCTCGCGACCTTTATGCGGAGGCGCCGATCGGCGTGACCGTGGTCGTGGCTGGGACCGCGACAAGGCTTGGCGCATACCTTCTATTACGTGCGCTGGTCGCCGCCGAGCCGGCTGCCGCCCAGCTGCTGGCACCACTGCTGGCGGCGCTCGCCGCGCTGACCGTCGGGTATGCCGCTTTGGCGGCCCTGCGCATGGCCGACATCCGGCACTCCGCCGCGCACCTGGCGATGATCCCGGGAGGCATCACGGTCCTCGGCCTCGCGGCGCTGTCGCCCCTTTCGATCGCGGGGGCGGTGTTCTCCCTTTTCACGGGAGGCCTGGCGGCGGCGCTGATCGTCGGCGTGTGCGCGACCCTCGCTGAGCGAGCGCAGTCGCGCAGCCTGCTGGTCCTGGGCGGGCTGGCTCCCCGCATGCCGATCCTGACCTGGCTGTTGATCATCGGCGGGCTCGCGGTGCTTGGCGTGCCGCTGCTCGCGACGTTCCCGGCGGAGCTCATGACGTTCTTCGGCTCCTTCAAGACACAGCCCATCGGCGCATTCGCGGTGGCGGCGGGCCTGGCGGTCGCGGCCGTCGCGCTGGCGATGCTGCTGCGGCGCGTGCTGTTCGGGGTGCCAAATCCTGACGCTCCCGGCGTGTCCGACGCCTCGCTCGGCGAGTCGTGGTACCTGGGCTTGCTCGCGGGGGCGCTGCTGTGGGTCGGCGTGTTTCCAGCCGGTCCCAAGCTGCCAGGAACCGACGCTCCGATCTTCGACCCGGGCCTGATGAAGACCATGTCGGCGGGAATCAGCGAGCTGGCCGCGCCATACGACCTGCCAACGCCGACACCGGCGTCCGGCCAGTGAAGTACATCGCGTTGGTACCGGAGGCTCTGGTCGCCGCATCGGCGGTGATCCTCCTCGTCGCGGGCCGGTTCGGCTGGATCCCTGCGTACGCGCGCCGCCACGTTCCGACTGCCACGGCGGCGGTGGTGTTGATCGCGCTGGCGGTCGAGCTGTGGGCCGGCGCGACGCTGGGGACCTATTTCGGAGGCGGCTTGATCCAGGACCGATTTGCACTGTTCGCCAAGGCCGCCGTCCTCCTTACGGCGACTATCGCTTTCGCTGTCGCGGATTGGACGGCAGAGGACTCGCTTTCAATCGCGCTGGCGATGCCGCTGCTCGCGGCTCTGGGAGTGATGGTCGCCGCGTCGGCTGGAGACCTGGTCGGTCTGTGGGCCGGGCTCGAGCTGGCGGCAACGGCGGGCGTCGTCCTCGTCGCCCTGCGGCGGCCGGACCTCGGGCTCCGCCTTCTCCTCACCGGTGCGGTAGCCAGCGGTCTGCTCCTGACAGGTCTCGCGTTCGTTTATGCGTGGTCCGGCACGATCGAGCTGGTGGCGATGCGGCAGGTGCTGTTCGGCGGCACCGCAACCCTCGCCCTGGCCATCCCGGTGTTCCTCCTTCTTACCGGCCTGGCGATTCGCGCGTCGGTGGCGCCATTCCACCTGGCGGGCATCCCTTCGAGCTTCGGTGCATCTCCGCTTGGAGCGGGGCTGGTGCTGGGACTGGTCGCGGCTGCTGCAGCGACCGTGGCCATCAAGCTGCTCGCCGCGCTCACTCCCATCCCGGATGCGTTTTCGTCCTACCTGCAGGTGATCGCGGCGGTGGCGATGGTGGGCGGTGGCGCCGCGGCACTGGCGGTGCGGGCGCCGCGAACGCGGATCGCGTACCTCGCCGTGGGCCAGATCGGTTGGGTCGCAGCGGGTCTCGTCACGCACTATCGGGCCGGGATCGCAGGGTCTCTGTTCTTGCTCGGCGCGTTCACCGTGGCGGCGACTTGCGGTCCAGCGGTGATGGGACGTGCGGAGGGTGGGGCGATGTCGTGGGCGGGGATGGGCGTGCTGCGCCCGGGTCGGGCAGCCGGTGTGGCGCTGGCGGTGCTGTCGCTTGCGGGTGCTCCGCCGCTTGCTGGTTTCTTCGGCGAGTTCGCTGTCGCGGCGGCGCTGGCCCAGAGCGGCCACTTCGCGCTGCTCGCGCTGGGCCTCCTGGGCTCGGTGCTCAGCCTGGCCGCCGCGGCGGCCACGCTGCGCCTGATTTACGTCCACAGCCCGCTCGAGGAGGCCCGGCGAGGCTCGGCTTTGCCCGTCCTGACGCGCGTGTCCTCGGCCGGCGCTGTCGCCTTCTGCGCGGTGATCGCCCTGTACGGCCTCTTCGCCAGCCCGATCTTGGGCCTGGCGGACCAGGGAGCAGAAGCGCTAGGACTGCGGTAAGCTCCCGGCTACCGGTCGCAGCACGCGTCCTAGAAAACGTCCCTGGAGGTCCCGCCGACCTTGGCTTCTCGCAAACGCGCGCCCGAGGCGCGCAGCCGCCGCGTTCGAGCCCGAACCAGAACGCGCCGCACGAAGCGCCGCTCGCATAACTGGCTGATGCGACTCGCCCTGGTGAGCCTGATCGTGATCTCCTCGACGGGGATCGTCGCCACGGCGGGGACGATCGGCGTGGTCGACTACTTCGCGGGAGACCTCCCGTCGATCACATCGCTGCAGTCGACCAAGCTCAACCAGACGACGCGCATCCTCGACCGCAACGGCAATCTGATCGAGGCGCTCTATCACGAGAATCGCACTGTGGTCCCGCTGACCAAGATCAGCGTGAAGCTTCAGAGGGCGACCATCGACACCGAGGACCGCACGTTCTATTCGAACTCTGGAGTGGATTACCGGCGGATGGCGATCGCGGTTGTCTACAACCTCACGCACCCCTCTTCAGTGTTGGGAGGCTCGACGATCACGCAGCAGGTAGTGAAGAACGACGTGCTCGACACCGAGGAGGCACAGAGGCGGACGATCAACAGGAAATTCCGGGAGCTGCTGCTGGCTGAGGAGATGGAGCGGAGGTACACCAAGGCGCAGATCCTCGAGCTGTACCTCAACTCGATCAACTACGGCAGCGGTGCCTATGGCGCGGAGGCTGCCGCCCAGATGTACTTCCAGGTTCCCGCGAGCGACCTGACCTGGGCGCAGGCGAGCTTCCTAGCGGGCTTGCCGCAGGCGCCTTCGGACTACGACGTCTTCGGCACGCCCGAGCAGGTGGCGGCGGCGAAGCATCGGTGGCGAGGTGTCCTGGACGGCATCGTGAAGATGGGCGACCTGACGCGACCCGAGACCGACGCGATGTTCAACAGCGACCTGATCCTCAAGATCATCGAGGCTCGCAAGACGCAGCCGGCGCAGCACAACCCGCTCACGGCGCACTTCGTCGACTACATCGTGAAATACATCACGCAACGTTACGGCGCTAAAGCGCTGTACGAAGGCGGCCTGCGCATCACGACGACGCTTGACCTCCCCACGCAGGTGATGGCGGACAAATGGGTGAAGTCCGGAGTGGGGACTTATGCAAAACGCGGCGTGAACACAGGCGCGATGCTGGTGATGAACCCGGCGGACGGCGAGATCCTCGCCATGGTCGGAAGCGCCGATTACAACAACGCGGCGATTCGCGGCCAGATCAACCTGACCGGCGTCGATCCGCTCGGCTGGCGAGGCGTCGGGTCGTCGTTCAAGGTCTACACGTACGCCGCGGCACTGCAGGCCGGGCTGGTCACTCCGGCGAGCCTGTTGAACGACGAGGTGGGGGTGATCGGCGGTCATACGTTCAGTGATTGGGACGGCAAGCACGAGGGGTGGATCACATTGCGAACCGCGCTGGCGCAATCGCGCAACCTGCCGGCGCTGTGGACGTACGGATCGGAGGGCGGCGCGCGGGTGGTCAGCCTCATGCACAACCTCGGGGTCACCGCGGCCATCGAGAACGTGGATGGCGTCTCGACGACTTTGGGTCACGACCCGCTCTCCATGGCGGAGCACCTGGCCGCATATTCGGCGTTCGACAACGGCGGATACCGCATCACGCGGCACCCGGTGCTGCGTGTGACAGATGCCGAAGGCAAGGTGCTCGAGGCGTTCGACGCCAACGCGGGGCGGGTGCAGGTCGTCAGCCCGGAGCTGGGATACCTGATGACAGATCTGCTGCGCGGGCCGGTGAAGCTGTCGCTGGGCGGGAGCCTCGCGTCGCACCCGGTCGCCGGAAAGTCGGGCACGACGGAGGCATATACGGGATCGATCTTCATCGGGTACACGCCGAACCTTGCGGTGGCCGCGTCTTTGATGCACATCGATGCGGGTGCCACGTGCAACTCGGGATACGCCTACCTCGCGACGAACTTTCCGCCGTCCGGCTGGATGTGCCCGACCGGAGTTCTCTTCGGCGAGAACGTGGGCAACTCGGTGTGGAAGCCATTCCTCGAGGAGTACTACTCGTCGCACCCGTGGCCGGCAATGTGGACTCAGCCTCCCGGCGTGGTGACGCGGCAAGTGTGCGCGTATGACGGCGGGTCCATCGCGACCGGTGGGTACAACGAGATCTTCCTCAAAGGCGCGGGGGAGCCGAGCTTCCCGTGCGGGGCCAACCCACACCCGG
Organism: Nitrosotalea sp.; assembly: GCA_035687505.1. Taxonomy (GTDB): domain Bacteria; phylum Chloroflexota; class Dormibacteria; order Dormibacterales; family Dormibacteraceae; genus Palsa-870. The sequence continues at coordinate 19,660 of DASRWV010000091.1, forward strand.
GCGCGGAACCATACAAGCCGCCGGCGGCCCCGTCGCCCGCGGTGAGCACATCGCCGCCCGCACACTAGGAGCCATGCGGCTCAATCGGGTCGGGATCACTGGCGGTGTGATCTATCTGGTGCTTGGCCTGCTGTGGGTGTGGCTCGCGGGTCCGCCTGGTCCGGCGTGGCTGCTGGCCGCTTGGTTTGTTGTCGTCGCTCTGGTGGAGGCATTCATACCGGGCAAGGCCAATCAAGTTTCCTTTGCGCGGGCGCAGCTGGCGGCGCCGGCGTTCGTCTATTCGGTGGCGCCGGGGCGCCTGGGCCTGCTGGCCGTGGTGCTGGCGCTGGCGGGATTGAGCGACCTCGTCGACGGCACCATCGCTCGCCGTTTCGACAAGCCGTCGACGCTTGGAGGTGGCCTGGACCCTGTGGTCGACGGTGTGCTGCTGGGTGGGGTGGCGATCGGGCTCGCGCTGGGCGGGATCTTCCCGCTGTGGCTCGCGGCAGTGATCGTCGCGCGCTACCTGCTTCCGGCGATCGGCGGCTTGGTGCTGATCTATCTGCATCGCCGTCCGGAGCTGCGGCACACGGTGAGCGGGCAGATCTCGACGGCGCTGATCATCATCCTGGTCGGGGGCATCTGCCTGTTTCGCTTCATGAACCAGGACGCGACGAACGTGGTCGTGGGCGCCGAGGTGGTGATCCCGATCACCACGGTGGCCACTTTCGTGCATCTGGGGTGGGTCGCGCGACGGCCGGTGGCCACAGCTGAGCCCGGGTAAGATGGGTCGTGGTCGCGCTAAGTGGGGTGCTGGCGGTACCCTGCACCGGCAATCCGCCTTAGCCGGACCGAATTCCCGCGCTGAGGTCAAGGTTCTCACGCCTGGCCGCGGCAAACGGCGTTGAAGGTCGGGACCTGCGCAGCTCGGGTCTCCGAACCCCGTCAGGTCCGGAAGGAAGCAGCGGTAAGGAGAGAACTCGAGGGTGCCGCAGTCATCTGGGCCGGAGCCGTG
>DASRWV010000092.1:0-9122 GCA_035687505.1 Nitrosotalea sp.
CGAGGCCGGCCCAAGGGTCGAACACCTCGTCGAGCCTTGAACCGATCCGCGAGCTGACCTCTTTGTTCTGCTCGAGGATGGCGCGGAAACCAGCTTTGTCGTCTCCTTGCGTCGCCTCCATCGCCGCCTTCTGGACAATGACATACGCATCCTCGCGTGACATTCCACTGTCGACCAGCGCCAGCAGGACACGTTGGGAAAACACCACTCCACCGCCGAGCTGCAGGTTGCGCAGCATTTTCTCCGGACGAACTTCCAGGCCGCGAAGGACCTTGCCCATCTCCTGGGACATGTAGTCGACCGCGGCACAGGCGTCCGGGAAGATGATCCGCTCGGCGGACGAGTGGCTGATGTCGCGCTCGTGCCATAGCGCAGTGTTCTCGAGCGCGGTCACCAGGTGTCCGCGGACGACACGCGCCAGACCACAAACCCGCTCGGTGAGGACTGGGTTCCGCTTGTGGGGCATCGCCGAGCTGCCCTTCTGCTCCTTGCCGAATGGCTCGAACGCTTCGCCGACCTCGCTGCGCTGAAGGTGACGGATCTCGGTCGCGATCCGCTCCAGCGTGCCTGCCGCCAGCGCGAGCGCTGACATGAAGCTTGCGTGCCGGTCTCGAGCGACCACCTGGGTCGAAACGGTGTCCGGGCGGAGACCCATCTCTTTGCAGACGTACTCCTCGACCTTCGGGTCGATGGTGGCGTGAGTGCCAACGGCGCCGCTCACCCGCCCGACGCCAACCTCCTCGGTCGCGCGCCCCAGCCGCTCCTGCGCCCGGTCGAGCTCCGCTACCCAGCCCGCCACCTTGAAACCGAACGTGATCGGCTCGGCCACGATGCCATGGGTGCGCCCGGCCATCAGCGTGCGGCGGTGGCGGATCGCCAGGTCGGCCGCGGCCTCGCGCACGGCGGCCAGATCGGTGGCGATGATCCGCGCTGACTCGACGATCTGGACCGCCATTGCCGTGTCGTTGAGGTCCTGGCTCGTCATCCCGAGGTGGACGTAGCGCGCCTCCGGCTGGCCGATCGATTCGTTGAGGACGGTGAGAAAGGCGATCACGTCATGTCCGACGCGGGCCTCGACCTCGGCGATCTTGGCGGCGTCGAAAGTCCCCTTGCGGATCTTCGGCAGAGCCGCAGCAGGGATGCGTCCGACATCGGCCCAGGCCTCGCACGCCAGGATCTCGATGCGGAGCCACAGCTCGAATCGGTGCTGGTCGGACCAGACCGCCCGGATCGCAGGCGGAGAGTATCGCTCGATCAAGAAAAGTGCCGGCTCCCAATGATCACCGGGGGACGGCACGATTATACGGGCCGACGGCACAAGCAGATCTGGTGGTTGGGACCATTGTGGGCCCAAGATGCTGTGGGAGTGGCCTCGAACCGGTTCGCCGGGCCGCCCGGCTTGATAATCGATGGCGGCTTATATGAGAGTCACGGCTCCCGAAGCTCGTAACCACCTCACGAGAGCGCCCGTTTGAAACGCCACAGGCTGATGGGCCGGTGAGCGACCTGCTGCGCGACGAGGAGGGAGACCTCGTTGAGCGCGCCAAGCAGGATCCCCGACAGTTCGGGGCGCTCTACGACCGGCACTTTCAGCAGATCTACAGGTTCGTGTATTCAAGAGTGAGGGAGCAAACCGCGGCAGAAGACGTCACTTCGGAGATCTTCATGAAGGCTCTGAAGGCCATGCCCCGGTACCAGGACACGGGGCGTCCTTTTGCTGCCTGGCTCTACCAGATCGCAGTCAACGCCATCGCGGATCGCTACCGGACGCTGCGTCCGGCGCAATCAATCGACGATTTCCACGACTTGTCGGTCGCCGGACCGGCACTCGAAGACCTCGCTGCTCACAGGGACGAGATCCGCCGCATCTGGGGATTGGTCGAAGCCCTGCCCGCCCAACAGAAAACGGCTCTGGTGCTCAAGTTCCAGGAGGACATGAAGATCGAGGACATAGCGGTCGCGATGGGCAAGACGTCCGGCGCGGTCAAGCTTTTGATCCACCGCGGCGTGAGCCGGCTCCGCGACGAGGCTGACGCCTTGAGGCCGGTCGAATGAGCATGCGCCACGATCCCGAGCTCGACGACGTCCTCCAGGACAAGGAGCTGCTCCGCCTCGGCGAGCTGCTGAGCTCTGCCGTGCGTCCGGAGCCGCCCCTCGACGACGCCTTCCAGTCCGAGCTGCGCCGCCAGCTGATGCACCAGGCCTGGGAGATGGGCGAAGGCCGGCCATCGTGGTGGAAGCGTGCATTCGCGCCTCCGGGCATGGCGTGGGTCGGCGCGACGGCGGGCCTGCTCTTGATCGCCTCGGTCGTCGTGTACACGACGACACATCAGAGCGCGTCCAGCGACGTCTCCTACCTCAGCCCGATCGACGGCGGCAGCGGGATCGCTCTGCAGCAGCCGATCCTCGTCAAGTTCAACCAGCCGATGGACCATCGGACCACTGAGGCCGCGGTGCAGATCGCGCCCGCGACCAACGTGACGTACTCCTGGCAAATCAATACGCTTGCCGTCCAGCCGACCAGCGGCAACTTCGCGCCGAACACTCAGTACCAGGTGACGATCGGGCCGGGCGCCACGACGGCCACCGGTCAGCACCTTCCAAGCGCGGGGACGATCACCTTCGTCACCCAGCCGCCGGCGCCTCCAACTCCGTCACCCTCACCCACCCCGCGCGCGCCCGCCAGCCCGACGTCGCTTCTCACCGGTGAGCGCCAGCTCGCCCCGCTGGGCGGCGGAGTCAGCTCGCCTCTGCAGTGGTCGGCCGATTCGTCGACCGTGTATTTCGTCACGGTGAAAGGCGCGCTCGAAGTGGTTCCCGCAAAGGGCGGGGACGTGACGATCATCGCCCCTGACGGCGCCTCGTCGCCAGTGATCGCGCCGGCGGGCGACCGGCTCGCCTACATCCGCGCCGGCAAGATCGAGATCCTCACCTTTGCGGCAGGCACCACCGCGGAGGTCGTGGTGACGCCCGCCGCAACAATGGTCGGCTGGGCCAAAGACAAGGTTGTGTGGGCCACCTCTGACGGGTTGTACGCGCAGGGAGTGAGCAAACCGATGCAGCTTGCGCCTCTTCCGACCACCGGCGACGTGAGCGTGCTGTCCATCGCAAGTGACGTCATGCACGCGGTGTATCGCCAAGACCAGAAGCTCTTCCTGCTCGAAATTGCGACGGCAAAGAGCACGCAGCTCGGCCAGGCGAGCGCTGCGTTCTATGGATGGTCACCGAGCGGCACGCAGCTTCTTTATGGCGGCGCCGACCACCTCGTCTTGTCGGACACGCAGGGCAACAACGTGAGCACGCTTACGTCGGGCGAGGCCAGCTGGTCGAGCCAGGACGCCATCCTCATCGGCAGCGACAGCGACCTTTTTCAGGTGCGCCCCGACGGTACGTCAGGGACGAAGCTGGCCAACGGGACCTATCACCTTCCGGTGTGGGCTCCCAATGGAACCGCCTTTGCCTTCTTCCGCGGAGGCGCGCTCTGGACGGCATCTGCTCCGCTCCTGCCGCCACAGCCGACTGTGATGGAACTGGCTACGGCGACGTTCACCAAGTTCATGCAGGCGCGGCTCAAGGGCCAGGGCGATGAGGCCGCGATCTATCTCGACGCGAACGGCAAGCAGGCTTACTCGAGCGGCGGGCTGAGCCTGGTCATCAGCGGCGAGCCGCGCTTCACCCGGTTCTACGTCCTCACCCAGCAGATCACCAGCACGCAGCCCGACACCGCGAGGTTCGTCGTCCGCATCGTGCTGACTCAAGGCAAGCTCGACGTCGCCGACTTCGAAGAGACCCTGACGATCATCCGCGACGCCACGACCAGGCAGCTCCTCATCGACCAGGCGACATCGGGCACGCGGCGCGACCTGGGGAAGGGAGCGGCGGTCGTGGGCGTGGTCGTGGCTGCCGGCAGCATCCAGGTCGCCTTCGACAGCGACCTCGACCCGGGAACAGTGACGGACAGCGTAGTCCTCGTGGATGCCAAGGGCAAGCAGGTCGAAGCCACTACCACCTATGCGAACCGGACTGTGACCATCACCGGCCTGGAGCTCAGGCCGGGGGCACAGTACAAGCTCGTCGTGCTTCCGGCGCTGCGCGACGTGCTCGGACACAACGTAGCTTCGGAGTACAACCTCCAGCTGCTGGGACCCGCTGTGAAGAACCAGACCGGCATCGTGGTCAAGCCTCCGGTCTCGCCGTCGCCCTCACCGTCGCCGTCGCAGAACCAATCGAACTAGATCAGTTTTAGCGCCCGCGCTGCCCGGCTCAGCGCGGTCACCGATCCGGAATGGGCGATCTGCCCGTTTAGCGCGGCCTCGAACGCGTCAGTGAATGGAAGGCGATGCACTTCCATGTCCTGTTCGTACCGCTCTGGGTTGCGCTCCGACTCGGTGATCGACTCGGCCAGGAACAGGTGCGCCCGGCCGGTCAGGAACGCCGCGCCGTGCACGACGCCCAACGACGTGTACCTCGAGGCGATGAGTCCAGTTTCCTCCGCCAGCTCGCGCTTCGCACACTCGAGTGGGGCTTCGTTTTCGTTGAACGTTCCCGCCGGCACCTCCCAGGACGACTCTTCCCAGGCATGACGCCACTGCCGGACCAGGACGGTATCGCCGTTTTCGAAGTACGGGACGACAAAAGCCGAGTCGGGGTTCGTCAGCACCGAGTAGATGGCCTCATCCCCATCCGGAAACCGGATGACGTCTTCACGCAGGGCAAAGGGACCGGAGCGGCCGGCAATCGTCGTGGACACGACATCGAACGGCCGGCCCTTGTCGGGTTGCGGCAGGTCTTTCGCTATTTCTGTCTCACCACCGCAGCCACCGCAGCCGCGGCCGCAGCGACGTGTCGGGGATCGGGTCCATAGTCGAACGGCGACGTCTCGCCTGACAACGTCTTGGCCTGCTCGACGAGGTCCGGATGGTCTTCGATGAACCGGGTGCTGAGATTGCCGGAACGAAAATCGGTGTTCTCGAGGATCGCGCGGTGATAGCTGATCGTGGTCGCGGGTCCAACCACGACGAACTCTCGCAGCGCGCGACGGGCGCGCGCGATCGCCTCAGCGCGGTCGCTGCCATGAACGATCAGCTTGGCAATCAACGAGTCGTAGTTCGGCGGCACGTCGGACCCTGGGCCGAAGCCTGAATCGACACGTACTCCCGGGCCGGCGGGCGTAACCCAGCGCGCGATGCGCTTGGGATTGGGGAGGAACTTGCGCACGGGATCTTCGGCATTGATGCGCATCTCTATCGCGTGCCCGGTCCAGGTCACGTCCTGCTGTGTGAAGCTCAGCTCCAGGCCCGCCGCGATCCGGATCTGCTCTTTCACGATGTCGATCCCGGTCACCGCCTCGGTGATCGGATGCTCGACCTGGAGTCGTGCGTTGACCTCCAGGAAGTAGAAGTCGCCTTCGTTGAAGATGAACTCCACAGTCCCGGCGTTGACGTAGCCGGCGGCTTTGGCGGCGCGGATCGCGGCAGCGCCCATCGCCGCACGGATGTCGGCGGTGACGGCCGGCGACGGCGTTTCTTCCATGATCTTCTGATGCCTGCGCTGAATCGAGCATTCGCGCTCCCCCAGGTGGACGGCGTTGCCGTGGCTGTCGCAGATGACCTGGATCTCGATGTGCCGCGGCTTGCGAATGTAGCGCTCGATGTAGACCGTCGGATCGCCGAACGCGGACCGAGCTGCCTGGGCGCTGCTTTCGATCGCCGCCGCCAGCTCGTGCTCTGATTCGACAACCTTCATCCCGATCCCACCGCCGCCTCCCGACGGTTTGACCATGACCGGAAAGCCAATCGCCTGGGCGGCGGCCAGGGCTCCGGACGGATCGACGGCGCCACTGCCTGGCGTGACCGCGACTCCGTTGTCTATCGCGAGCTGTCGCGAAGCGATCTTCGAGCTGAGCGCGCGCATCGCCGATGCGGGCGGCCCAATGAACCGGATGCCCGCGGCCTCGCATGCATCAGGGAAGGCAGCCTTTTCGGATAAGAACCCGTAGCCCGGATGGATCGCATCCGCGCCGCAATCATGCGCAACCTTGACGATGCGCTCCAGCTGCAAGTAGGACTCGCTAGCCGGCGCTGCGCCGATGTGATGGGCTTCGTCCGCGTAGCGGACGTGGATTGCATTGCGGTCGGCGTCCGAGTAAACCGCCGCCGTCGGGATGCCCAACTCCCGACACGCGCGCATCACTCGGATGGCGATCTCGCCCCGATTGGCGATGAGGACCTTGTCGAAGAGCTTGCTCTTGATCAACCCACGGCCAGGAGGGGTTGGTTGGGACTGACGACCTCGCCTTCTTTGACGTAGACGTGGCTGACTCTTCCGGCGACTGTCGTGACTATATCGTTCTGCATCTTCATCGCCTCCAGCACTGCGACCACGTCGCCCAGCTTCACGCTGTCGCCCGCTTTCACGGGGAGCTTGACGATCAAGCCCTGCATGGGCGCGATCACCGTACCTTCGCCAGTCTTGGGCGGCGGCGCCGCTGTCGAGGGGCCCGAGGGCCCGCCAGCGCCGGGCGTGACGGTCATGCCAGCACCTGTGACCCGCACCTTGAACACCTCGCCCTCCACCTCGACTTCGAACTCGGCGGTCGAGACCGCGGGAGGCGGTGGGTCCGCAGGTTCCGCCACCTCGGGCGAAAGCGGTGGGGCCGGCGCCGCCGGAGCTGCGACCGGCTCTGGTTTCGATCCTTCGCTCGCCTTTCGTTCAGGGCCGCGGAAATAGTCTTGCGCGAGGCCTGGAAACATGAGGTGGATGAGCACGTTGTCGTCAGTCGGCTCGTAGCCCAACTTTCGGATCTGCTGCCGTGCGAGCCCGACCTGCGGCTCGAGGAGGTCAGCCGGCCGGATCGTGATCGGCTCCTCGCGGCCCAGGACCAGCCGTCGCAGCTCAGGATCCGCCGGGATCGGCGGCCTACCGTAGAGACCCTGAAGGTAGTCCTTCAGCTCCTGCGTCACCGTCGCATAGCGGTCGCCGCCGATCACGTTGTAAACGGCCTGCGCCGCGATCATCTGCCGGATCGGCGCCACCAGCGGCGGATAGCCAAGGTCGCGCCGCACGCGATTTGCTTCTTCCAATGTCTCGGCGATCTGAGCGTCTGCTTTGTGCGCTCCAAGCTGGCGATGGATGTCCTCCAGCATCTGGCCGGGCATCTGGTAGCGGAGGATGCTCGCGTCGACACGGTCGGCGAACGGGCTCAGGTGCTCGATGTGCCGCTGCTTGAGATCCTCGACGTCGTGCTGGACGTCCCACATCTTGTCGAGGTCCAGGCCCGTGTCGTACTCGCCGCCATGAAGGGCCGCCACCACGCTTTCAGCCGCGGGCTGCGACGTGCCCCACGCAAGCGGCGAGATGGCCACGTCGAGAACTTCTGCCCCTGCCTCTACAGCCGCCATGTAGGCCATGGGAGCCATGCCGCTGGAGCAGTGCGAGTGGATGTCGATAGGCACGTCGACCACCTGCTTCAGCGCGGTGACCAGCTCCCATGTCGCCTGAGGGCTGAGCAGGCCTGACGTGTCCTTGATCACGACCTCATGACAGCCCATGTCGACGAGGCCCTTCGCCAGCGAGGCCCACAGCTCGAGGTTATGCGCGGGCGAGACGGCATAGCTGAGCGCTCCCTGGACCCTCTTCTTGGCCTTCAGAGCAGCAGCGATGGTCGACTCCATGTTGCGAAGGTCGTTGAGGGGGTCGAAGACTCGAAAAACGTCCACGCCGCATTTCGCCGCGTGCTTGACGAAGAGCTCGACGGCGTCATCGGCGAAGTTGCGCTTGGCGACCAGGTTCTGACCTCGGATCAGCGCCTGTATAGGTGTGTTTGGAGTGACCTTGGTCAGCTTGCGCAGGAATTCCCATGGATCTTCGTGAGCGCGGAGCTGCGTCTCAAAGGTGGCGCCGCCAAACGCCTCCATTGCGGCAAAACCGATGGAGTCCATCTTTTTGGCGATCGGGATGATCTCATCGCTTCTGAGGTTCCCGCCGAGCAGCGATTGTTGCGCGTCACGAAACGTCGTGTCGACCAGCCTGACGCGAGCTTTCTTCTTGGCCATCTACGTGGCGAGAGCCGCGCGCTTTTCGGCGTGACGACGTTCAACGTCTTCGTCGCTCAGGCCGATGATCCTGGCCGCCAGCCACGCGGCATTCTTGGCGCCAGGCTCGCCGATGGCGACCGTGGCAACGGGGATCCCGGCCGGCATCTGCACTATCGAATAGAGCGAATCAACTCCGCCCAGGTGCTGTGTGGGCACCGGCACGCCGATCACGGGCAGATCCGTCCAGGCGGCGACCACGCCGGGCAGATGGGCCGCGCCGCCCGCTGCGGCGATGACGACCTTCAGCCCGCGCTCGCGAGCTGACGATGCCCACTCCATCACCCCTCGCGGATTGCGGTGCGCAGAGCAGATCTTGATCTCATGCTCGAGCCCTAGTTCCTGGAGCACTTTGACGCACGACTCCATGAGTGGCAGGTCGGACTTGGAGCCGAGGATGACGCCGACCACTGGCTGCACTAGACCGCCTCCTCAGCGATATCGGAGCGGAAAAAAGCCCCCTGGAATCGTACCTGCCGGGCCCCGGCCAGCGCCTTTTCCCTGGCCTGCGCCACCGTTTCGCCGAGTGCGGTTGAGGTCAGGACGCGGCCTCCATCAGTTACGAGCCCCTTGCCGGGCTCGAATCGGGTTCCGGCGTGAAAGATCATCGCGCCGGCCGGCATCTCAGCCAGGCCGCGGATCTGGAAGCCGGTCTGCATGGTTGCGTCATCCGGATAGTTCGCGGAGGCGACGACAACGCCGACGCAGGCCTGGCTGCCCCAGCGCAGGTCCGGAAAGTCCCCCAGGGTTCCCTTCGCGGCCGCCAGCGCCATCGCCACGAAGTCGCTCTGCAGGCGAGGCAACACGACCTGCGCTTCCGGGTCGCCGAAGCGGGCGTTGAACTCGATGATGCGGATGCCGTCCGGGGTGAGCATGACTCCGGCGTACAGGACGCCTCGGAACTCGTCGCCACCGGCGGCAAGCTCGCCGATCGCCGGACGTATGGCGCGGTCAACCACCTCCTGGACAAGTGCATCGTCGACCGACTTCGGTGGCGAATAGGCGCCCATGCCGCCGGTGTTCGCGCCA
>DASRWV010000093.1:0-24582 GCA_035687505.1 Nitrosotalea sp.
TTCTTGAAATCGCGTTTGGCCTCGTACTCGGCGAGCTTCTTCGCCATCAGATAGAAGGTTAGGCTACCGCCGCTTGCTCCTCGGCCCGATGGGCCTCGGCGGAGGGCTTGTCCGCGCGGACGAAGAACGTGCCTGCGGCAACAATCGCGATGATCACGATCGGCAGGACCATGGTCGGCCTCATCGCGTCGACGAAGGCGTGAGTGAAGACGTAGTGAGCGGCGGTCTGGAGCATCTGGACCACGTCCGCCGGGACGCCGGGCGGCAGCTGCAAGCTCGCTCCTGACTGGCCCGCCCCGACCTCGAATCCGTTGCGCGCCGCGTGGCTGAATCCGTCGACGAAGCGCGCGCGCAGCTCGGTGGGCAGCTGCGCCGACCGGACCACCGCCTGGTCGTGAAGCGCCGTCGCGAGACGGTTCTGGAGAAAGGCCCCGACGACTGCGCTGGCGACCACGGTGCCGAGTTCCTGGATGGTGTTGATCACCCCGGAAGCCGCGCCGGCCAGCTTGGGGTCGAGGTTGCGCGTGGCGATGCTGAACACCGGGGTCCACACGCAGCCCATTCCGAGCCCGCTGATGATCAGCCCGGGGAGAAAGGTCCAGCGCCCCGAATCGGCCTGGGCCACGAGGTCGATGTAAGCGACGCCGGCGCCGAACAAGAGCAGCCCGGGGATCAGCAGCCATTTGCCGCTGACCTTTTGCACCATGCTGCTGGCCACGCCTGATCCCACCATCATCGCCAGCGGCTGAGCTGCAATCGTGAGTCCAGCCTCGAGTGCGGTGAGGCCGAGCACCGACTGCATGTAGATGGTCAACGGAAGGAAGAAGCCAAGGATCGCAAAGCCCATCGCCGCCATGACCAGAGTCATCAGGGTGAAGTTGCGGTCCTTGAACACTGCGAACGGAAGCAGGGGCTCGGCCTGCTGGCGCCGCCACTGGTAAAGGAGAAAGGCAGCCAGCAAGACCACTCCGGCGACGCCGATTTCCGGGATGGTGATCCAGCCGGTGACAGTGCCCCAGTCGTAGCGCTGTCCTTCGATGAGGGCGAAGATCACGCTGAACAGGCCGGCGGTGGCGAGCGCCACTCCGAGCAGGTCGAGGCGGTGCTTGCGGCCCGGGCGCAGGTCAGGGATCAAGAGGAACGCGAGGGCGAACGTGAGGACGCCGAACGGGATGTTCACGTAGAAGATGGAGCGCCAGCCGTAGTGCTCGACGAGAAAACCGCCCACCGTCGGGCCGGCAACGACCGCGAGTCCGGCCAGGATTCCGTAGACGGCGAACACGCCGCCGCGGCGGTCGACGGGGAAGAGCGACATCATGATCGGCAGTCCCTGCGGCGCGAGAATCGCCGCACCCACACCTTGCGTGGCGCGGGCGACGATCAGCTGCGTCGGGTCCTGCGCAAAACCGCTGACCGCTGAAGCAGCGGTGAAGATCGCGATGCCGACGGCGAAGACGTTGCGCGGACCGTAGATGTCGCCGAGCCGACCCGAGGTGATGAGCAGCACCGCATAGAGAAGGCTGTAGGCGTTGAGCACCCACAGGATCTGGTCGAGGCTAGCGTGAATGCTGTCGACCATCGACGGGATCGCGATGTTGACGATGGTCAGGTCGAGCAGGGTCATGAAGAGGCCGAGGCTGAGCACTGCCAGCGCGGCCATTGGGTGCTTACGGAGGGCGTTCACGGGTCTATTTCCTTTTGGTGGTGGCTCGGAGCAGACCCGGCTATCCTTCGGTTGGACGTCTCGGGTGCCGGTTCACTCCGCGCTCGGGGTTGCTCTGCGGCCCCTTGGAGTTCACGCTCCGGGGGCCGGTGATTTCAGATTGCTCAGCTCATAGGCCGCTCGCGCGTTTCGAGCATCTGCGGCCACTCGAGGGTTCCCGCCGTCAGCTCGGCGATGATGCGCCGAATCCACTCGAGCTCCGCCCTGCGCATGGCCTGCGTGTATTCGTCCTCGATGGCGAAGAGCCGTGGCAGGTCGGGCGGTAGTCCCTTCAGGATCGCGTCTACGGCGGCGATCTCGGCCTCGAAGAGAATTGCGCGGCGTTCGAAAACCTTGATCGCCTCCTCCTTGCTGCGGAGGGCGCCCACGAACATGAGAGCGGCGCCAAAGTGCGGGTACTCCCGAGTGGGCTGCTCGAGCAGCTCCCGCAGCCACGTGTCCAGCTCGTCCGCCCCGGCCGGGGTGAGTTGATAGATCGTCCGCTCGGGCCGGCGACCATCCCGGTTGGTCAAGATCGGCTCGATGAAGCCGGCCTGAGTCAGTCGCTCGACGGTGTCGTAGATCGACGCCGCCTTCAGGGGAATCGCCCTCTCTGTGCCGCGCTCGTGCATCGTCTGCTTCATCTCGTAGGGGTGCATGGGCCTTTCGCCGAGCAGCTCGAGCACTGCCAGCGCCAGCAAGGTCCTTGGTAGCCGTCGATTAGTAGGCATCGATTGATCGACATCGACTATACAGCCTTCTGGAGCCTGACGTCAAGGCTGCTCCGGCGGAAGGCCAGCCAGCCGAGGGCCACGTACCAGGCGTCGAGCTCGAGGACGAGGACGCGCTCGGTCAGCCCGGCGATGCCGTGCATGCTGCCTTCGACCGTCGGCGTAAACGTCGCGAAGTACAGGACCGCCAGCGCCAGGGTCAGTGGTCCGCCGAGCAGCAGCCAGGTGCCAAATCGCCTCCAGCTCGGGACCCGGCGGAGGAAAAGGCCGATGACGGGAAATCCCACCACCGTGGTCAGCGCGAGCCCGAATCCGATGGCGTGGAAGAAGATCGTCTCCAGGGTGAAGATGCCATCGATCACAGCACCCAGCCCTGGTATCGCGAGCAGTAAGGTGCAGGTCCCTCGCGCGATGGGACTCAGCTCGGGAATGGCACGGAACACGCCCACTGCGCCGGCCACCATCAAGAGCCCGCTCAGGATGAAAGCCGCGTTCATGAATGGCGCGGTCGGCCCCAGGCCGAGCCCGCTCAGGGGCTGGCTGATTGGCGAATAGGGCGCGACGTGGACACCCCACATCGTGTAGCCCGGGCTGATGAAGCCGAGAACGAACCATCCGAGCGTGAACAGCGCCGGGCCCGCCACGGCGCCGAGCGCCAGCCAGGGGCGGGCAGCGCCATCTGTCGCTATTGGGTGATTACGAACCGTGGCCATCGGTTCCTCCTTCCTTGGTCACGCGCACTTCGAGGCCGATCCCCTGCGTCTTGATTTCGCACTTCCGGAACGGGCTCGCGGCGACGAGGCGCTCGAAACGAGTTGGGGAGTAGGCCCGTCGCCGGAGCATCTCCAGCGTGGCCTTGGTGGTGAAGGAGCTCCACCAGCCAAGCCGCATCCTCCGCACTTCATCCTCGATGTCGGCGTGGGATGCGTCGCTGCTCATGTCCTGGATCACCGCCGTGCCAGCGCTGCGCAGCACCCGATGCATCTCGTCCAGCGCGCTGGCGGGGTGCATGAAGTTCTTGAAAGCCGCCTGGCACACGATCAGGTCGAAGGATTCCGCCTCGAACGGCATGACGGCGGCGTCGCCCTGGCGGAAGTCGATGCTGACTCCTGCCTGCCGGGCGGTGTCGTTTCCGATCTGGACGAACGTCCGGCTGATGTCCAGGGCGCTCACGTGAAAACCGAGTCGCGCCATCTCGATGGCCAGGTACCCGGGGCCGGGTGCCACCTCGAGCACTTTCGCGCCCGCCGGCAGGCCTTCCGTCAGCTGCGCTGCCTGCTTCCTGTATTCCTCGAGCTGGTTTCCCGAGCGGCGGAGCTTGGCGTACCAGCGCGCTATCGGCCCTTCCATCTCTGGGCCTTTGAACCGAATCTGACTCCTGACTCTCGCTTGCATGACTTAGACTCCTTAACGGTGTTAGTGGGGACGAGCGGCATCATATCCCTAACAGTGTTAGGATTGCAAGCATGACGCCAAAGAATGTCAAAGACGGGCTGACGAGGGACCGGCTCGTCCAGGCCGCATTGGAGCTCCTCCAGGAGGAAGGACTGGAGGGCCTGTCGATGCGGGCGCTCGCCGACCAGCTCGATGTCAAAGCGGCCTCGCTCTACTGGCATGTCCGCGACCGCCGGGAGCTGATCGAGCTTCTGGCTGACTCGATCCTGAAATCCGTGCCCGCCACGCACCGTCCGTCACCGTGGCGCCAGGCTGTGCTCGACGCGGGCACGGTCCTGGGCATCCGGGTTGCCCGCCAGAAGGACGCTGACCGCATCCTCCTCGAAGTTCCGGACGCTCTTGAACGCAGCGGTACTTTTGCCGACCTGAAACTTCACCTGCAAAGCGCGGGGCTGCAGCCCGCCGAAGCCGGTGAGGTCGCGCTGGCGGTGATGGTCCAGGTGATCACCGCCCGCAAGCGGCCCGAAAGCCATGTCCCACCAGCAGATGACGCGGCGTGGGTCGCCATCGACACAGGCTCGCGCGGGGTTGTCGTGCACGCCGGCTCAGACATGGACGCGCTGATCAGGGTGGCCGCCGACCAGGGCACCGCTGCGCCGTCGGCTGTCGTTCGCGGTGAGACCGTCGTTGTGCGGCGACTGCGTGGTGTAGGGCTCGGCGAGATCGAGCTCAATCCACGTCACTCATGGCGTTTCAAGATTCACGGCGCGACGTGGAACACGGTGGTCGATGCGAGCGGCATAGACATCCGCGAGATCAAGGTGGACAGCGGCGCCGCGAAGGTCGAGTGCTTCCTGCCTCCGCCTAGCGGCATCGTGCCGATCGACATCTCCAGCGGCGTGGTCGGCGTCACCCTGCACCGGGCGCCCGGTGTCGCGGTGATCGCCGACTGTCACAGCGGAGCGTTGCGATTGAAACTCGATGACTACTCGATTCCAGCAGTCATCAACGACGTGCATTGGGAAAGCGAGGGAGCAGCGAAGGCGGCGGATCGCTACGAGCTACGTATCAACAGTGGTGTCGTGCAGCTCACGCTCGACACTCAGGCCGGCAGCACGCCGGCACCGACTGCGCCGACGGTGGAACTGAGACCATCAAAGCAGGCAGCCTCTGCACTGGAGATCTTGCTAGACGGCGTCGAAGCCCGCGTCCGCCAGCGGCAGGAGAAGTAGAAGCGGCGCTCGGTCGGTTGACGCGAAACACACGATTCGGAATCGCGGATTACGTTTGTTTGGCCCCAAACGTTCCTAATAATCAACCTGAACTAACCTAGTCCGGATGATCGAGGGCACCACGCTCGGGACCCTCGTCGAGCTGATGGTCGAATCCGAGATCCTGGCCGGCTCGCGCGGCCGCCTCATACCATCCCGCATGGAGCCCGACGTCGACCACCGCGACCTCGTCGTTGCGGAAGTAGGGGGTTACGGCGCCCTCTGGCTTCAGGTGAAGGGCACCACCCACCTGAACAATGCGGACCGGATCGTCGCCGTTGCCAACTATCCGGCCGATTCCATACCCGAGAGCGCCCGCCTTCTCTATCTGGTGTGCCTCCTCGACCTTCAGCAGCACCTGCTTGCACGACTCTGGCTCGTTCCCTCGGCTGACTTCAACCGCCTCGCATATCGCGGGCACCCCGGCCACCCGGGCCGGATCGAGCTGGAGTTCTCATGCCGCGCCGCGGGCGATGAGCGTTGGGATTCCTTCGAAGTGCCGAGGCTCCAGCTGGCCGCCCGGCTGGAGCCACTACTGGGCGCCGTCGGCGCCGCGACTCTCGAGGAGCTGAGCTCGCTGCGGAGCGCTACGCTTTCAGAGATATGACGAGCCGTGCCCGGCTGACGATCGGGATCATCGTCTTCATAGTTGTCTTGGCGGTGCTGATACCGGTGATTCTTGTCTTGCCGAACCTCGGGCTGGCCAACCCGCGATAGATCCCTGACCGGTTTTCGGGGCAGGGATTTCGTAATCGTGCCGAAAGACCTGGCCCGAGACGCGACGTTGTCTGAGGACCGGGTTTACCGCTATCAGCTGGTGCGTGAGACGGGCTTTCCCAATCGGGCAGTCGTGAATTTCGTGGGTCTCAACCCCTCAACGGCCGACGAGTCTTCCGACGACCCGACCGTGCGACGGTTGATCGGCTTTGCCCGTCGACAAGGATTCGGCTTTCTCATCCTGACGAACCTTTATGCGTTCAGGGTTACCGACCCCCGCGCGCTGAAGTCGGCTGCCGATCCGATTGGGCCGGAGAACTTTAGATGCCTCGCGGCTGCAGCGCGCACCTCCCATCGCATTGTGCCGTGTTGGGGTGCACATGGCGCCGCGCACGGCCGAGGTCGCGAGGTTCTGGCAATGCTGCAGCGCCTTGGCGACATCCGGGTTTTCGGATTCACCAAAGGCGGTGAGCCGATGCACCCGTTGTACCTGGCGTACAAGAATGAGCTGAAGGCACTCGGGCCGGCTTCGTCTTAACACCCAGGGTTTTCGCGCGCGCGGTCCGCAGGTAGCGTGCGCCGAAAAGCTCCGGAGGTAAATCGCGCTGGATCTATTCGTGGCCGTCGCATCAACACCGCCACCGATGCCCAACGGTGTCGACGAAACAGGCAGGGTTCCACATTTAGCTGTGACCTCCTAACTTCGCACGCAAACGCCTGGAGGTTTCCACGCTCTTTCTCGATTCGGCGCCCAATGTCACGCCCATTACCGACCTGATGACGACCTGGATCCACATCGGTCAGGCACTCGAGGCTCAATCGGAGCCCTGGCTTTCATCTTCGCCTTACTGTGGCAATCATAAAAGCAGCTGCTTCGTAGGCCCCAAATGGAGACCGTCTTGCTGCCGAGTTCGGTTCAAGGCTGGCGCCCGAGATACGTCCCGTGAGCGGTGGTCCAGACGAATTTCCGCCGTCCCGTCATTCAGTAGCGGCCCTGCGGGCTCGAACTTCCGGCACAATGCCTAGCGTGGTTCGGGTACAGGTCGAGCCGACCGTACTCAGATGGGCGCGCGAACGCTCTCGGATCCCGGAGGAGCGCCTTGCGATTCGCTTTCCGAAGCTCGCGGCCTGGGAAGCGGGTGAGGAGCAACCGACGCTCAAGCAACTGGAGAGTTTCGCATCGGCAACTCACACCCCTGCTGGATTCCTGTTCCTGCGAGTTCCCCCCGAGGAGTCGGTCCCGATACCTGACTTCCGAACTATGGCGAGGGCAGGAGTGGAGCGTCCCAGTCCCGACCTCCTCGATACCGTCTACATCTGTCAGCAACGGCAGGAGTGGTACATAACGTACGCGCAGTCCATCCAAGAGGACCCTGTCGCGTTTGTAGGATCCGCCAGCGTAGACGACAACATTGTTGAAGTTGCGGCTGCTATGCGGGACACCCTTGGCTTTGGGCTAGCCGCAAGACTGCAGTACTCGAGCTGGACCGGTGCGCTTTCGGGTTTATCCGAACGAGCTGAGAGTGCCGGAGTGTTGGTCATGGTCAGCGGTGTGGTGGGCAGCAACACCCATCGAGTTCTAGATCCGGAGGAATTTCGCGGTTTCGCCCTATCCGATCCACTAGCTCCGCTTCTGTTCCTCAACGGAGCCGACACAAAGGCTGCCCAAATATTCACGCTGGCTCACGAGCTTGCCCATCTGTGGATCGGAACGACTGCTCTTTCGAATGCGACCGCAGAAATTCCAGGTGAAAACACAGTGGAACGGTGGTGCAACCAAGTGGCGGCCGAACTCTTAGTCCCGCTGCCAGCGATTCGCGAGCAGTATCGAGGGGGAAGCGACCTGACAGAGGAACTCAATCGCCTCGCTGCACTCTTTCGTGTAAGTACCCTAGTTATTCTCCGCCGCGTCCATGATGCCGGCCACCTAACTCGCTCTCAGTATCGGGACGCGTATGAGGCGGAGATGGAGCGGATTCTGGCGTTGGATCTGGATCGAAGTGGATCGGGCGGAAACTTCTACAACACGCTTCCCATTCGCGCCAGTAAGAGATTCACGCGCGCGCTGATCGCCAGCACGCTCGGGGGCCGGACACTCTACCAAGATGCTTTTCGCCTTCTTGGATTCAAGAAGGTATCGACGCTAACCGAGCTCGCGAAGAGCCTCGGCGTTGTTGCGTAGATGCCGTATCTGTTGGACGCCAACATATTCATTCAAGCCAAGAACCTGCAGTACGGATTCGACTTCTGTCCGGCCTTCTGGCAGTGGCTCCTAGCCGCCAACTCCGCTAATGTGGTCTTTAGCATCGAAGAAATCGGCAACGAATTGAAAGTCGGTAAAGATCAACTTGCCAGTTGGGCGGCCGCGCGAGACAACAAATTCTTCTTAGAGCCAAATGCCGCGGTTGTAGGCAGCCTGACCGCAACCAGCACGTGGGTAGCCAATAGCGGTTTTGCGGCTGCAGCGGTGAATACTTTTCTCGGCGTTGCCGATTACCAACTCGTGGCGCGCGCGCACGCGGATGGCCACACAGTTGTGACGCATGAAGTGCTCGACGGCTCGACGAAACGGATCAAGATCCCGCTCGCCTGCCAGGGATTGGGCGTCAAATGGATGACGCCTTATCAGATGCTTAGCGCCGAGAAGGCCGAGTTTGTTCTGGGGCCTAACTCCAAGCCCTGACTGTTCAGCCAACGCACCCCCGATCGCAGATCGGCTAGGTAAGAGAACTGAATCCCGTCACTCACCCTGAGAGCTGCTATCTCCGCTCCCGCGCTGCGGGTAGAGTCTCTTAACACCCAGGGTTTTCGCGCGCGCGGTCCGCAGGTAGCGTGCGCCGAAAAGCGCTGGAGGTAAATCGTGCTGGATCTATTCGTGGCCGTCGCTTCAACGCCGCCACCCATGCCCAAGGGTGTCGACGAAATCAAGCTCCTGATCGAGACGTGGACGCGGATCGGACAGGCACTGGTGGCGTCTGTCGGTTCCCTCGCTTTCATCTTCGCGTTCATCTGGAAGATCACCGCCGTCGAGTCCCATTCGGCGCTCGCCGCCAAGCAGTGGATTCAGCGCATCGTAGTCGGGACGATAGGCGTCGAGGTCGCAGTGTCGCTTGTCGGCATCCTGACTGATTCGGTGGCGCCGGCAAGCCGCTGATGGATCAGCTCTTCGCGGAGCTGCAGGCGGTCGTCGTCCGGCTCACGCAGATCGCCGACCTGCTGTGGCCGTTCATGCATCCGAAGGATGTTGTCGTCGCACTGCTCAACGACAGCCTCGGCCTGGTGCTCAACGTGTGGACCCGCTTCATCCTCAGCACCACCAACTTCGAGACGGGCAGAGAGTTCATCTCCAACTCGACCATCCAGCGCTACGAGCCGTCGGTCCAGTATCTGGCCGACGCGGCTCTGGTGGTGGTGGCGATGTGGGGTTCGTTCCGGATCATGTGGGGCCACGGGCTTCGCTCGCAGTACTCAGCGCGCATCCTTCTGCCGCGGTTGCTGATGGGCGCCGTGCTGATCAACTTCTCTCAGCCCCTTCTGCAGATGGTGGTCGAGGCGAGCAACACCGTTTGCGGTGCGCTGCAGAGTTTCGCCACGTTCGACGATCCAAGGGTCTGGTGGACCAACTTCGCGATCAATCCGACGGCGGGCACCTGGGAGATCGTCACCACTGGAGCATTGGCCGTCGGCTACGACGTCCTTGCAATCACCTATCTCGTGCGTTACGCGATCCTGATCGTGCTGGCGATCACCGCACCGATCGCCGGGTTGCTGTTCGCGCTGCCCGAAACGCATCACATGTCGAAGATGTGGGCTTCGCACTTCACGACGAATCTGCTCATGCAGCCGATCCAGCTCTTCGTGCTGTCGGTCGGGTTTGCGCTGGAGAAGGATGGAGTCACTCCCGTCCACCACCTGTTCGCCCTCGCCTCGCTCCTGATCGTCTTCAAGGTGCCCGGCGCATTGGGCGGTTCGGCGAAGGTCGCGCACAAGCTGGAGTCGACGCTTGCGAGTGGGCTGCACCACATCGAGCACGCGATGGTGAAGGCGTGATCGGCGTACTGCGCATCGTCGGGATGGTGGCGGGCGGAGCCATCGTTTGGGTCGTCGTCGCCTCCCAGGTTCCGAGTCACCTCAAGCTGCCGCTCGCGAGCGTCGTCGTCGGCGCGGTGATCACCCAGCCATTCGGCTGCACGAGCTTCGAGCTGGAGCCATACGACCCCTTTTGTCCCGGCCGCCACCTGCATACCGGTATCGACCTCGCGGCAGCGATGGGAACGCCCGTGCACTCGGCGACCGGCGGTACCGCGCGCGTCGGCTTTGATCCAGACGGCGCCGGACTCTATGTGGTCGTGGCCGTGGACTCGCACGTGCGCGCCTTCTACTGTCACCTCTCGTCGGTCGCGGTTATCACCGGCAAGCCCGTGAGCGCTGGCGACGTCATCGGCGGGCTTGGCAGCAGCGGCAACTCGACCGGTCCCCACGTGCACTTCGAGATCCAACGGGATGGGACCTCAATCGATCCCGCCGTGTGGCTCGCCTCTTAACACCCAGGGTTCCCGCGGACTCCCCGCAAACCTAACTTGAAGACAAATTTTCGGAGGTGATTCGATGGTCAACAAAGTCATTCTGGTCGGCAACCTGGCGGCAGAACCCGACGTCAAGGCCACGCCCAAAGGTACGTACGTCGCCAACATCCGGCTGGCGACGCACACGTATCTCGGCAAGGACGAAGAGGGCAAGGCAAAGGAGGAGACCGAGTTCCACCGCCTGGTCGCCTTCGGCAAGCTCGCCGAGTTCGCGGGCCAGTATCTGCACAAGGGCCGGGCGGTCTTTGCCGAGGGCCGGCTGCGCACGAGCTCGTGGGAGGACAACGGTGGCGTCAAGCGCTTCCGCACCGAGATCATCCTCGACGAGCTCAAGTTCGTTGGGGCGAAACCCCAGGAAGCCGCCGCGGTGGCGTAGCGGCGCGGCGGGTCGGATTATGTGGACAAGAGTTCAGTACGTCGCTCTCCGAAATGCGTTGCATAAATAGGACCAAATAGAAAGGAGGGCGCTAATGCCTATTACGAATTCGCGGGAAAAGTTCGTCCACGAGCTCGCCGACACGTACGACGCGGAGCATCAGTTCCTCGAAGCGATGCAGATGATGCATGAGAAAGCGTCGGATGAAAAGTTGAGAACCATGCTGGAAGAGCACATGGCCGAGACCAGGGAGCAGATTGGAAACCTGGAGGCGGTTTTCAGCTCGATCGGCGAACAGCCGGAGAGGCAGCCGTGCAGCGGTGCCAAGGGCATCATCGAGGAAGGCTCCAGGGCGATCCAAGAGGCAGGCACTGACGAGATTCGCGACGCGTTCATCGTCGGTGGCGCGACCAAGGCGGAGCACTACGAGATGGTCAGCTACGCCGACCTGATCGAAGGCGCCGAGATGCTGAAGCTGAAGAAAGCGCTCAGGCTCCTCATGGAGAACCGGGAGCAAGAGGTCCGGACTGCCCGCAAGCTGGAGCGGACCTCTCCTCGGCTGGCCAAGCTCGCCGCCTGAGATGCTACGCGGTGGTCGCGCGGGTTTCCGCGCGGCCACCACTGGGCGCTGGTTCGGTCAGCGAGGCCTAATCCGCGGTGATAACCTCCCACTTAACGGCATGGAAGACGAAATCTTTTTGGACGAGCCCTACCTGACTATCCGCTGGCGCCCTGTACCGAAAATTCTCTACGCGGAATGGAAGGGCTTCGCGACCAGCGCGGAATTTCGAGCCGCCCTCCTGACGGGAGTCCGCGCGGTTCGTGAGCGGCATGTGGTCGGCTATGTCAGCGATGCCCGTAAGGCGAGGACCATCGCTCCTGAGGATGAGAAGTGGGCCAGGGAGGTCTGGCTGCCCCAAGCTGTCGCCGCGGGCCTCAAGCGCATGGCCGTGGTGACCGCGCCAACCGGGATGGCAAAAGTGCTGTACGACGACGCGGCCGCCGACATGGACGGTCGGGGCTTTGCCATGAGGACATTCGACTCGGTAACAGCTGCGACGATCTGGGCCCAAAGCGGATTGGCTGAGCGGAAGCCTACTTAGACCCGACCCCTGGCCCCAGGCGGTAATCTTGTAATCCAATGGCTCAGGACATTTCCCTGTGGTTTGCCGGAAAGCTCCCCTCCGGCTGGTTCACCGGCCCGCCCGAGGTGACCAGCGACAACGAGGAGATCCTCGTCGTCGGCACGCTGCCGGACGTGGAGCTGGCCCGCGGCACGTCCGAGGACGCTCGCGCGGCGGCTCGCGCGGCGCGGATCGATCGCTTTCGCGAGGAGACCAGGGAAGAGCGGGTGAAGATCGCCCGCGAGGCCGAGCGCCAGTTCAAGCGCAAGGTCGCCTGGGGCGCAACGTGCGGTGACCAGACCAGGATCTTCACCACGCTCAGCGTCCCGGTGATGACTCGGCTCAGGTTGCCGGAGCGGCAGATCCTGGACACGCTGGTCGCGGGCGGGGTCGCTCGAAGCCGGAGCGATGCGCTGGCCTGGTGCGTCCGGCTGGTCGGCATGCACCAGGCTGACTGGATCAAAGGTCTGCGCGACGCCATCGTCAAGGTGGACGAAGCCCGGGGCAAAGGACCCCTCAACTAGCAAGACTGAAGCAGCGCGCTCCGTTGCTACCCTGTGGTCACTTTGATCGCCGACGGGCGGCGCCCGCAGGTAGTGATCATGGGCGCGGGTCCCGCCGGCTTGACCGCCGCCTATGAGCTCTACAAGCACGACGTCTCGGTCACCATCCTGGAAAAGGACGAAAAGCAGGTAGGCGGCCTGGCTCGCACCGTCGAGCACGAGGGTTATCGCTTCGACATCGGCGGCCACCGCTTCTTCTCCAAAAACCAGGAGGTCGAGGACCTGTGGACGGAGATCCTCGGCGCCGAGATGCTGACTCGAGGCCGACTGTCGCGCATCTACTACCGAGGCAAGTTCTTCGCCTATCCGATCAAAGCCGCCAACGCGCTCTGGAACCTCGGGCCGGTGGAGGCGTTGCGCTGCGTCGCCAGTTACGCGTGGGCGCGAGTACACCCTGTGAAGAATCCGAAGAGCCTCGAAGACTGGGTCCGCAACCAGTTCGGCTGGCGGCTCTTCAGCATCTTCTTCAAGACGTACACGGAGAAGGTGTGGGGGATCAGCACCAAGGAGTTGTCCGCGGACTGGGCGGCGCAGCGCATCAAAAGCCTCGACCTCTGGCTCGTGCTGCGCAGCGCGCTGCTACCGGGACGTCCTGCCGCAAGTCGTGGCGAGGTGGTGACTACTCTGATCGACAAGTTCCGCTATCCCCGATTCGGTCCAGGCCAGATGTGGGAGCGCGTGGCCGAAATCAGCCGCGAGAAGGGGTCGCCGGTGCGCTTCGGGCGATCGGTCGAATCCGTCAAGCACGATGGCGATCGGGTTCGGTCGGTCATCTCACGCGACGCCGCGGGCAGGCTCGAGGAGCACACCGGCACGGATTTCATTTCCAGCATCCCCATCCGTGAGCTCATCGGCCGCCTCGACCCGCCGGCGCCAGAACCTGTGCGGCGAGCCGCCGAGAGCCTCTCCTACCGCGATTTCATCAGCGTGGCGCTGATGATCGATCGGGCCGACGTGTTTCCCGACAACTGGATCTACATCCACGACCCGAGCGTCCATGTCGGCCGCATCCAGAACTTCAAGAACTGGAGCCCGGACATGGTGCCGGACCAGAGCAAGACGTGCCTCGGGCTCGAGTACTTCTGTTTCGAAGGCGACGGGTTGTGGACGTCGGACGACGCCACCCTCGTCGAGCTGGCCGCCAAGGAGCTCGCGCAGCTCGGGATCAGCTCAGCCGATCAGGTCTTCGACGGGGTCGTCGTGCGCCAGCAAAAGGCCTACCCCGTCTACGACGACGCCTATCAGTCGCACGTGGAGGTCATCCGCAACTACCTGCAGGCGCACCTGTCGAACCTTCACCTCGCCGGGCGCAACGGGATGCACAAGTACAACAACCAGGACCACTCGATGATGACCGCGCTCCTGGTGGCGCGAAATATCGCCACCGACTCAGCGTTCGACCCCTGGAAGGTGAACGCCGACGCGGTGTATCACGAAGACATCCGCGCCGGCGAGCGTGACCTGACCGGCCGTCAGGCGCCGGAGAGAATCGCCTCTCGCTAAACCCTCTTTTCTCGGGCGAAGTTCGCGGCCACCAGGCTCGCCGCGGCAAGCACGACGAACAGCACTGCATGCGTGTAGTGATGCGATGCGTGCGAGTCGGTGACGAGAATCTGCAGCACACCAAACGCGTAGAGCGCCGCTACGACGAGGAACACAACCGCCAACACCACAAGCCCCGCGGCAAAAGAATTTCCTTTCATGGAAGAAACGTTAGCAAAGCCAGGCAGGCCAACCCTGCCGCCGCGCAGTACCAGCCGTAGGGGTCGAGCCGGCCCGAACGGAAGTAGCGAAGCAGGAATCGTGCGCTCAGATACGCGGCCCCAAACGCGAGCACCGCGCCGGCGAAGTACTCGCCCAGCGGCACCTTTGGGTCAAAGAGCAGCGGCACCTCGATGAGTCCGGCCGCGGTGATGATCGGCGTGGCAAGAAGGAACGAGAAGCGCGCCGCCTCTTGGTGGCGCAGGCCCGCGAGCAAGCCGCCCGCGATCGTCATTCCCGAGCGCGAGATTCCCGGCAGTAGGGCCAGGGCCTGGATGGCACCGACGGTCGCAGCTGCTCGGAAGCTGATGTGCTCGGCCTCCGCAAACTGCTCTTCCTGCTCGACACGCGGCCGGCCTTCGAGGGCTGCCCGGCGCTCGGTACGCCGGCGAAGCACTTCAGCGCCGAGCAGCAGAAATCCGTTGATCGTGAGAAAGGCGGCAGCAGCCTTCGGGTTCGCAAAGAGGGCTTTCAGGGAGTGCTCGAGGAACACGCCCAGGATCCCGGCCGGGATCGTGCCCACGAGCAGCAGCATTGCAAGCCTTTCCGAATCGGTCTTGATCGATCCCCGAAAAGCTGCCGTGAAGAAGCCCCGGATGATCGCGACCCACTCGGTGCGGTAGATAACCAGCAATGCGCCGGCCGTACCCAGGTGCAGCAGGACTAGAAAAGGGACGAAGGAGGGATCCGAGGTCTTGAATTTCCAGTGCAGCAGGCTCGGGATCAGCACCGCGTGGCCGAGTGACGACACCGGAAACAGCTCCGTGGCTCCCTGCAGGAGTCCCATGAACAGCGCCTGCCAGAGAGTCACCTGGATATATATTGCTGAAGTCGTGCTTCGCCTTGCCGCGTTCAACCCCGCGATGAAGACGCTGCAGGAGTCTGTCGCGAGGGCGGTGGCCGCGGAACGAATCGGCGTGGAGTCGGTCTGGACCTCGCAACTTCCGGACGCAAGAGACGCCTCGCTGGTCTTCGCCGCTTACGCCCACGCGACGCAGCGAATCGGCTTTGCTACCGGCGTGCTTCCCATCTACACGCGCCATCCGACTGCGATGGTGCAGATGGCCGCGACGCTCGATGAGCTCTCCGGCGGGCGCTTCACGCTCGGGATGGGAATCAGCCACAAGGTCACCGTCGAGTCGATGTGGGGCATGCGGCTGGAGAGTCCCGTCGACGCCATGCGCGAGTACCTCGACATCGTGCGAACCAGCCTCCGCGACGGCGGCTGCTCCATCGACGGCAAGCATTTCTCCGCGCACTGGGCTTACTCGGGGCCGCGCCGCGCGGAGATGCCCGTGATGATCTCGGCGCTGCATCCGCGCATGCTCGAGCTCGCTGGCGAGCAGGCCGATGGCGTCGTCCTGTGGATGTGCTCTCCGACCTACGTTCGCAATCACGTCGTCCCGGCTGTGACCGCAGCGCGTCAAAAGGTAGGCAAGACCATGGACGGTTTCGAGATCGTGACCCACGTCCCCGTCTGTCTGACTTCCGACCGCGCCGCCGCGCTGGAGGTGTTCCGGCAAACAGTGGAGCGCTACTCCAACCTGCCGTTCTACCGCAAGGTCCTGGACGCGGGCGCCTTCAAGGATCAGCTCGCTGACGGTGTGATCAGCGAAGAGTTGATGGACGAGCTCGCCGGGATCGGCGATGAGAACCAGGTTCGAGAGGCGATCCGCCGCTACAGAGAGGCGGGCGTCACGCTGCCTGCGGCCGGGCCGTTCTCGGGCCACAAGGGAGCTGCGGGTTACGAGGCAACTCTGCAGACTGCCGTAGGCGCCTAGCTGAGTTTCGAGAGCGCTTCGTCGAGCAGCTTGCGCGCGGTTTCGAACTCCCGTCTCACTGCGGCGTCCTCGACCCGGTCGAGCAGGGAGACCACTTCATCCCAGCGCGTCGCGTCGCGCTCCTGAAGACCTGCTTTGACCTGCCCCACCGTCTGGGTGGCGAAGAGTAATCCGCCGCCCGGGTTGTCAAGGATCTGCCTTGCAATTTCCAGCTGACGCCGCGCCCAGCTGACGATCGAATCGCCGGGCTGTGTGTCCATCTTCTTCGGATGAAGGACTTCCATGCGGGATCTATTCTCGGCCAAGCGAGGTGAGCGCCTCACCCGCGAGGCGGTACACGGTCCAGTCGGCGTTGGGCCTGGCTCCCAGCCGCTCATAGAACTTGATCGCCTCGCCGTTCCAGTTGAGGACCGCCCACTCGAGCCGGCCGCAATCTCGCTCCAACGCGATGCGTGCGAGCTGGCTGAGCAGCGCGCGCCCAACTCCGTGGCTGCGCTGCTCGGGAACCACAAAAAGGTCCTCGAGGTAGAGACCGGGCTTTCCGAGAAAGGTCGAGAAAGTGTGAAAGAAGAGGGCAAATCCGATCGGGTTACCTGCGTCTTCTGCGATCAAGGTCTCCGCGTAACGGTGCTGGCCGAAGAGATTCTCGGCAAGCAGTTCCTCAGTCATCGTGACCTCGTGCTCCAGCTTCTCGAAGCGCGCGAGTTCGCGAATCAGATGGGCAATGACGGAAACGTCAGCCTTCTCGCCGGGACGGATGGTCAACCTCATTTAGGGCGGTCGCGCAATCGAAACACCAATCGCATGGCGCCGTGAGTCTCCGAGAAGCTCGCGATCTTGTTGTCGACAAGGCCGGCGGCAAGGCCGGCAGCGATGACGTCAGTCTCTTTGATCGCGGACCGACTCCCCTTTGGGCGCACGACCCAGATTGCGCCGTTCGGCTCGATCCATCTCTTAACCGCTTTCAACCGCCGCAGCTCCGAAGTGTCGTTCACGCCCATGAACACCAGGTCGACTGGTTCGCGCGGTTTCCCTTTCACGATGTCAGACGTTCGCGAGCGCAGCAGCGACACGAAGCCGGGGTCGTCCAGGTCGATGATCGCGACCCTGGATCCGGGCTTGACTCCCAGCTTGTCGAGCAGTGGGCGCGTGGACGGGACGTCCGGCGTCAGCCCTGCTCTTCCTCGCGGCTGCCGCCTCGAACGGCGCTGAAGACGATCACCCCCAGAAGCCACCCCGCATACGCCCCGGCGATCGCGAGGATGACCACGGGCAGCGAGCTCGCCACTCGGTCCCCCAGGAGAAGTCCGAGGGCGATGAAGCCCCCGAGCACGAGAGCACCCGCGATGCCGCCCGCGACAGCTCCCACGAGAATCGCCGGCGAGCTCCGTGTCTTCAGACTGTGACCACCTGAAGATCGCGGACCGCGCCTGCAACCGTTCCGGCGTACAGGTGGTTGAAGAAGAAGCGCGTCTTCGGATGGCGCTTCTTGAGTGCCTTCGCCGATTCCCAGCTCATGTGGCTGAAGACGTCTCCGGGTCCGGTGGCCTCGACGATGGCGACGTCAGCTCCGTCGACGAGCGCTTCCAGCGGAGCCGTCGCCTCGGTGTCTCCGGAGTAGGCGATGATCTTGCCCTCGACCCAGATCCGATATCCGTTGGAGCCGCTCGTCCCGTGGTCGAGCTTGATGGTCTCGTACTTGAACCCGGCTGCGGTGCCAGACCGCTTGGCCGTCTGGTACGTGACCTTGAAGCGAGGTTTCATCACCCTCTTCCAGTCCTCCCCCCAGCTCACCTCCCACAGAGCCTCGAGCCGCGCCTTGACACCTGCCGGGCCCACGAAAGTGATCGGTCGTTGGTCCACGAAGATGCGGTGCAGGATGAAAGTCGGCAGGCCCAGGGTGTGGTCGCCGTGAAAATGCGTGAGGAAGACAGCGGCGATATCGCCCGCGTCGACGCCCACCTTGCTCATGTGCGGAAGCAGCGGTGCTCCGCCATCGAGGAGCAGGCGGCCGTTCACCACCACTGCCCCGTTGTAACGAGCCGGCGAAAATGCGGCGCCGGTACCGAGGAAGGCGAGCGTTACGCGATGGTTACCGACGGGTTCAGATACACGTCCTGAATTGCGTGTAGTAACTCGACTCCCTCCTTCATGGGGCGCTGAAACGACTTGCGTCCGCTGATCAGTCCCATGCCACCGGCGCGCTTGTTGATCACCGCGGTGCGGACCGCCTCTTTCAAGTCTGCCGCTCCGTGTGACTCACCCCCGGAGTTGATAAGTCCAGCTCGCCCCATGTAGTTGCTGATTACCTGATAACGGCAAAGGTCTATGGGGTGGTCAGAGGTCAATTTTTCGTAAACGATCGGCGACGTCTTCCCGAACCCGATGACCTCGAACCCGCGGTTGGTGTCAGGCAGCTTCTGCTTGATGATGTCGGCCTGGATGGTGACACCGAGGTGGTTGGCCTGTCCTGTCAAGTCAGCGGCCGTCTCATAGTTGACGCCGTCCTTCTTGAACGCGTTGTTGCGGACGTAGCACCACAGCACCGTTGCCATGCCGAGCTCGTGGGCGTGGAAGAAGGCGGCAGCTATCTCCTGGAGCTGGCGGTCCGACTCCGCGGAACCGAAGTAGACGGTGGCCCCCACCGCCACGGCGCCCATGTCGTAGGCCTCCTTGACGGTGCCGAACATGATCTGGTCATAGTGGTTGGGGTAGGTCAGGAGCTCGTTGTGATTCAGCTTGCAGATGAACGGGATCCGGTGGGCGTAGCGGCGGGCGACCGAGCCCAGCACGCCGAAGGTCGAAGCCACCGCGTTGCAGCCTGCCTCGATCGCAAGCTCGACGATCTTCTCGCTGTCGAAGTAGATCGGGTTGGGCGCGAACGAGGACCCGGCGGTGTGCTCGATGCCCTGGTCGACCGGCAGGATGGAGACGTAGCCCGTGCCCCCAAGCCGCCCGTGGTCGTGGAGCGACTGCAGGCTCCGGAGGACTCGCGTCGGCCGGTCGCTGTCCTTCCAGACGCGGTCGACAAAGTCCGGGCCCGGGAGGTGAAGCTGCTCTTTCGGGATGGTTTTGCACTTGTGTTCGAGCAGGTCCTGGGCGTCTTCCCCAAGCACCTCTTCGAGCTTTCCCAGCGAACCTTTGGTGACCGTAGCCATCATTGCCCCTTACACATTTAATTAGCGTGCCCCGCAGGTACGCTGAAGCGCATGCGTCACTCTATAGTGCGCCGATATGACTGAGCGGGCGAGCGACCTCCTGAGCGAGCTGTCGGACAAGCTTGCGGCCAACGTTTCCGAGAGCGGAATCGTTGCCGCCGAATCGGTCCGCGCGATCGAGCCGGAGATCCTGAAAATGCAGCGGGAAGGCACCGTCGACGAGCTCGTCGACGCCTCGATCAGGTTCCTGGAAGTCCTCTTCCGCTCCCTCCGCCCCGACTCCAAAGTGCCCTGGCACGAGTACTACACCGCTGCGCGGGAGTTTTCCCAGCGCTACGCCGAAAAGGGCGTCCCCCTCGAGTCCCTGATGGAGGGCCTTGCGGTGTTCCGGAGGTCTGTCGTCGCGAGGGTCACCGAGGAGGTCGGCGGCAGCGAGTACGCCGATGAGGTGCTGCTCCTGGCCCAGAGCCGTCTGGGCGACGTGATCGAGCACCTCAACTCCAGCTTCATCCGCGGCTACCTCGACTACACCGAGCTGCGTCACCGCGCGAGGCAGACCGAGCTCCACGGGCTCTATCACATCGCCAGCGCGCTCGGCCGCTCACTGGACGTGACCGAGATCGCCGAGGTCGGCCTGAGGGAGACGCTCAAGGTGCTCGGCCTGCAGGCGGGGGCCGTCTGGGTCCGCGAAGGGGCCCGCCTCAAGCTGGCGAAGACGATCGGCATGCAGCCCGGCGAAGAGGAGGAGTTCTCGGAGTCCGGACGCTCTGGTCTCGTCAAGGTCGTCGAGGTGTCGTCCGGCCCTGCGGAATCACGCGTGGACAGGATCGCCGGCGAGTGGAGCGCGATCCGCGCCGAGCTGCGCACGAAGGGCGTCCTGCTTGGCGCCATGACCGTGGCGACCAGGTTGCCCAGGACATTCGAGTCGAGCGATCTGGAATTCGTGGCCGCGGTAGCGGACCAGATCGCGGTGGCCCTCGATCGCGCTCGCCAGCACACCCGCGAGGCCAGGACCGACTACCTGACAGGTCTCGCTAACCGGCCCGAGTTCGAACGCGCGATCGACCGCGCGGTGGCGGCCGCTTCACGCCACAAGCGCCGGCTCGCCTTGATGATGATCGACCTCGACAACCTCAAGCACATCAACGACACGGTCGGGCACCACATCGGCGACGAAGCGATTCGCCTGCTCGCCCAGGAGCTGCAGCGCGCCGTGCGGGCGACGGACACCTGCGGGCGTCTCGGCGGCGACGAGTTCGGT
Source organism: Nitrosotalea sp. (assembly GCA_035687505.1). Taxonomy (GTDB): domain Bacteria; phylum Chloroflexota; class Dormibacteria; order Dormibacterales; family Dormibacteraceae; genus Palsa-870. The sequence goes on from DASRWV010000093.1 coordinate 20,427, forward strand.
GTGGCCATGCCCGACGCCGACGAGCGCGATGCGCGCGAGGTAGGCCTTCGGGTCCGCCAGTCGCTCGATGATCTGAACGCCTCGGAGAAGGTGCCGACGCCGGTCGAGTTCAGCATCGGGATCGCGGCCTGGAGGCCCGGCATGGACTGGCAGGCGATGTACCAGGTGGCCGACAAGGCTCTCTATGTGGACAAGCGCCGCAGGCATGCAGGGCGCAAGAAGAGCCCTGAGCCTGTGCCGCCCAGGTAGGGAATCCGCCCAACGTTGGCGACACCTTCGGGAAAGATCCTCGAGGCCGGCTTCTTCAACCGCGAGACGGTGTCCGTCGCGCGAGCCCTCCTCGGGAAAGTTTTGGTGCGAGAGGTAGGCGGCCGCCAGTTGTGGGGCCGCGTGGTCGAGGTCGAGGCCTACCTGGGTCCTGACGACCTCGCCGCGCACTCCTCAGGAGGCCGGCGTAGCCCTCGCAACGAGGTCATGTATGGCGGGCCGGGTCATGCCTACGTCTATTTCACGTACGGGATGCATCACTGCCTGAACTTCGTGACCCGCCCGGCGGGTGTGCCACAGGCGGTGTTGATCCGAGCTCTCGAGCCAGGTCCGGGAGTCGGGCGATGCGCGGGTCCCGGTCTGGTGTGTCGCGCGTTCGACATCGACCGCGGGCTGAACGGGCTGCCTCTGACGCCGCCACACCTTTATGTGGTGGACGACCGGGCCCCGAAGCGCCGCGTGGTCGCCACGCCGCGGATCGGGATCTTCAACTCGGGCGACTGGCAGGAACGCCCGCTGCGCTTCTGCTGGGACTCGCCGCACCTGTCGCGCCCGATTCCTAAGAAACTTCCCTCTCCCCTTCAGGGGAGAGGGCTAGGGTGAGGGGCGGAAAAGCAGCTTTAGCTGGCCTAGGGCCACCGCGGAGCGTGGGGGTCCAGCCGCTTCATTTCCCGCCAGTCAGCTCGCACCGGCGCGAAGACGTCCACAACCGTCGCCCCGTCCGGACCCGCCACCACGTCGTGTGAGACGTTGCTCGGGATCGAATACGTGTCGCCGGGACGAAGCTCGCGCTCCTCGTTCCCGATCCGCATGACCATGCTGCCGGCGATGATGAACCCGAGCTGCTCGTTCTCATGATGGTGCGCGGGCATCACGAGGTTCGGTACCAGGTCGACCACGGCCATGGTCATCCTCTCGCCTTCAACCGCACGGGCGGTTATGCCCTCGCGCAGCACGTGAGGCCGGATGTCCCGCAGCGACTCGAACGTCTTGACCTTCGCGCTCATTCGATCACCCGGTCGATGATCGTCGCGGTGCCGATCCCGCCGCCGCAGCACATCGTCTCGAGCCCGTAGCGCAGGTCGCGTCGCTCGAGCTCGTACAGAAGGCGGTTCATGAGGATCGCGCCTGACGCACCGAGGGGATGGCCCACGGCGATGGCGCCTCCGTTGACGTTGGTCTTGTTCATGTCGGCGCCGGTTTCCTTCTGCCATGCCAGGACGACCGAGGCGAACGCTTCGTTGACCTCGAAAAGGTCGATGCTCTTCAGGTCGAGGCCCGCCTTCTTCAGGACGGCAGCTGTTCCGGGGATGGGGCCCTCGAGCATCAACACCGGGTCGGTGCCGACAACGGCCTGCGCCCGGATACGTGCGCGCGGCTTGAGGCCGAGCTCCTTTGCCTTCTCGAGCGACATGAGGAGCACTGCGGCGGCGCCATCGGAGATCTGGCTCGAGTTGCCCGCGGTGATCGAGTGCTCCGGGTTGAACGCCGGCTGGAGTGCGGCGGTCGCCTCGTAGCTCGCGGTCGGACGGATGCCCTCGTCCTTCGTAAACAGCTCGTGGTGTCCGTTGCCATTGAGAGAGATCTCAATCGGCATCGTCTGCGACTTGAGGTACCCCTTCTCGGTCGCCTCATGCGCGAGGTGATGGCTGCGCACGCCGAACTCGTCCATCTGCTTGCGCGAGATCCCGTACTTGCGCGCGATCAGCTCCGCGGAGATGCCTTGCGGCACGAGGTCGTACAGCTCCATCAGCTCGGGCGGAAACGGCGTGCCTGGTGAGACTGCGTTGGATCCCATCGGCACGCGGCTCATCGATTCGACGCCGCCCGCGATCGTGATGTCGCACACTCCGGACGAAATGAGGTTCGCTGCGAAATGAATCGCCTGCTGGCTGGATCCGCACTGGCGGTCGACAGTCGTCGCTGGAGTGGTGAAAGGAAAACCCGCGGTCAGCCACGCGTTGCGTCCGATGTTGAGACTCTGCTCGCCGACCTGCGTCACGTTGCCGAACACGACATCGTCGACCTGCCCCGCTTTGATGCCTGCTCGCTCGATGAGCTCTTTGAGCACCATCGATCCAAGGACTACGGGGTGCAGGTCTTTGAGTTTTCCGTTGCGGCGCCCGATGGGTGTCCGGACTGCCTCGACGATTACTACTTCACGCATGTTTGTCAGGTCTCCTTTGCGATGACTGTGCAACCCCATTCTAGGAGCCGCCAATAGTCGCCACCAGTGCATGCTGTCAACCCCACAAAGATTTGCCTGGCAGTGCGAATTTCTTTGCCGTTGACGTGCTCATAACCACCTGTTAATTTTCGCGTCGCCCCAAGCGGCTGAGTACGGTAAACCTGAGGATACCGAACGTCGAGTAGGTGGAAGGTCCGAGGCAACTCGGGATGGAAACCGAAAAACGCATAGGGTACTTCAGGGTAAACAGGAAGGTCGCTTGGGGCATGTGTTTTTCCACAGCCCCTGCACACCCCTCATTTCAATTCAAAAAGCCCCTCTTTGACGCTTCCTGACAGGCTTTGTCCACAGCGTCAGATTTGAATTCAGCCCCCTCCCCGCGCAGACGTTTCGTGCCGTCCAGGAGGCGCTCTACAGGCATCGGATCCTCGTAGCGCAGCCACCGGTACGCCACCGGCGCGGACCACTCCCTTCCTTCCGTCAGATAGAGGTTTCGGTGGGTTTCGACGACGACATCTTCGACCTGGCGGAGCAGCCCACTTTCCACCAGCACTTGGAATTCCTGGCCGGCCATCCAGGCCAGCAGCCGCTGCAGCCGGGCGCCTGCGTCTACCCTTCCGTCTCCGGCGGGACAGCGGTAAAGGTGGTGTCGATCTCCAGGACGCTCGAGCGCAGGGTGCAGATAAAAGGAAGGTTGCGATACAGCTCTCTGTAGTCGAGCCCGTAACCGACCACATAGTCGTTGGGGATCTGAAACCCGACGTAGCGGATGGGAACTTTGACGAGCCGGCGCAAAGGTCGGTCGAGCAGCGTGACTACTTCGATGGATGCGGGCTCGCGCTCGCGGAGCTCGGAGAGGACATAGTCGAGGGTCAGGCCGGTGTTGACGATGTCCTCCACGATCAGCACGTGTCGTCCCTTGATCGGATAGTCGATGTCTCGCGCGATGCGCACGCGGTCGCTCGGCTGCGCGCCGGCATATCGCCGCAGGTCGAGGTAATCGATGACAAACGGAACCTTGATCCCGCGAGCGAGGTCGGCCAGGAAGAAGGTGATCCCCTTCAGCATTCCGACGACGACGAGGGACTGGCCGCGGTAATCGCGCGAGATCTTGCGCGCCAGCGCCTTGGTGCGCGTCTCGAGCTCGACGGGCGAGATGACGATGGTGCCGATGTCCTCCTTGCGCAGGTTCTGGACCTCGATCGTGGTGCCATAGCCCGCCTTGGCGAGAAGCTGCTGGTAATCCTTTCGATAGAGGAGCCGCACGTTGATCTCCGGATACAGCTCGCGAAGCATCCGCACCTTGCGGTTCTTGGGCGTGACGAGAGACTGCTTCATCGTCGTGAGCTCGATGTAGAGGTCTTGCTCTGGAAGATAGAAGTCGGGCGTGAACATCTCCGACACGTTCGTGCCCTCCCAACCGATCGGGAATGACACAGGCTCGTACACCCAGCGAATGCGGTAGTAGTCGAGGAAGCGCGCGAACTCTTGCTCGGATGGATGAGCGAACTCCACGCGTGCGTGAGCGGGGCCTGTGCGTCTGACCAGGCGCGAGCGCTGCCGGACGGGGCGGCGCCATTTCTGCGGGACGGAGTTCGGGGCGGACGACGCCAATGAGACGATGTGGATTGTACGCATGAGCACACCGGCCGAGAGGATGGTCATTGAGCAGCTGCTGCCCCACGGGGTCACCGACGAGCG
>DASRWV010000094.1:0-6033 GCA_035687505.1 Nitrosotalea sp.
CAAGACCCAGCTGGCCAAGAAGGCGAAGCTGCCGGTCTCGGTCGTCTCGAACATGGCGATCTGGGGCAACCACTCCGCGACCCAGTACCCCGACGCGAAGAACGCCCGGATCGCGGGCCTGGGCGTCTACGACGTCATCACCGACCACGGATGGCTGAAGCACGAGTTCATCAAGGTCGTGCAGACGCGCGGCGCGAAGGTGATCGAGGCCCGCGGCCTGTCTTCGGCGGCGTCGGCGGCCAACGCGGTGATCGACTCGGTCAACAGCATCCGCTCCGCGACCCCTTGGGGCGACTGGCACTCGCTGGCGGTGGTGAGCCACGGGGAGTACGGAGTGCCGGAGTGGCTCCAGTTCGGCTTCCCGGTGCGCTCCGACGGCACCAACTGGGAGGTCGTATCTGGCCTGGAGCACGACGACGACGCCAAAGAGCGGATCCGGATCACCACTGAAGAGCTCATCCAGGAGCGCGACCTGGTGAAGGAGCTGGTCCCGAGCTAGCCGGCCGACCGGTCGCAGCGCGCGATGCGTTTTGCGGGCAAGGTTGCTGCAATTGTTATGCCGATCGGACGACGCTGAAGTGCTATTCGTGCTCGCTGGCGCGTCAGACGCGCGCCTTGACACTCCCAGATCTGGCCCACAGCGGGTCTGCCAAAAGCCACGACGCCCTGGGAGCGGCAGGCGAGCGTGACCTCGAAGGCCGCGACCGTGACCTGGCTGCGGACGTACGTGACCGGGAGGCCGAAGAGCGTGACCGAGCAGCTGAAGCTCGTGATGACGCGGCGAGCCAACGGGCGCAGGGCGAAGCCACCGGAGTCCCCTCCGGGCCCGCGGAGGCCGCGGACAACCGCGCCCAGGCCGTCAAGGACCGCATGGTGGCGGCGGAAGATCGCGCCCAGGCCGCCAAGGACCGCGAGGATTCCGGGACCGACGAGCTGACAGGGGTCCGCCGCCGGGAAGCCGGCCTGGCGGCTCAGGACCGCGACGCCGCCGCCGGGGTGCGCGACCGAGAGGCCGAAGCGCGTGATGACGCCGCGGGCGATCTCGACCGGACCGCGGGGGATCGCGCGGCCACCGACCGTCAACAGGCAGCAGACGAACGTGATCAGGCCGCGTCGGGGCGCGCAGGAGCCGCGGACAACCGCACCCAGGCCATCAACGACCGCAGGGTGGCGGCCGAGGATCGTGCCCAGGCTGCGAAGGACCGCGAAGACTCCGGGACGGACGAGTTGACGGGCGTTCGGCGTCGCGAAGCGGGACTTGCTGCCCAGGATCGTGATGCCGCGGCTGGGCTGCGTGACCGAGAGGCCGAAGCGCGCGACGATGCTGCGGGTAATCTCGACCGCACCGCAAGGGATCGCGCGGATAAGAATCGCCGGCGCGCAGCAGACGAAGGTGCACAGGCCGCCTCGGGGCGAGCTGAGGCCGCGGATTATCGGGCCTAGGCCATCAACGACCGCAGGCTTGCAGCCGAAGATCGCGCGCAGGCCGCGAAGGATCGCGAAGTTTCGAGCCTGGCCGCACGGGCGCGTGACCTCGCCGCCGAGCAGCGTGACCGAGACGCCGAAGCGCGTGACGACGCCGCCGGTGAGTTCGACCGAACCGCAGGGGATCGCGCCGCGAGCAATCGCCGGCGCGCGGCAGACGAAGGTGCGCGCGCCGACTCGAGCCGCGCCGATGCCGCAAACAGCCGGGAACGAGCCATCATCGACCGCAAAGTCGCGGCAGACGATCGCGCTCGGGCAGCGAAGGACCGCGAGGACTCCGAGACTGACGAGTTGACGGCTGCGCGCCGCCGCGAGGCCGGCATGGCTGCGCGAGACCGTGACGTTGCGGCCGGACTACGCGACCGTGAGGCCGAAGCGCGCGACGACGCAGCAGGAGATCGCGACCGAACTGCAGGTGCTAGCGCGGCGAGCATCCATCAGCGCGCAGCTGACGAAGGTGCGAGGGCTGACTCGGGGCGCGCCGAGGCTGCGGACACCCGCGTCCGTGCGATCTACGACCGCAAGGTTGCTGCCGAGGATCGCGCACAGGCCGCCAAGGATCGCGAGGATTCCGGGACCGACGAGCTGACGGCTGTGCGCCGTCGCGAGGCTGGCCTGGCTGCGCGGGACCGGGATGTCGCTGCCGGGCTGCGCGACCGCGAGGCTGAAGCGCGCGACGACGCAGCGGGTCATCGCGCGGCCAGCAATCGTCAAGCTGATGCCGCAGACAGTCGCGTCCGAGACGTCAACGACCGCAAGGTCGCAGCAGACGATCGCGCACAGGGCAGCCACGACCGCCAGATCGCAGCGGAAGATCGCGCGCAGGCCGCCAAGGACCGTGAGGATTCCGGGACCGACGAGCTAACAGGAGTAAGCCGCCGCGGCGTCGGCCTGGCTGCCATCGCGCGCGAGATCAATCGCATCCAGCGCGTCAGCGGAGAGCTCGTGGCTGCCTATGTCGACGTAGACGGGCTCAAAGCCACGAACGACACCAGAGGTCATGCCGCTGGGGACACGCTGCTCATCGCCGTGGCCGACTCGCTGCGAGCCTGCTTGCGTTCATACGACGTGATCACTCGCGTCGGTGGCGACGAGTTCGTATGCGCGCTGCCGGGCATTGCTGTCGAACAAGCGCGTAAGCGCTTTGAGGCGGTGAGCGCGATGCTGGCCGCCAGTCCGTTGGGGGCCTCAATCACGGTCGGGCTCGCCCGGCTTCAGGCCGGCGACTCGGCGGATGATCTGATCCAGCGTGCCGACGAAGAGGTTTCGAACTCTCGCAGGCGCCGCTAAAGGCGTTCCGCCAGACGGGTGCTTGCGGGCACTCTAATCTGAGCGAGTGAGCATCACGCTCGACCGCCACAGCTTCCCCTTCACAGCGATCGTCGGCCAGGAGTCGATGAAGCTCGCTTTGATCCTCAACGCAATCGTGCCGACAATCGGCGGTGTCCTCATCCGGGGTGAGAAAGGGACAGGCAAGTCCACCGCCGTGCGCGCCCTGGCGCGGCTGCTGCCTGAGCATGAGGTGGTCGAGGGCTGTCATTTCGGCTGCGACCCCGCCGACAAGGAAGCGCTGTGCGCCGAGTGCCGGCTGCGGTTCAAGTCGGCCGGCCTCTTGCCGTCGCACAAACGGCGCATGCGCGTGGTCGAGCTCCCCATCAACGCATCGGAAGACCGCGTGGTCGGCACCATCGACATCGAGGCGGCGCTGCGCACGGGAACGAAACGTTTCGAGCCCGGCGTCCTCGCCGAGGCCAACCGGAACATCCTCTACGTCGACGAGGTCAACCTGCTCGACGATCACATAGTCGACGTGCTGCTCGACGCCGCCGCGATGGGCGTCAACGTGATCGAGCGAGAAGGCGTCTCGTTCGCGCACCCGTCCCGCTTCATCCTCGTCGGCACCATGAACCCCGAGGAAGGCGAGCTGCGGCCGCAGCTGCTTGACCGGTTCGGGCTTTGTGTGGATGTCGAGGGCATCCGCGACCCCGACCAGCGTGTGCTCATCGCCGAGCGCGACGCGGATTTCAAGCGCGGCGAGCATGAGTTCGTCAACGAGTTCGCCGCCGCCGATCACAATCTCTCGCGCGCGCTGGCGGAGGCGATCGCGGCGGTCAAGAACGTGCGCGTCTCGCCGGGCCACGCGCGCCTGATCTCTTCGATCTGTGTCGAGGCCGAGGTGCTCGGCCACCGCGCGGACGTCGTCATCGACCACGCATCGCGAGCACTCGCCGCATACCGGCGGCACGCATCGCCAAATCGAGACGATATCTACGACGCCGCCGCGCTCGCGCTCGCGCACCGCGCGCGCCAGCCACTGCGCAGGGACGATGACGAGACCAGCTCGCCTGAGCAGGGCGACGAGCAGGAGGGCTCCAAACCGTCCGAATCAGAATCGGGCGATCCGCAGGCATCGGAGAGCGAGTCGTCCGCGGAATCGTCCGCCGAGGCGACCGCGAGCGCCACCGACAGCGGTGAGCAGTCGGCGGGCAGCGATCAGGGGATGACGACCGGCGGGGCGAGCGGCCACGAGTCTTCACCCGACGCGCTCGAGATGTTCAACCTCAAACGCCTCGACCTTCCGCGACAGCGCCGCGTGCGCAAGCAGGGCGGCAAGCGCTCCGCAAGCCAGACTGCGGATCGCCGAGGCCGCTACGTCCGCGCCGAGCCGAAGGCCAAGGTCAACGACCTCGCCATCGACGCGACGGTGCGCGCGGCGGCGCCGATGCAAAAGGATCGCGGCCGGTTGGAAGGCGAGCGATTGAAGCTCGAGCGCGAGGACCTCCGGCAGAAGGTCCGCGAGCGAAAGGTCGGCAACCTGATCGTGTTCGTCGTCGACGCGTCGGCGTCGATGGACGCCGAGCAGCGCATGGCCGCGACGAAGGGCGCGATCCTCTCGCTTCTGCAAGACGCTTACGTGCGTCGCGACCGCGTCGCCGTAGTCATCTTCAAGAACCGCACCGCGGAGGTCGTCCTGCGTCCCACTTCCAGCGTTTCGCTCGCGCGCCGCCGTCTAGAAAAGCTGTCGGTGGGCGGAACGACTCCGCTCACGCACGGATTGATGGCCGGCTACAAGGTGGTGAAGACCGAGCTGCTGCGCGACCCGACGATCCGTCCGCTGCTCGTGCTCATCAGCGACGGCCGCGGCAACATCTCCATGTTCAAGGAGGAGCCTCTGGTCGAGGCGCAGAAGGTGGCGGCGCTGATCGAAGCGGAGGACATCGACGCGCTGGTCATCGACTCGGCGCGCGACTACAGCCACCTGCCTTCGGTGCAGCACCTCGCGAGGGTTGCGCCGATGTACCAGACGTACGCGATCAACGCGTGCGCGGACCTGGCCGAGCGGATGGGCGCGCGCTACTACGGCCTGTACGACCTGTCGCGCGACGAGATCGCGTCCGCGGTCGAAAGGGAGCTGGGCAGAGCCCGGTAACATCTCAGAGGCAATGGCAATCGACCGCTATTCATATCCATTCACTGCGATCGTCGGGCAGGAGCAAATGAAGCTGGCCCTGGTGCTCAACGCGATCAACCCTTCCATCGGCGGGGTGCTGATCCGCGGCGAGAAAGGGACCGGCAAGTCCACCGCGGTTCGCGCGCTGGCCAAGCTGCTGCCGGAGCAAAAGGTTGTCGAGGGCTGTCACTTCGGCTGCCACCCGGACGATCCCGAGGACTTCTGTCTCGACTGCCGCGAGCGCGCGCGCTCGGGAGCTCTGCCCGTGGCTACGCGACGTATGCGTGTCGTCGAGCTGCCGATCAACGCGTCGGAAGACCGCGTCGTCGGCACCATCGACCTGGAGGCGGCGCTGAAGGAAGGTTCCCGCCGATTCGAGCCCGGCGTGCTAGCCGAGGCCAATCGCAACATTCTTTACGTCGACGAGGTCAACCTGCTCGACGACCACATCGTCGACGTGCTGCTCGACGCTGCCGCGATGGGCATCAACACGGTCGAGCGTGAAGGCGTGTCGGTTTCGCATCCGTCGCGCTTCATCCTCGTCGGCACCATGAACCCCGAGGAGGGTGAGCTCAGGCCGCAGCTGCTCGACAGGTTCGGGTTGTGCGTCGACGTGGAAGGCATCCGAGATCTCGACCAGCGCGTCGCGATCGTCGAGAAGCGCGCGGTGTGGGAGGACGATCCCAACCTCTTCTATCAGCAGCACGCGGAGTCGGAGCAGGGCGTCCGCTCGCAGATCGCCGAAGCGATCCAGACCTTCCCCGAGGTGCAGCTTCCGCGCGAGATCCTGCGCCTGATCGCGCAGATCTCGATCGCGCTCGAGGTGGACGGGCACCGCTCCGACCTGGTGTGCGCGCGCGCCGCGCAGGCCAAGGCCGCTTACGACAGCACGGAGAAGGTAGGGACGAAGAACGTGGCCGACGTCGCCGAGATGGTGTTCGCGCACCGCGTGCATTCGGTGCCGTTCGGCAAGGGCGGTCCGAACCTGGGCGAGGTGATCGCACGCATGGTCGGGCAGGCTTGAGCCTCTCGACCGAACAGACCATCGAAGCTTTCAACGAAGCCTTCGGCCGTCACGACGTCGACGCCGTGATGGC
>DASRWV010000095.1:0-9638 GCA_035687505.1 Nitrosotalea sp.
GGATCTGGCGGGCATGGCCCGCCTGCCCGAGGGTGCAGTCGATCGCGACCGCCCCGACTCGGGGCTGGAGCAGCTCTATTACCTCTTGTGAAAGTGCGGGTCGGTGCGGGCTCAGTGCGCTGAGATCACCCTGTCAGCGAATTCTGTAAAGCGTCCTTGCGCGTCGGCGTTGTAGCTGTCCCATCTGGCCTCGGGCCAGATTTCCACCCGAGATCCCGTCCCGATTACGACCACCGTCGACGGAGATTCGATCCCCGCCACTCGGCGCTGTTCCGGCTGCAGGCTGATCCGTCCCTGCCCGTCTGGCTCGAATGGATCCGACATCGGGTAAAGCGTACGAGCGAGTGCGCGCTGGTCCGGTCCAGGGAGCGGGCTGCGCAGCTCCTGCGCCAGCGCGTTCCACAGTTCCGGCGGGTAGATCGCCAGGACCTGGTCCTGGCTGACCGAGACGTAGCTGCCCTCTTTGAGCTGCTTGCGAAAGGCGGCCGGGATGGCCACCCTGCCCTTGTCGTCCACCCGCGCCCGGTGCGCTCCGGTGAACACTCATCGGGCCCAGAAAAGCTGGAGGGAGCGCTGCCGGCGAGCGCAGAGACTGCAGCCGCAACCATGGAGCTCCAACGGAAGGCGATTGCCGTCTTTGTCGAAGCGGTGGTTGGCGGGTACCGGGTGACCATCGCGGCTGCGGGGAGAAGTGGCGTAGAGGAGGTGTATGGCGTGCTGTACTTGGACGTAGGGTGCGACGTATGCTTCAGCGTTGTTTTGACTCACCACTTCTCCCCACTGATCACCGCGATTCGCCGCGAACCTTAACCCCGCTACCGAAGCCTGTCAATACCTTTACCACAAGATGTAGGGGGCGCTCTCGAGTCTCCAAGGGGTGCGGTCCCGATATATTGGGCCTGACCTGGTCAACGGCCCTAGATGATGCGTTGAAACTTGATAGTCCCAAACATTAGTTTGGGTATGTTGGAAAGGGTTGGGCCGCCTTTTTGAGGGTTTTCTTTACCCTCGTCGGCGGCCGACGGCTGGTGGATAGACCAGGTTTTGGCGCCAAAAGCGTGGAATCCCAGGGGCTTGATTGACCCCCGCTGGCACCAAAGTGGTGGAATCCGCCACCCCACAAAATAGAGGGACCGCGCGGTGCCCAACTACCGCACGGTCCTGGTTTGAGATCCCTTCTGCTGCCTAGATTATGAGGCGACCTGGTCGATCACGAACGCGCTAACGAACGCCTCCTCGCGCCACGATTCGTAACGGCCGGAAGGCCCTGAGTGGCCTGAGCCCATCTGCGTTTTCAAGAGCAGGGTCCGATCGCGGCGGCCGGTGGCGCGCAGCTTCGCCACCCACTTGGCCGGCTCCCAGTAGGAGACGCGCGGATCGTTGAGGCCCGCCGTCACAAGCAGCGCGGGGTACTGAGCCGGATGCACGTTGTCGTAAGGCGAGTACGCCTTCATGTAGCTGTAGAAATCGAGCTCGGCCGGGTTGCCCCACTCCTCGAACTCGTTGATCGTGAGGGGCAGCTTGTCGTCGAGCATCGTGGTCAGCGCATCGACGAACGGGACATGAGCGACCGCGCACGCGAATAGATCGGGGCGCATGTTCAGCACGGCGCCAATGAGCAGGCCTCCTGCGCTCCGGCCGCGGATCGCCAGTCGCTCTGGCGTCGTTAGGCCTAGCTTGACCAGGCGCTCGGCGCACGCGATGAAGTCGGTGAACGTGTTGGTCTTGTGCAGGAACTTGCCTTCCTCGTACCACCCCCTCCCCATCTCGCCACCACCTCGCACGTGAGCGATCGCAAAGACGAAGCCGCGGTCGAGCAGGCTCAGGCGCGCTGGGTCGAACATGGGGTCGCTCGAAAGCTCATATGCGCCGTACCCGTTGAGCAGGGCCGGGTTCGCGCCGTGATGCTCGAGCCCGCGGCGATAGACGATCGAGATCGGCACGCGGACGCCGTCGGGCGCTGTGGCCCACTGGCGCTCGGTGATGTAGTCGGCTCGGTTGTAGCCGCCACGCACGGGCTGCTCTTTGACGAGCGTTCGTTCCTTCGTGCGCATGTCGTAGTCGACAGCGGAGAAGGGCGCTGTAAGCGATGTGTAGAAAAAGCGCATGACCGGGCTGTCGTAAGCCGGGCTGGATCCTGGAAACGCCGTGTACGCGGGGTCCGGCTGCTCGACGACGTGGAGTCCGCCGCCGGCGGTGTCCAGCACCTCGAGGCGCTGCAGCCCGTCGGAGCGCTGGCCGAGCACCACGTGGTTGATGTGTACGTCGATCGCGTTCAACCGCACGCCGGGACGTTCCGACACCACCTCGGTCCACGATGCCCGGCCCGGGCTGGCCACCGGAGACGCCATCAGCCGGAAATCGCGCGCGCCGTCGTTGGTGAGGATCAGAAAGCGGTCCTCCTGGTCCTCGATCGAGTACTCGATGCCATGGCGCCGCGGTTCTACCAATTGGGGTTGAGCGTCAGGCGCGTCACTGCGCAGGAAGCGGCACTCACCAGTCACCTGGCTCGTGCTCGAGAGGACCAGGTAGCGCTCGCTCTTGGTCAGCTCGACTGACAGCTCGAAGTGCTCGTCGTTTTCCTGCAGGACCAGCACATCCTGTTCGGTTGGGGTGCCAAGGACATGCCGCCAAATTTGATACGGACGCATGGCCTTGTCGGGCCGTGAGTAGAAAAAGGTCCTGCTGTCGGCGGCCCAGGCGGCCCCGTAGTAGACCTCCGTGATGATGTCGGTGAGGTCCTTGCCCGACCGCAGATCGCGGAACCGAAGCTCATGGCGCTCCGAGCCGTCGATGTCGACGGCGTAAGCCACGACGTTCTCGTCGGGACTTCGCTCGACGAAGCCAAGATCGAAGTACTCGTGGCCCTTGGCGAGCTCGTTGCCGTCGAGCAGAACTTCCTCGGGAGCGTCCATCGAGCCTTGGCGGCGGCAGTAGATCTCGTAGTCCAGGCCCTCGACGGTCCGCGTGTACGTCCACCATCCCTTGTGGAAGACAGGCGCCGAGGTGTCCGTCTCCTGGACGCGGCCGACGGTCTCGCGGTAGAGCTTCTCCTGCAGCGGAGCGGTGGGCTCCATGACGGCGTCGGTGTAGGCGTTCTCCGCTTCCAGGTAAGTGATGACTTCGGGGTTGTCCTTCTCGCGCAGCCAGTAGTACGGGTCCACGCGGCGGTCGCCGTGGGCCTCTAGGACCTTTGGGCGCCGCTGGGCAAACGGGGGCTGGGGCGAGGGGACCTGGGAAGCCGGTTCCATGGGCTTTCGAGTCTAGGAGGATCATGAAAGACGTGGCCAAGCTGATCTACACCGTCATCACATCCCTGGACGGCTACATCGAGGACACGACCGGCAAGTTCGATTGGGCGGCGCCTGACGCTGAGGTCCACGCGTTCGTCAACGACCTCGAGCGGCCGATCGGGACCTACCTATATGGGCGGCGGCTGTACGAGGTGATGGCGTTCTGGGAGACAGGGCACACCCTCGCCGACCCGGTCATGAGGGATTACGGCAGGTTGTGGCAGGCCGCCGACAAGATCGTCTTTTCCAGGACTCTCGAGAAGGTCTCAAGCGCGAAAACGCGGATCGAGCGCGAGTTCGACCCTGAAGCGATCAGGCAGATGAAAGGGCGGGCCGGATCTGATCTCAGCATCGGGGGACCAGACCTGGCCAAGCAGGCGATCACGGCCGGGTTGGTCGACGAGTATCACCAGTTTCTACATCCTGTGGTGGTGGGAGGCGGCAAACACTCCCTACCCAGCGGTATCCGGATGGACCTCGAACTACTGGATGAACACCGTTTCCGCGGCGGCGTGGTTCATCTCCACTACAGCATCCGGAAATAGGCCTACTGCACGACGAGGTGGAGATCGATCGCGGGCGCCCCGTCCTGCTTGCCAAGGATCACGAGGGCAGCGCCTTCCGCCGGCCCGATCGTCATCGTCGTCGAATTGTTGAAGAAATTCTGGTTCCCACCGAGCCTTCCTTCTGTGTATGCGGGCAGTGAGGAAACGGCCTTGTTTTTAGCGCCAATCGACGCTGCGACGGTCAGATTGCTCTGGGTGAATGGGACGCGCACCGACACGCCCACTCCGACGCCGGCGTTGAAGAGGCTGAGCACGATGCCCACGGTGAGAACGATGAAGAACCCCCCGCCGCCGCATCCGCAACCTCGGTTGCGGTATCGAGTCCGCCAGCGGCCGCGGCTCTCCGGTTCGATCATCTTCTCCTGAGCGATGGTCGCACGGTTCGGGCCCAATCGGGAGGGCCGATCAGTTCAGGAAGGTGGCCAGGCGGTGCTCGAAGAGGTCCGGATGGGCTTTGAGCACGCGGAGCATGGCGAGGCCGTCGAACTCTCTCACGTCGTACTGGCAGATGGCGGCGACTGGATACCGTCTGCACATCACGTCGTAGGCCTGCTCGAAGCGCAACATCTCGTCTTCTGAGGGAAACATCCGCCGTACGGTCGCCATCTCTCCGACATGCCGGATGACCGATGGACCGTGGGAGAGGACGTCAGCGAAGTTTCGTTCCCAGAAGGCAACCGCCTTCTCGACGGTTGCCCCATCGAAGCCGATGGCCGTGAACTGCCCGCTGGCGACCGCTCGATCGAGATCAACACCGTCCTGCTCTTTCAGGGCCTCCCTGTAGACCTCCAGGATTTCCTCGCCGGCCGCGAGAAAACAATGCTGGCCCAAGCGCAGGCCGTCGGCAAGGTATGGGACGGTGAGCCGCAAACGCCCGGCATCACTGCGGTAGAAGGTCGCCAGGTGACCGGGCACCGGGATGGGGACGCCCCCGACATGGATGGCGTTGGGTTGCGCATGACCAGATGGCTGCTCGCCGCTCTTCAAGAATTGGACCAGATCAGACTCGGCGAAGCGGCGCTCACGCCGGCGGCCCACGCGACGGCTGGACAGAAGACCAGCGTCGCTCCAGCGACGGATCGAGGCCTGGCTGACCCTCAGGAACCGAGCCGCCTCAGCAGTGTTCAGCAATTCCTGAGCCACCTGAGCCTTCTTCCCCACTGTTGTATAGCGGGCAAACGCTGTCGCCTGGTCGGAATTGAGGCTCCCCTTACTGATCCTTCGCTCGCGCGGAGCGGATGCCCTGAGCGGCCAGCGCGATGAAGCCGAGAGCGGCAACGCCGAGGCTGTAGACCAGCGTTGTGGGGTGCAGACCAAAGGAGGTGCTGGCAAATCCCGCCGCCACCGCCGGGAGGCTGAAAGCCAGGTAGGCGATGACGAGCGCGACGGCCAGTAGCTCGCTGCGTTCGCCGGGTTCAGCGAGGCGGGCGAGCGTCCCGAATGAGGCGAGGGCAGAGGCGCCAAAACCGACACCGGCGACGACAGTTCCGGCGCCGGCCAGCGCCACGATGTGAACTTCCACGGCGGCGAGCGTCAACGCAGTCCCGGCAGCGAGCGTGATGGCGCTGATTCCCAAGACCCTCTTGGTCGGCCAGCTCCGCAATGCGACGGCGGTAACTGCGCCTGTGCCACACAGCA
Source organism: Nitrosotalea sp. (assembly GCA_035687505.1). Lineage (GTDB taxonomy): Bacteria > Chloroflexota > Dormibacteria > Dormibacterales > Dormibacteraceae > Palsa-870. Next base: position 5,498 of record DASRWV010000095.1, read on the forward strand.
GCGTCACGACGAGGCCGCCGATGAGGTGGTTGCGCAAACCGAAGATGCCGGCCGCGACCGATGGTCCGAGCGAGAGGTAGAGGCCGCCGAGCGCCCAGCTGGCCACGATGATCGGAACGAGGGCATAGACATCGGGGCGAAGTCGGGCAGGTATGCCGAGGAGTGGTTTTAGCGAGGCCAATGCGCCCGGGCGTCGGGCCGCCGTCTCGGGCATGAGGGCGACGACCACTCCTGCGACGGCCGCTCCGACCAGGAGCACGGCGAAGACGAGGTGTGTCGGAAAAGGTGCGAGCTGGACGAGCGCACCACAGCCGACCGCGCCGAGTGCCAGTCCGCTGATTGGCGCTACCCCGTTGACGAGGCCGGCGCGGCCGGGGGAATGGGGCGGGTTGAGGTCGACGAGAGTGGCTCCGAGCGTCGTGAACGCCGCGCCGGTGGCGATGCCCTGTGCGACGCGAGCGACGAGCAAGACCGTGACATTACCTGCAAACAGGAACAGGACGAAGGCCATCGCCTCGAGCGCGATCGCCGCGGCAAGTACAGGGCGGCGACCGACGTAATCGGAAAGAGCACCCAGAACGAGCAGCGAGCCGATCAGCCCGAGGACATAGACCGCGAAGATGACGGTAAGAGTCGTGTCGGAGAAACCCCACTCTCGCTGGTAGACGACGTACAGAGGCGTCGGAGCACTCGCCGCCGCTGCGAACAGAACGAAGATCGCCGTGATCGCCCCGAACGCGATCGGGAGTGAAAGACGGCCGGTGTCGCCGCGTTTGGCGGCGAGCTCCGAAACCTGCTGCGAGTTCGACACCAACTCTTCCAAGAGCTACTTGCCGGCGAGCTCTCGGCGGGCGGCCGCGACGATGTCGGCGCTCGTGTTGGCGTGGCCATTGAATCCCCAACCGCCTTCGGGCGACTCGGTGATCAGCACCCACGTTCGGTCGGTCAGCTGCGGGTCGCCCGCGGCGGCCGCGACGATGTCGGTCAGCTCCTTGACCACGCCGAGCTGCTTGTCGCGATCGAGGACGCCGACTGGTGTGAGCACCTGCACGCGGACATAGTTGCTGTCGCCTGCAACGTTGGACAGCGAGTCCGCCGGTAGGTCGTGGACGAACGCGGCGGTGTTGTTTCGAAACAGCGCAATGTCGGGCACCTTCTCCCACCGCATCACGGCGGCGGCGAGATCCTTGGCCAGCGAGTGCTTGTCGCTAAACGTCCCCTCGGCTGCATACACGTCGATCATGGGCATGGTGTCTTGCTCCCTTGCAGTTACGCTGACTGTGGTCGCCTGCATTCCGGCGACGCCCCTTAACAGAACGGTCGGTATAGTAGCAGAGGCATTAGGTATACAGACCGGTCGGTAGAATGATTCCATAACTGTGAAAACCAAAGAGCGTGCCAAGCCCGTCGAGCCGAAGGTTCCCTCGCGCCTATCGGCCAGGGATCGCTTGCTTGCCGCCGCCGACGAGCTTTTCTACGCAGAAGGGGTGCATGTGGTCGGAGTCGACCGGGTTGTTGAGCGCGCCGGCGTTACCAAGGCCTCGCTCTACAACACCTTTGGCAGCAAGGAAGAACTGGTCCGCGCTTATCTCGAGCAGCATCTCCGCCGGCGGAAGGAGCGCATCGCGCGCATCCTGGCGGCCAACAGCACGCCGAGAGCGCGCCTCATGGGAGTGTTCGCCGAGGTCGAAGAGTTGCTCGCAGGGTCGGCATTTCGAGGATGCCGGTTCCTCGCCGCCGCGGCGGAGGCACGACCTGGGGACGCAAGCGAAGTCGTTGCCGCCGAGTATCGCGCCTGGCTTTTGTCCCTCTTCACCGATCTTGCCAAAGCAGCTGGTGCGCGCGACGCCAAACAGCTTGGTAGGCGGCTTCTGATGCTTTACGACGGTGCCGCGGTCGCTGCACGAATGGATCCTGATCGCAAGTCTGCGGCGAGAGCGGTTCGGTCCACCGTCGAAGCGCTGCTTGACGCCGAGATCCCCCGCAAGCGCACGAGTCGACCGGCCTCGTGATCATCATCACGGGTTCGTTTGCGGCCAATTCAACGATTGCATTCCGAGAACGAGACGACAGCGAAGGATGCCCGGTTAACGGCGCCGTGACTTTGCCCGTGGGATGAGGTCAGAAGCGGTCGAAGCGCCTCGACCTTGAAGCGCAGATCTGAGGAGGGCTTGTGCTGAGTCGCGCATTACGGCAGTGGCCTCGTCGCGAGATAACCCTGCCACGTCTGTAAGCCAAACCAGCGCCTCGATTCCAGTCGCACTCCTGATCGCCAAGACGAGGCGCATCAAGTCCACTTCTGGCAGCAACTTTTGCAACGGCGACAGGGCCTCGGCGATCCATCCGACCGCGCGACCCTGGCGCAGCGGATGCTCTCCAAGCTGAGATCCCGGCTCGAGCGACAGTCGCAACGCGGTGCGCTGTTGAGCCTCGGTCTCGAGGATCATCCGGTGGAACTCGCGGATGACCGCGTCCAGGCGACTTTCCGGGTCACTGGGCGGGTTTGGGGGCAGCATCGAGGTCGTCTCGATTTCCGGGTGGGCCGCGATCAACAGGGCCCGCTGACTGGAGAAATAGCGGTACGCGGTCGTCCTTGATATGCGTGCAGCCGCCGCGGCACCTTCGACGGTGGGCGTCATGCCCTCGGCGATGAGGGCGCGGGTCGCGGAAATCAGCTCGCTGCGGGTGCGTCCCTTCTGACCGGCGCGGCCGTGCGCTTCATATGGCACTGACATAGGGTTTATGGTACCGTAATGCCGTCATGGGACTTCCGTCCCATATAGTGAACAGGAGACACCAGGTGGCATCAACCAGCACTGCCGTACCCGTTGTTCGCCAGGATGGCGAAGGAGAGCGACTCTGGTTTTATGGCGGCGGAGTGCATACCTGGAAGGCCACGGAGAGGGAAACCGGAGGCTCCTTCATCCTTTTTGAAGCCGTGATGACTCGCGGCAAGGTTACCCCGCTGCACACGCACCCGTGCGATGAAACCATGATCGTGCTTGAAGGCGAGCTGCTCGTACACGTGCAGGGCGAGGAGTATGTCGTGGCTCGGCAAGGGGTGCTCATGGCGCCGCGCGGAGTGCCGCATGCGTTCATGGTCACCTCGGAGACGGCAAGAATGCTCGTCCTGGAGACGCCAGGGAGCAGCGAGGCGTTCTATCGCGGCGCCAGCGTGGCCGCGACCGAGGACATCCTGGCTGCGGCCCCGGTGGACATGGCCCGTGTCCAGCAGTCGGCTATGGAGAATGGCGGGATCGAAATCGTTGGACCCCCACCCTTCGTAGGGACGTAACCGGGTCGTGGGCCCTGGATCTGACAGCATCGTGGTGCCAATCCCTTCCCGCGACTGGGCACTTTGCGCCATCGAGGATCTCTGCCGGGAAGGTCTGTCCGCAGAGCTCGAGGGCCAGAATGCCCGCGGCAGCTGGCTGGTCAGGATTGAGGGCCCAGCCGGGACCATCGCGGAAATCCGCTACTCGATCCAGCCACGGAGCGCACCTGTGTGCTGGGAGGCCTTCGTCAACGCCGCGATACACGGCTGAGACGAGCGTCCAGCCAATGGGGTATACCCTCGTGTAAACGGAGTGACCTCTGAAGCGCCGCCGGTGACTGGTCTTGCTCTCCAGGTCAAAGACCTGCGTGTCAGCTACGGCCCCAAGCGAGCGGTGGATGGGGTCTCGCTCGAGATCAACGAAGGCGAGATCTTCGGGCTTCTTGGTCCGAACGGAGCCGGCAAGACAAGCACGCTGAGCGCCATCGAGGGACTGCTCAAGCCGACCTCCGGCTCGATCCTGATCCGCCAGGTCGACGCTCGAGCCCACCCCGGGTTGGCCAAAGCGCTGATCGGCGTTCAGCTCCAGTCGACGAGCTTTCAGTCCGAGCTCAAGATCAGCGAGATCGTCAAGCTCTATGCAGGTCTTTACGGAGTGCCGCTCACAAAGCAGGCGATCTTCGACCGCCTGACCGAAATCCACCTGGGCGACGAAGCGTCCAGGCGCTTCAGCCAGCTGTCGGGCGGGCAGCAGAAGCGCCTGTCGCTGCTCATCGCGACAGTCCACGACCCTCCGCTCGTCCTGCTTGACGAGCCGACGTCAGGCCTCGACCCGCAGGCGAGGCGTCAGCTTTGGGACCGAATCGA
>DASRWV010000096.1:0-34110 GCA_035687505.1 Nitrosotalea sp.
GCCCCGCGGATGCCGCCGCCGACCACGACCGCGTCGCCGTTGATCGAGACAGCCTTCGGGGAGCAGAGGAACGCGACGACATACGCCACCTCCTTCGCATCGACCAGGCGCCCGAGCAAGTTGGACGAGTTCATCTGCGCCTCGATCTCCTGGGCGGGGACACCTCTGCGCTTGGCCATGGCGTCGATCACCGCGGGGGTGCGTTCGGTCCGCGTTGTGGCCGGGTGCACGACGACCGCAGTGATGTGTTGGGCGGCGAGCTCGTCGGCCACGTTCTTCGTCAGCGCGGCCACAGCGACGTTGCGGATGCTGCCGACGGTCGACCCAGTCGATTTTGTCGCAAGGCCGGCGATGTTCACGATCCTTCCGCCACCTCTCGCCGCCATGTGTGGGGCGACCTCTCTGATGCAGCGCAGATAGCCGAGCACTTTTACATTGAGGTCAGGCCAGGCGATTGCGTCGTCGATCTCCGCCAACTTAGGCGGAGGAGCCTGGCCCCCCGGTTGAGCCGCCGCGTTCACCAGGATGTCGACTCCGCCGAGCGCTTCTACTGCGCGCGCGACCATCGCCTGGACTTCGCTGTCTGAGCCGGTGTCCGCTGCAATCGGCACCACCTCTGATCGCGTCTCGGCTTTGATGTCAGCCGCGGCGGTATCGAGCGCCGCTGCATCGCGTGCGACGATCGCGACCCGGACGCCCTCCCGTGCAAGCTCGCGAGCGATCGCCTTGCCGATTCCTCGGCTGCCGCCAGTCACGATCGCCGTCTTGCCCGCCAGCTCCAGGTCCACGGCCGCAGTCTATTCGACGACCTGATGCGCTAGCGGCGGAGCGGGGTCGGGTTGGCGACCGAAGTGCAAGTGGCGACCGGACGAAGCCCGGGTGCCGTCCCGCCGCCGCAGGCCCACGCGCGATCCTGAAACACCGCCAGCTCAAACCCGTGGCGCGGCACCAGCATCGTGTCGCCGGTGCTCCAGCCCAAGCTTGCCGAATAGCGCGTCAGCTGATCGACGATTGCCGTCTCCTGGGCGTTCTGGCCGCCCATCATGACCACCCCTCCGCCAAGGAAGGCAGTCGCGCCCGCGCCGCTGGTTGGGCGCGGAAGGTCGGCGATTTGATGCCACGTGCCTTGAGCGGTATCGAAGCAATCGACGCGTGCGGTGGTCGGCGCGCGGCCGCCGGCGACACAGACGTTGGATCCCATCACGAAGCCGGACACATGATTTCGCGGCACCGGCAGCGAGGGCAAAGTGCTCCATGCGTTTGTTCCCGGGTCGTAGACCTCGGTAGGCGCGACGTTGCCACTGGCGTTGTTGCCGCCGATCGCATACAGCCGCCCCTGGGCCGCCAGCAGAGCGTGTCCACCGCGTGCATTGCGCATGGCTGCGAGCTCGGTCCACGACGCACCGTCAAAGCGCGCGAGCCGCGCGCTTGGGCGCCCGAAGTTGTGCCCGCCGGACAGGTAGACGCTTCCGTCGAGGCTCGCGGCAGAAGGGTGGTCGACGGCTAGTGGCAAGGCAGGCCCGGCCTGCCACGCGGCGCCGTCGAAGACGTATACGGTCGAGAGGCTCCGGCCGGCGGCATCGAAGCCGCCCATCACGTACAGCTTGCCACCCGCCACCGCAGCCCCCGTCTCCTCGACCGGCGCGGGCAGCGACGCTTCCATCCGCTGGGGTGTCGCCGGCGTCGGAGTCGGCGGAGGCGTGGGTGTGGGGACGGGCGAGGGGGTGGGTGAGGGGACCGCTGGGGACGGGGTGCCGCACGCCCAGACCACGCAAATCAAGGCGCCGACGCACAACGATTTCAACCTCATGAGCAAGACATGTTGAGAGTTCGAGCCAGGCGGCCGGGGAGCATGCTTCTCAGCAAGCTCTAAGGGACTGTCCAAGTTCCTCCAAGTTTCGGACCGCATCGTGTGGACAAACCAACCTAGCAAGCGTTTACTCGGAGGAACCGATGCCGGAAATCGAACAACCGTCCAGCGAGCCTGTCGGGACCTTACCCGACCAGTCGCTCCTGCCGCCGCCTCCGCCCGCGCCACCCGCGCCGGCGGCACCGCCAGCCGGCAACTCGCTGTGGCATCGCCTCGCCGCGGGTGTGGTGGTCGCGGCTGTGGTTGCCGCAGCGGCCGGCGCCGGGATCGGCTGGAGCCTCGCGCGCGCGATCAATCCTCACTCCAACCCCTCCCCGACCATCACCCAGCCGCAGACGAATCCAGACGCGCCGATTCAGGCCGCCCGGCCCAATACAGGCACGCTCGACGTCAGCGCGATCGCCGCCAAAGTCAACCCCGCCGTCGTCGACATCAACACAGTCGTCGGCTCTGGTCGGGCTGCCGGCACCGGGATGATCATCACCTCGAGCGGCTTGGTCCTCACCAACAACCACGTGGTGGACGGCTCGACCACTATCTCGGTCACCATCGCGGGGCGGTCCCAGGCCTATACAGCGCACGTCGTCGGCGTCAACCCAAGCGCCGACGTCGCCGTCATCCAGATCGAAGGTGTGTCGGGCCTGCCCACGATCACCTTCACAAGCTCATCGACGCTCAGGGTCGGAGACGCGATCGTCGCCATCGGCAACGCGCTCGGCCAGGGCGGAACACCGGACGTCTCGCAGGGCAGCATCACCGCGCTCGATCAGACCATCACCGCGAGCAGTGGAGGTTCCAAGGCAGAGCGGCTCACCGGGATGATCCAGACCGACGCCACGATCTACCCTGGCGATTCCGGTGGCCCGCTTCTCAACTCGGCGGGTCAGGTCGTTGGAATGATCACGGCCGGCCAGGTGCAGGGCTTCCGCTCGAGCGCCTCGAACATCAACTATGCAATCGCGTCGGACACGATCCTCACCATCGTCAACCAGATCCGCTCGAGGAGTACAAACCCGGCGATCATCTACGGCCAGGTCGGTTACATCGGCGTCTCGGCGCAAACCCTCGACGCTGCAACCTCGGCCCAGCTCGGACTGAATGTGTCCTCGGGCGCGCTGGTGCGCGCAGTCGTGGCCGGCTCTCCAGCGGACGGCGCCGGCATCGCCCGCAACGCTGTCATCACCTCGGTGGGCGGCTCGCAGGTCACTACCATCGACAACCTCGGAACAGCGATCCGCGCACACAAGCCTGGAGAGCAGGTCGCCATCAGCTGGGTGAACCAGAGCGGCACGCACACCGCAACGCTGACGCTGGGCGGAATCAACCCCTAACCCAATTCGCGGCTCCTGTCACAAAACCGGCTGCTGCGGTGCTTGAGTGAGAGTGGGCACCGTAGCGCCGGCGCTTCGCGCCATCGCGCTCTCGAAGGCGTATGGCAAGCGCCTTGCTGTGGATCGGCTCGACCTCGAGGTGGACCGGGCTGAGCTGTTCGGCTTCCTCGGCCCCAACGGAGCTGGGAAGACCACGACCATTCGCATGGCTCTTGGGCTGATCGCCCCGACGGGTGGCTCGATCGAGATCCTTGGCCTGGAGGTTCGCTCGCATCGCTCTCAGGTGCTGCCCCGCGTCGGCGCGCTCGTCGAGTCGCCCGCGCTTTACGGCTATCTCTCGGGTCGCGACAACCTGCGCGTCGTGGGCGATCTTCTTGGCGGCGCCTCGGAGAAGCGGATCGACGAGGTCCTCGAGATCGTCGCGTTGAAAGGTCGTGATCGGGACCGCGTGAAGACCTACTCCCTGGGCATGAAGCAGCGTCTCGGTCTCGCCCTGGCCCTGCTCAACGACCCGGACGTCCTCATCCTCGATGAGCCGGCGAACGGCCTGGATCCCGCCGGCATCGTCGAGATGCGTGACCTGCTGCGCGACCTGGCCACCCAGGGCAAGACGGTGTTCATCTCCAGTCACGTGCTGAGCGAGGTGCAGCAAATCTGCACGCGGGTCGCGATCATCAACCACGGGAAGCTCATTCGCGTCGCGCCAGTTCACGATCTCATCAAGTCGACAGGGGAGTTCGAGGTCAAGGTCGACGCCCCCGCAGAAGTCCTGGCCGCTCTCCGCCTGCAGCCGTGGGCTCAGCAGGCGCGCGCAGAGGATGGCCTCGTCATCACGCCGGCCCCGGACGGTCGCGGCCGCAACCTGATCAAGTTCCTGGTCGAGAGCGGGCACACACCAGACTCGGTCAGCGAGCGGCAGAAAGATCTCGAAGACATTTTCCTCAGCCTCACAGGAGATGGCTGATGAGCTCTGTCGCCCGGCGTCCACGCTTCTTTGGCACCGTTCGAGGCGAAGCACTCAAAGTGTCGCGCCAGCTCAGCTTCTGGCTCATGCTCGCGGGCGCGATCGTCCTGCTGGCGGTCATCACGCTCGCCGTGACCAGCGCTCAGAACATCCAGGATCAGCTAAAGACCGATCCAACCGCATTCGCCTACGGCGCGAGAGACGTCTTTGGAACGGTCTTTCAAATTGGCTCCGGCATCTTTCTCCTGATCATCGGGTCGCGGCTCTTTGCGATGGAGTACTCGTCCGGGACGATCCGGATCATCTACGCACGAGGTACAGGGCGGATACGCCTGCTGCTCGCCAAGATGCTCATCCTCGCGATCATCGGCGCGGCCCTGCTGGTGGGTTACCTGGTCATCTCCGGCGCAATTCTCGCAATGCTTGCGAACGCTTGGGCCGGCAGTACTGCGCCGTTGCAGCACCTGCCGAGCGAGTTCTGGAAGGACCTCCAGATGTGGATGCTGGTCCAGGGGATGAGCATGGGGATTGCCATCCTCATGGCGGCAGCGGCGGCCGGAATCGGGCGCGCACTCGCTTTTGCGATGGCCGCGTCGCTGGCTTTCTTCCCGGTCGACAACTTCAGCGTGATCCTCGAAGCGCTGGGTTCCCGAATCACAAAACAGGACCACCCCTGGTTGAACATCAGCCAGTACCAGCTCGGTCCCAATCTCAACATCGTCTTGAACCTCATCGAGCCCGGCCACCACGCACGGGCGGCCTTCGCGACGCCCCTTGTGCCGGTCGACGCGACCCACGCCCTGGTGGTGATCGGAGCGTTCGCCGTCGCATTCGCTGCGATCGCCGTCGTGAGGACCGTCCGCCCCGACGTCCTCGAGTAGGCCTTAACAGACACCGGCTTGCTTTAATCGGTATCCTTCTCGGGTTGTGCGCATAGTCGTCAAGGACCCCGAGGAGTTCGAGCAGGCCCTTCGGGAATTCCGCCGCAAGGTGCAGGAGCAGGGGCTCGTGCGCGAGATGCGACGCCGTGCGCACTACGTTCCGCCGGCTGAGGCTCGCAAGATCAAGAGCCTCCGCGCCCGGCGCCGCCGCACGAGATAGGGAACTTAAGCGAACATCCCCGGGAATCGTTTTCCAGGTAGGGCCAGCTTAAGCCCCTCACCCTGACCCTCTCCCCGATGGGGCGAGGGGCTCCCAAAGGGTTCGCTATAATCTCCTTTGTTCGGTGACCATGGCGGAGGGGAGACACCCGTTCCCATTCCGAACACGGTAGTTAAGCCCTCCTGCGCCGATGGTACTGTCGGGGTAACCCGATGGGAGAGTAGGTCGTTGCCGAGCGTTTTTATGAGTCCCGCGGGCCGCAAGGTCCACGGGACTTAACTTTTTTCCGGAACAACCTCCGGCTCCCGCAGGCTCTCGGCGTGCAGCGTCGGCAGCAGGACGTAGCAGCGAATGCTCAGCAGAACGAGCAGTCCGATCAACGCGATCAGCACGTCGAGCACGACCTGGCCCACGCCTGCATGGAACATGACGATGAGCACGCCTTCCGCAACGCATGCCAGCGCGAGGATCGGCACGAACACCCGGTCGTGCACCGCCATGAAAAACTGCACCAGCAGGTTGTCGAGCGCGAGCGCCAGACCGATCAGGCCGACCGCGAACACGTAAGGGGTCGCGTCGCTGAAACCTTTGCCGAAGAGGATGCCGACCACAAGTCCCGGCACCACCGCGAAAACGAGCAGCGCGCCCGCCGCGAGACCCGTGAGGATGCCGGCGGACGAAAGCAGGATCCTCCCCGGGTGCTGCTCTTTCGCCACCGCCTCGACGACGCGGGGAAACAGCACCTGGCTGACGCTGATGGTCAAGAAGAAAAGGATCGTGCCGATCTTGTTCAGCCCGCCGTAGATCCCTCCCTCGTGACTGTTCAAGAAATGCACGGCGAGGATGACGTCCTGGTTGTAGAGGATCTGGATGCCGATGATCCCGGCGGCCGCCGTCAGCGAGAAGCCGGCCATGACCCGCAGCTGGACCCGCGTACCCGCTTTCCCGAAATGATCCCGCAGCGTGTACAGGCCGAGCACGAATGAGAAGGCCACGCCGATGAGGACCGCCGCCATCGCACCGGACACCGCGTAGCCGGCCTTCAGAAGAAAGAAGACAAGAATGGTCCGGACTATCAGCTCCAGCGAGAGGTTGAGCGACAGAGCCGGGAACCTCTGCAGCCCCTGAAGGATCCCGCGAGGGATGGCCACCTGCCAGATCAGCGCGACGGCGAACCCGAGGATGAGGATGGGAATCGTCGAGCCCAGGTTCGCGAAGGTGGCGATCTGATGAGCGAACAGCGTGATCCCCAGGATGAGGAGGAGGGAGGGGATGGCGACCAGGCGAGCCGTCCGGGTCAAGAGAGTGCGGACGCCGGCGTCGCCGCGAGCCGCCAGAGTGGCTGTATACCGCGCGAGGACGACGATCAGGATCAGCGCCGGCGCAGTGCACACCGCGTAGATGGCGATGAGGAAGGCGACCTGCCCGTACGTGGCGGGGCCGAGCACCCGACCGGCGATCGCGTGGTAGATGAAACCGCCAATGCCGGCGACGAGGCCGCCGGTGAAAAGGACGAGGTTTTGCCGGACCAGCTTGCTTCGCCGGACCTCTGCCAGGCGCTGGCCGAGACCCGGTCGAGCGGCGGTCTGCACAGTCCTCGGCATTCTACTGGAGGCGTCCGATGCTCCCCGCCGGGGATAATGCCTAACGGATGCCCGATCAAGCGAAGCCCATCGTCTCCGCGCTGGTGGTGAGCCGTAACTCCAAGGACCTGCTCCTCCAGGGCCTCCACGCCTTCTTTACGAGCGCAGACGTGCCTGTGGAAGCCGTGGTCGTCGACAACGACTCCTCAGATGGATCGGCGGCGGCGGTGACAGATGAGTTCCCGCAGGCGACGGTGCTGGTGCAGCCGAAGAACCTCGGTTACGGCCGCGCCGCCAACCTCGGCCTGGAGCGCTGCCAGGGCCGGTTCGTCCTGCTCCTGAGCACCGACGTGACGGTGGATCCGCAGAGCGTCGGCAAGATGGCGGACTTCCTCCTGACCCGGCCTGACGCGGGCGCTGTGGGCCCCCGGGTGCTGCTGCCGGACGGCAAGCTGGACCCAGACTGCAGGCGATCGTTCCCGATCCCCAGCACCTTGTTCTACCGAACGCTTGGTCTGAGCAGGCTGTTTCCGAAGAGCCCGCGATTCGGGCGCTACAACATGGGCCATCTGCCGGACACAGACGTCCACGAGATGGATGCCGGCACCGGCGCGTGCCTGATGCTGCGCATGGCCACGCTGGAGCGGGTTGGATTCTTCGACCCGCGTTACTTCATGTACGGGGAGGACGTCGACCTCTGCTACCGGCTGAAGCTCGGCGGGTGGAAGGTCTTCTATCTCCCCGCGGCGGGCGCCACGCACCACGTCAGGTCGGACGCCGCCTCGACACAGCGACAGATGTCGTATGAGCGCCACCGCTCCATGTGGGCGTACCACTTCAAGCACCACGCCGAGGACGTTTCCGCTTTTGGCAACGGCCTGGTGTGGGCGCAGATCTGGGGCCGTTGGGTCGCAGACCAGGTGAAGGGAGCCGTCAAAAGGCCAAAGCGCGAATCTGGATAACTTAGCCGCCAAACTGGGTAACTTACTGGCCTAGATGTATCACCAGATCGCCCGCAACAAGCGCAACAGCATCGTTGTGATCGTCCTGTTCCTGGTGGTCTGGCTGCTGGCCGGATTCGTCATCGGCGGCATTGCCTATGGCTCCGGTGGGGGCGTTTTCGGGGCGATCCTCCTTGGCGTGCTGGGTATCGGCGCCGCGCTATTCTCGTACTACCTCGGCTCAGCGACAGTGCTCTCAGCAGCCGGCGCTCAAGAGGCTGATCGAGGCCAGTACCAGCAGCTTTACAACATTGTCGAGACACTCGCCATCGGCGATGGAGTTCCCGTGCCGAAGGTCTACATCATCGAGGACCCAAGCCCTAACGCGTTTGCGACCGGTCGCGACCCGCAGCATGCGGCGGTCACCGTCACCACAGGCCTGCTGCAGATGATGAACCGCTCGGAGCTCGAAGGCGTGCTCGCCCACGAGATGAGCCACGTCAAGAACTACGACGTGAGGATGCTGCTGGTGGTCACCACGATGGTCGGCCTGGCCGCTCTGATCGCCAGCATGTACTGGAACGGCGCGCTGCGATTTCGCAGCCGTGACGAACGTGCAACGCTGGTCGTGTTCGCGATCGGCATCATCTTCACCGTGATCGCCTTCCTCGTCGGCCCGATCATGCAGATGGCGCTCTCGCGACAGAGGGAGTCGCTGGCCGATGCGAGCGGTGTCGAGCTGACACGCAACCCCCAGGGCCTGCTGAGCGCCTTGAAGAAGATCGCGCAGAACGACAAGCCGCCTGAGAAGTTCAACCATGCCGTGGCCGCGATGTGCATCGACAACCCCACGGAACACCATGGGAGCTTTTTCAACCACCTCTTCGACACCCACCCGCCGATCGAAGAGCGAATCGCTGCCCTGGAAAGGATCGCCGCCGTCCAGCAAACTTGATGCAAACCTGATGCAGCATCAGGGCTTCGTCCAGCCGGCTTCGATGTCTCCGCTGCTGGCGAAGTTCCTGCATGTGCGCCGCACCGAGCTGAACCGAACGCTGCAGGTGGCGGGCTTTGCCATCGTCCTTGGCTGGGCGATGTACACGGCCTTCAGTGCCGCTCAGTCCATCTTCCTGAACAAAGCCGGTCCACAGGCGTACCCGCTTTTCTTCATAGTCCTCGCTCTCGCCGTATGGCCGATGGTGGCCCTCCAGGGCGCGCTCACACGAAGGTTCGGGGTCGGTCAGGCCTTCCGGATCACCCTCGCCGCGAACGTGATCGCCGCTCTGGCGATCTATGCCGCGTACATCTGGCGCGAGGACGCGACTGTCGCCTTCACGGCGTACGTGGTGTACTCGGCAGCCTTCGAGCTCGTGATGCTTCAGTTCTGGAGCTTCGTGAGCCAGCACTTCAACGTCCTTGAGGGCAAGCGGATCTTTCCCGTGATCGCCGCAGGCTCGAGCATCGGCTACATCCTGGCCGGCGTGACGACCACGATCGTTGCGGTTTACGCAACCGAACCTCTGATCTTCGTGTGGGCGTTCGGCTCGCTGGCCGCGGCGATCATGTCCAGGAGTCTCGAGCGCACCCTCTTCCGTCCTGCCTTCATCGACGATGCCGACGAATTTCTCGCGGACCAACATGTGGCGCTTAAGCGCCATGGGATCGTGGCCACGCTCAGGGGAGCGATCGAACACATGACCGGCAGCCGCCTCGTGCTCGCGCTCGTCCTGTTTGCTTTCGCCTTGCAGATCGCCAGCCGCATCGGCGATTACTTGGTCGCGGTGCTTTTCGTCCAGGCGACCCACAACAACCTGCAGGCGCTGACGATCCTGATCGGAAACGCCTGGCTCGCCAGCTATGTCGTGCAGCTCGCGGTGAGCCTTTTCGTCACCCCGGTGGTCCTCGCCAAGCTCGGCGTGAAGAACGCGATCATGGGCTTGCCGCTGTTCACGCTGATCGGTTTCACCGCGGTCGCGGTGGCTCCAATGCTCTCGACGGCGCTGTTCCTCTTCATCGTTCGGAATGGACTGCAGACGGGGCTGCACGACCCGGTCGAGAACGTCCTTGGCAGCGCGCTGCCGGCGCAGGTCGGTCCGAAGCTGAAGCTGCTGCTCGACAACGCTGTGCTGCCGGGTGCGGCCGTGGTGACCGGCGTGGGCTTGCTGGTGGTGCAGCGGACGGTCGCCGGCGGAGTCGTGGGGCTGGCGGGGCTCGGAGTCGTCATGTCGATCGTCTTTATCGTGGCGGGGCTGCGCGTTCGCAGCCTTTACGTCAATGCGATCTACGACCGCCTCCGCACGCATGCCCTGAGCCTGGCCGATTTCCAGCAGGCGGTTGGGCGGCCGAATCCCGAGCAGATCGCGGAGCTGCAGGGCTACATCCGCACCGGTGACGACAGGGTGCGGCAGTTTGCCACAGCCGCCCTCGGCAAGTCGTCGCCGGAAGCGTTCGCCGCGATGGTCCCTGAGCTGCTTGGGGCGGCGGATCCGGTCGTACGCAGGCTGGCCCTCCAGATGGCCGCAGCCGACAGCTATACCGATGCGCAGCTCGAGGCGGCAAGCCTTGATGGCGACGGCTGGGTGCGAGCTGCTGCAGCGGTGGCCGGTGCAACGCGCAAGGACGGGTGGTCTCGCTCTGACGAGCTGAGGCTCGCCCTACGGCACTCGACCGCGGTCGCCGACCGTTCCGCGGCGGTGTGGGCGGCCGCCTTTGTCGCCGACAGGGAGACGATCATCGAGTCGATGCGAGATCGCGACTCGCGCGTGCGCCTGGAGTCGCTGCGCAGCTTCGCCAAGATGAAGGGAGATGTCGCCGGAGTGTCCGGCGCTTTGATCGCCTGCTTGCGGGATGCCGACATTGAGGTGAGGCGGGAGGCTTTGCGGCAGGCCATCCGCTGGACCTCGCCTCCCGATGACCACCAGGTCTACGCGGAGGCTCTGGCCGACGGGCTTGCGAGCGGCGACCGCGACGTCCGGCGGCTCGCGGCGGAAGCCATGGCCGCCCAATCTCCAGACGCGCTGATGCTGTCCCTACCGCTGCTGGCTGCTCAGGACCAGGCCGCGGCCGCGGTCGTCGAGGCATTGATGCGCAGCGGCCGGCCGGAGCTCTTCCAGCGTGCGAGGGAGCACCTCGAGTCTCATCTTGCCGACGCGCTGCACCTGGCTCGGTTGTCAGCGCGAGTGGCTGCCGCCGCGGAGCGGCAACCAGACGGCGAAGCCTACGAAGTGCTCCGGCTCGGACTCGACGATTACGTTCGCAAGGGCATCGACTCAGGCCTCGCCGCAATGAGGGCACTGCACGGGAAAAGAGGCTTTGCGACGGTCGAACGCGGACTGGTATCCGATGAGGCGCAAGCCAGGGGGGAGGCGCTCGAAACGCTGATAAACTTCGGCCCGGGCTGGCTCTCCGGGCCGCTGGCACAGCTGCTCGATCCTGAGTCGCTGGATTCGGGCTCAGCCCGGCCGCTCACACATGCCGAGCTCGAAGGGCTCGCGAACCATCACGACAAGTGGGTCAAGGAGACCGCGGAAGCGGCATCCGAGGGACCCGGGGAGTCAATGAAGGAGCTCATCGCGCTGAAGCGGGTACCCCTTTTCAGCACGCTCACGCTCGAGCAGCTCGCGAGCATCGACCGGCTGATGGTGACGCGGCACTACGTGAAGGGCGAGTCGATCTTCAGGAAGGGCGACGTTGGCGCCGAGCTCTACGTGGTGCTCGAAGGCGAGGTGCGCATCCACCTCGACCACGATGGTCACGAGGTCACCCTCGCCAGGCAAGGTCCGAGCAAGGTGGTGGGTGAGATGTCGGTCTTCGACGACCAGCCGCGATCGGCCAGCGCTCAGGCGGTCGAGGACACCACAGTGCGCGTCCTGCGGCGCGATCGGATGCAGGCAATTGTTCACGAGCACCCGGAGGTTCTGCTGGAGTTCGTCAAAAACCTCAGCCAGAGGCTCCGCGTGATGAACGAACAGCTGCAATCGGCGGCCGCGGATGACGCTTCGACGCCATCGGTACGATAAGGCGCCTTGATGCCTGACCTTTCAGACTTCCACCTCGGCGCGGATGTCGTCGCCAGCGACGGAACCAAGGTGGGGACCGTTGTCAGCGTGATCGTCGATGAGAAGAGTTTCAGTCCTCGGTCGCTGGTCGTGAAGGATGAGGCGACTCTTGCCAGGCGCCTGCTGTCTGATGAGAAGCTGTTCACCACCGACGAGGTGGTGATCCCCATCACCGTGGTCGAGTCTGCTGCGCATGGCGAGGTCCGGCTCTCGATGTCCAGCCCTGAGGTCCGCAGCCAGCCGCGATACCTCAGCTACCGGCGCGAGCCGATAACCACCGAGGATGCCGTGGTGGGGGAAGGTGAGCTCCTGGGCGGAGGCCTCGCATTGCCCAAGGCCGAGGAGATCGCAAACAAGCCGGAGGGTCAGATCGAGATCGACCGTGGGGAGAACGTCATGCTCGGCACGACGGGGCGTCGGCTGGGCCGGGTCGAGGATGTGCTGTTTGACCACGGCGAACTCAAAGGCATCGTGATGCGGCCCGAAGGTCTCTTCAAGCGAGACGTGGTACTCCCGGTCGGGTTCATCGAGCGCGCTGACGACATGGCGCTCTTCGCCAAGCTCAACGAAACCGACATCGAGCAGCTGAAGCCGTTCGTCGAATCTGAAGCGAACAGCTAACTATTCGACCGCTTCTGGTTCGGCCCTGATCTCGATCTTCTTCCGCGCCACCTCGAGCCGTTCCGTGCATACCTTCAGGTAGATGCGAGCCTCGTCCACCGCCTTGAGGGCGTCCTCCAGCCCGAGCTCCCCATCCTCGAGGAGCTTGAGCTTCTCATCGAGCTTTTCGAGCGCCTGCTCGTATGTCAGCTCTTCGGTCATGACTCGACTTCTTCGACGCGGGCGGCGAGTTTGCCCGCAGCGAGCCTGATCCGAACCCTGCGGTTGACAGCGGTGCCGCTCGAGGATCGCAGCACAGCGCCGGACTCGGCGTCCTGCGTGATGCTGTAGCCGCGCGAGAGAACAGCGTCGGGACTCAAGGCGAGCAGACGCTGCTTGCGGTGCTCGAGTCCTTGCGTTGCGGTGGAGAAGCGTTTGGCGAGTGCGCGTTCCAGTCGCTCGGCGGCGCGCCGTGAAGCGAGCGCGTTGCGCCCACGCGTAAGCCGCGCAGAAGCGGCGCTCTTGAGGCGCCGTCCGCGCTCCCGAAGCGCCTCCTCGCGTCGCGCGACCTGGGCCAGAGGGCTCAGCCTGCTGAGGTCCGCTGCGGCGCGGGCAAGGCGCTCGACGCGGTGGCGCACGAGAACCGGCAGCAGCTGCACCATCCGCTGTTTCTTGTTCGCCAGCCGCTCGGCCTCGCGGGCGATCCGCTGAGAGATCTCGCGATCAAGCCGCCGCCCGCGCTCGCGCAGGAGCGCGACCAGGTCCGACTTCTTGGGCACCACTCGCGCTCCCGCTTCGGTTGGGGTCCGGCATTCGGCGTCGCCGACAAGGTCGGCCACGGTGCGGTCCGAGGTGTGTCCGAGTGCCGTGACCACAGGGAGGCGGGAATCGAGGATTGCCCGCGCGACGACCTCGGTATTGAAGGCATAGAGCTCCTCGAAGCTCCCGCCGCCGCGCGCGAGCACGATCACGTCCGCCAGCCTCTCCTCGTTGCAGCGCCTGAGTGCCCGCGCGACGCTCATGGGTGCATTCGCCCCCTGCACCTGGACCGGATAGACGACCACGCCCATGTTGGGATAGCGCTCCCAGATCGTTTCCTGCAGGTCGTGAATGACGGCCCCGGTGGGCGAGGTGAGCAGCGCGATCGCGCGGGGTAGGAATGGCAGCGGCCGCTTGCGCGCTGCCGCGAATGCGCCCTCGGCCTCGAGCCGTCGCTTCAGCTCCTCCAGCCGCGCGCGGAGCTTGCCGATGTCGTCGAACTCGATCTGGTCGACCACGAAGCGGACCGTTCCGTACTGAGGCCAGAAATCGACCCGCCCGCGGAAGACAAAAGCCTGGCCGTCCTCGGGCAATGTGCTGACGCGGCGGGCATCATCCGCGTAAAGGAAGCCGTTGATCAGGCTCTGCCCATCTTTGATGGCGAAGCTGTAGTGGCCTTTCGCTCCGCGCTTCATCCCGCTCACCTCGCCCTTCACGAGCAGGGCTGTGAGCGGGCGCAGCTCGCGCCGGATCTCGTTCGCGAGCTCTGTGACCGTAAACGGACGCTGTGCTTCTTCGGGCCGGAGCATCGCCGTTTAGCTTAGGGCGGCAGCAGAAGACAAGGTCCGGCCGGCCACGTATCGCTCCCTGGCAGGCCGACCACGAACTGTTTGGGGACGCCCGCGTTCGAGTAAAGCCACACGCTGCCTCGGCCTCCAAACCACACGCCTTGCGAATCGGAGACGAAACCGCCTGGGCCGCCAACGTAGTCGCCGAGGCTGATCGGTCCGGGATTCGGGAGTTGATCTGCCCGCACCGGCGCCGCCAGCCGCCACAGCTCGTGCTGTCTGACGCCCTGGACGTAGAGCCGGTGGGCCGCATCCGTGCCCAGAGGCCACACGAGGTCGTCTTGCGGACCCAAGAGCCACTGTGTTACCCGTGCCGTGGCGAGATCGAGCCTCAAGATGGAGTAGGTGTAGACGTTCCCCTGAACCAAGACGTCGATGCCCCAGGCGGCACCGTCGCTGATGAGCACCCAACCGAACTGGTACATGTGGCGATCGCTTCCCGGCACCAAGGTCGGTGTTCCACCACCCGCCGGCTCGAGCCGAAACAGCAGCTCGAATGCGCCTTGCTTGGGGTTGATCGCGTGGACGACGTAGATGGCATCTGACTCAAACGACAGGACGATGAACAGGATCGGACCGCTGTAAACCACTCTGTCGGCGCCTGTAGCCACGTCGACCACATGAATTTCGTCTAGGGATGGGTTCGCCGTCCAGTAGGCATATCGCTTTCCATCGGGTGCGAGCATCGGCCGGCCGACTCGCAGCCAGGTTCGTGTGGCCATGTTGAACGTGGCACCGTAGGCGCCGCCCAGCTGCGCTCCCCCGGCTTGAGGTAGCGGCGGAAGGGTCCCGGCGTCCGTGACCCGGCCGTCCGGAACGCTTACGAACGCCGCGTGAATGTCGGTCCCATCGTCCCACCACACCGGCAGGCTGCAAATTCGCGCCAGACCGGCTGACGGTAGGGTGGGCGGGGCGGGCGACGGGGTCTCAGATGAGGGCTGGCTGCACGCCGCCATCAGCATCGCGACCATTGCAAAGAGCGCGCGCATGCAAATGTCAACGGCTGGAACCGGCTTTGGTTACCTGGGGTCGGTGATCAGGCAGGGCGTGAGAAGTGGAACGACGAGATACGCATCCGCTTGTCGAAGTAGAGCCTGTGGGCATCGGTGCGGTCGGGCCCAACTCCAGAATCGAGATGGACTTCATCGAGGTGAAGACGTTTTGCCTCGTCGCCGAGCCAGTCCATCAGCTGGCCTGCGTACCCCTGGCGCCGGTGCTCGTACCGGGTGCCGAGGTCATCGATGTACATGGCATGACCCCAGGCTAGGAAGTGCACGACGCGGAAGCCCGCCACCGCAGCCGCGTAGAGATCGTCCTTGACGAAAAAGCCAACCAACCGGTAACCCTCGGGCCTCAGCACGTTGTCGACCTGATCGGCGAAAGCCGACTCTGGGCCGATGTTCGGCCTGAGCTCGAGCATTGCCTTGTAAGCGAGTTGTGACGACGGAGCGTCGATCTCCTGGATCATCCCCCGATCTGGGACATCGACTTGGCCGGCTTGATGAAGCCCGGCTGGTTGATGAGGTGGCCCTCCTCTTTGCGCCAGATCGCCGTCTCGATCACGCGGCAGAGATGGTCGTCGGAGACACCCGAGCGCATGAGGTCGCGCAGCGGCGTCTCCATCAGCGAGAAGAGACACGTGCGCAAGCCGCCCTCGGCAGTGAGGCGAACGCGGTTGCACGCGGTGCAGAACGCCTGGCTGACGGAAGAGATGAAGCCGATACCGCCGGGAGCGCCATCGGCGAATTTGAATCGAGTCGCGGGTCCGGGTCTTGTATCGGTGACTGGCACCAGTGGGAAGAGGTCCTCGATCTGCTCCTGGATGCGCCGGCTCGGCACGACCTGCTCATTGGTCCAGATGCCATCGCCGTCCAGCGGCATGAACTCGATGAAGCGGACCTCGTAGCCCTCGTCGCGGGCGAGCCGCGCGAAGTCGACGACCTCGTCGTCGTTGTGTCCCTTCATGACGACCATGTTCAGCTTGATGGGCCACAGGCCCGCCTCGCGCGAGGCCCGGATTCCGTCCATCGTGCGGCTGAACTGGTCGCTGCGGGCGATCTCGTGGAACCGCTCCATGTTCAGCGTGTCAAGCGAGATGTTGATGCGCTTCAACCCCGCCGCCTTGAGCAGGTGGGCCTTGTCGCGCAACAGCACGCCGTTCGTTGTCATGGTGATGTCGAGCGTCGGGTCGAGGTCATTGATCATCCCGACGAGCTCTTCGACCTTGATCCGCACTAGGGGTTCGCCGCCTGTGATGCGGATCGTCCTGACGCCGTAGCGCTCGACGAAGATGCGGGCCAGCCGCGTGATCTCTTCGAAGCGCAGGATATCGTCGCGCTTCAGCCACTTGAGCCCCTCCGCCGGCATGCAGTAGATGCAGCGGAAATTGCACCGGTCGGTGATCGAGATCCTCAGGTCGTCCGCGACCCGCCCGAAGGAGTCCCGCAGCCTTTGGGAACCCATATGGCGGATGATAGCCGCGATGGGATACGAGCACATCCTGGTCGACGTCGAGCATCCGATCGCGACCGTCACCCTCAACCGGCCGAAGGTTCTCAATGCCCTCAGCCCTGATCTCATCGGCGAGGTGAACGCCGCGCTGGGCGAGCTTGACGCGGACGAAAACGTCCGGGCGGTGGTGCTGACCGGAGGGCCCAAGGTGTTTGCCGCCGGAGCTGACATCAGCGACATGGCGGATCGCAGCGCGGTCGACCAGCTGAGGCGTGACCAGACCGGCCGGTGGGCGGGGATCGCAGCCTTCAGCAAGCCCCTGGTCGCAGCCGTCAACGGCTACGCCCTCGGCGGAGGGTGTGAGCTCGCGCTGATGTGCGACATGCTCATCGCCGGCGACACTGCGCGCCTCGGCCAGCCCGAGATCAATCTGGGGATCATTCCCGGCGCCGGCGGAACGCAGCGCTGGCCGCGGACGACCGGCAAGTACGCCGCGATGGAAGCGATGCTGACCGGTGCGCCGGTGACCGCCCGGCGGGCGTACGAGCTAGGCCTGGTCAATAAGGTCGTTCCGGCCGAGATGACGATCGAGGTCGCCAAGCGGACGGCACGGCAGCTGGCTGAGAAAGCCCCTCTCGCGCTGCGGATGGCCAAAGAGGCGGTGCTCAAAGCGTTCGAGTCGCCGCTGTCAGAGGGCCTGGCCTCGGAGCGGAAGAGCTTCTATTTCCTGTTTTCGACCGAGGACCAGAAAGAAGGTATGCACGCGTTTTTGGAGAAGCGCAAAGGCGTCTTCAAGGGAAGGTAAAGGAAGATGGCGACGACTGTCGAGCAGCATGTGACGGTTCGGGTCCACGACGGGGTGGGCCTGATCCAGCTGAACCGGCCGGAAAAGATGAACGCGATCGGCGCGCTGACGAGGAAGCAGCTCGGCGACGCGATCAAGCAGGTGGAGCGAGACGACGAAGTGCGAGTTGTCGTGCTGACCGGCTCAGGCCGCGCGTTCTGCTCGGGCGCGGATGTCACTGAGATGGCGCAGGACGGCGGCATGCGGACTCCCGAGGACGTGGGCAACGTGCTGCGCAACGAGTACATGCCGATGCTCACGCGGTTGCGCACCATGCCCAAGCCCGTGATTGCGGCAATGAACGGTCCGGCGATCGGGATCGGCGCGAGCTTTGCGCTCGCGTGCGACATCCGGATCGCGGTGCCGGAGGCCTACATCCTGGAGGCTTTCATCAACATCGGGCTGGCGCCCGACGGTGGTGTGAGCTGGCTGCTGCCGCGTCTTGCTGGCAGCGGGGTGGCGTACGAGATGTTCTTCACCGGCAAGCCGCTCGCGGCGGTGGACGCGCACCGGCTCGGTGTGATCAACCGGCTCGTGCCCGCGGACAATCTCGAGGCCGAGGTCCGGGAGCTGGCGACCCAGATCGCGTCGCAGCCGCGGCAGGCACTGGCGGGGGCCAAGCGAGCGGTGGTGCATGCGCTCGAGTCCAGCTACGAGGAAGCTCTCGAATTCGAGTCTTACCTGCAGGAGGCACAGGCGGCGAGCCCGGAGTTCAGGGAAGGAGTCACCGCCTTCCTGGCCAAACGCTCCAAGAAGTGACCTTGTGACCGCACTCCGGGAAGCAGTCATCGTCGCGACCGCGCGCACTCCGATGGGGCGGTACGGCGGCCAGCTGAAGGACATCCGGCCAGACGACCTGGCGGCGATCGTGCTCAAAGAGGTCTGTGAGCGCGCGCACGTCAAGCCGGCCGAGGTGAGCGACGTCATCCTGGGCTGCGCCAACCAGGCGGGTGAGGACAACCGGAACGTGGCGCGCATGGCTCTGCTGCTCGCCGGGTTTCCTGTCGAGGTGCCGGGCCAGACCGTGAACAGGCTGTGCGGATCGGGAATGCAGGCGACGATCGCGGCAGCACGGGAGATCCAGACCGGCGCTGCCGACATCATGGTCGCGGGTGGCGTGGAGAGCATGACCCGCGCCCCCTGGGCAATGCCCAAGCCCGACGGCGCTTTTCCACGCGGACCTCAGACTGCCTACGACACGGCCCTTGGCTGGCGGTTCATCAACCCGAAGATGGCCGAGCTCTACGGCACGCTCCAGATGGGCGAGACCGCCGAGCGCGTGGCGCAGAAGTACGAGGTGTCGCGCGAGGACCAGGACGCGTTCGCGCTTCGAAGCCATCAGCGTGCAGTCGCCGCGCAGCAGTCAGGGAGGCTGGCGGAAGAGATCGTCCCTGTCGTGGTGCCGCAGCGGAAAGGTGATGCCGTCCGGCTCAGCGCCGACGAAGGACCCCGGCCCGACACATCGCTCGAGGCGCTTGGCAAGCTGCGTCCTGCGTTCGCCGAAAACGGCTCGGTCACCGCGGGCAACTCGTCTCCTCTCAATGACGGGGCGACCGCGCTGGTCTTGATGTCCGCAGCCAAAGCCAAAGAGCGCGGGCTGCAGCCGCTGGCGCGATTGGTCTCGGCTGCGCCGGCCGGCGTACACCCCGACTACATGGGGATCGGACCGGTGCCGTCGTCCCTGAAGGCTCTCGAGCAGGCCGGCCTGCAGCCATCAGACCTTGGCGTCGTCGAGCTCAACGAAGCATTCGCCTCGCAGTCGCTTGCGTGCGTCCGACTGCTCGGTCTGGACGAGGAGAAGGTCAACGTCAACGGCGGCGCGATCGCCCTCGGCCATCCCTTGGGCAGCAGCGGCGCGCGCCTGGTGAGCACGCTGGTGCGCGAGATGGCGCACCGCAACGCCGAGTACGGCCTGGCGACCATGTGCATCGGCGTGGGCCAGGGCATCGCTTCCATCTGGCAAAGGGTCTAGCGATCGGCGAACGGGACCCTCAGGCGGTGCGCGCGATGTTCGATCGCGTCGCCCGCCGCTACGACCTCGTCAACACCATCCTCTCCGGTGGCACCGACGCGGGCTGGCGCCGGAAGGCGGCGGGCGCGACGGGGCTGGGGCGGGGCGGATCCGCGCTGGATGTTGCCTGCGGATCGGGAAAGCTGACTGCTGTGCTGGCCAGGACCGCCGGCGACGGCGGGCGGGTGGTCGGACTGGATTTCAGTCCGCAGATGCTCGAGGTCGCCAGGCGCGATCACCCCGGGATCGAGTTCATCGAAGGCGACGCGCTCAGGCTTCCATTTGAGGATGCGAGCTTCGACGTTTCAACCATCGCGTTCGGACTGCGCAATCTTGCCGACCCCGTGAAGGGACTGCGCGAGATGCTCCGGGTCGTCAAGCCGGGAGGCCGCGCAGTCGTCCTCGAGTTCGTGCGCCCGCCGACGAATCTAGTGGGGGCCGCTTATCGAATCTACCTGCGCACAATGCTCCCGGCGATCGGCGGTGCGCTTTCAGGCCAGCTGGCCGCCTACCGATACCTGAGCGACACTGTGGACTCGTACCGCACGCCGGACCAGCTCCGGGAGATGGCGGCGGCGGCCGGATGGTCGGGCGTGACCTACAGGGGACTGGCGATGGGCACTGTCGGGATCCTGTCGGGGGAGAGAGCGTAAGCCCACCTCACCCTCCCCCGGGAACGGAAGCGGCGCGCCCGAGCGGGCGCGCCGGTGCTCACGACGTACGTTCGTCGAGTTCAGGCGATGTCGGCGGTCGCGGGGACGTCGCCGGTCGAGGGGTCGATCATCGTGGCAAGCCGGGTGACCTTGTTGGCCGGGAATCCGCCGCAGCGGGCGTGTTCGAAGATGATGTCCGCGTCGGGGGCGACGTAGACGCAATAGAGCTTGTCGTCGGTGACGTAGCTGTGCAGCCAGTGGATCTCCGGGCCGAGGTCGGCGATGACCTTGTTGGACTTCTGCGAGATCGACCTCAGCTGCTCAGGGGAAAGGTCGCCGGCTCCCGGCAGGTCGCGCTCGATTACAAACTTTGGCATCCCCGTATCTCCTTTTTGTTACCATACTGGAAGTATGGAGTGGTCCGTACCGGTGGTATGGAAGTATGCATACCCTTAGTATGGCTGTCAAGACCTCGAACGGAAAAGATCGGCGGGAGGCGCAAGGCGATGCCACGCGCCTCGGTCTTCTGTCTGCCGCTCGCGAGCTGTTTGGCGAGAGCGGTTACGCCGCCACTTCGATCGAGGAGGTCGCAGCCCGCGCCGGCGTCACGAAGGGCGCCGTTTACCACCACTTCGGCGGCAAGGCCAACCTGTTCCAGGAGGTCTACGAGCAGGTCATGCGCGAGGTGTCAGACAAGGTGGTGAGCAGGTTCAACGAGCCGGACCACTGGGTCGCGCTCACCAGCGGCTGCCAGCTGATGATCGACGCCCAGCTGGATCCCGCGGTGCGGCGGATCGCGCTGCATGACGCGCGGTCGGTTCTCAGCTGGGACGTCGTGCACCTTATCGAGTCGCGTTACGGCGCGGTCGGCATCCGTGGAGCGCTGCGCAAGGCGATGCATGGCGGGGTCATCGAGCCGCAGCCGTTGCGCCCGCTCGCGCTCTTACTTGCCGGCGCCCTCAGCGAGGCCTGCTTTTATGTCGCCGACGCCGACGATCCCACCCAGGCGCGCGAAGAGGTCGGCCGTCTGGTGGTGCGAATTCTGGAAGGACTCAGGACGCGCCCCGCTGCTGTCGCGTCGCAGTCCTGAGCCCCCTACTTGATGATGCCGATCTCACTGAACTGCGGCAGGCGGCCGCCCCAGTAGACAAACCAGATCACGAACAGTGCCAACGCGACCGCGTACCCGAGGCCAAACATCGTCAGGATCGGTGAAGCCAGCAAGCGGCGACGGCCGATCCCGATGGCGGCAACAGTGACTGCGGCCGCGAAGGGGACAACCAGCGGCGGCGTTCCACCCTCATCGCCGATCAGAAAGATCGCGAAGCCGTAGACGGCGGCCGCGACGATCCCTGGCCACCATGTGCCGGCCGCTTGGCCTGGCCAACGCACCCGGCGGACCAGAACCAGGGCCGAGAGCGCCAGCGTCGCGGCGTGCCACAAGTAGTGGCTGAACTTCTCATCCGCGAATTCGGTTAGATCCCGGGCGGTCCCGGGCTCGGACTGGTTGAGGTGGCCGATGGCGTTTGCGATCAAGTGGATGCCATGGCCCTCGACCCAGGCAGCGGCAAGCACCAGGAACGCGAGGGTCCAACCCAAGGAAGAGGGTGCGCTTTTAGGGGCGAAGAGCAGCCAGTAGAGCGGGATCAGAACAAGCGGCGTCAATAGGTCGACGACGTCGGCCCAGTGGACCAGCGGATACGGACTGAACGTATAGGGCAGCAGGGGCGGCGCCACGAAAAGCACGATGAACGCGACGGCAAACCCGATCGCCAGGGCACCATCGCGCGTCAGCTTCATGGGACCAGTCGATCTGTGGCCACTGCGAATCGCAGTATGTAGCCCACGCGGGATTTGTGGGGACTACGTCATGGGTGTGCTGGGAATCAGGCGGTGCGGTCGACCGCGGACCGGGCGAGGCTGATCAGGATCGGACGCAGGCCGTCCAGCTCGATCGCCTCGAGCTCGTGCACTGCGGTTTCGACCAGCGCGGTAGCTTCGTCGCGCACTCGATCCAGCGCATTGCTGGAGATCACGAGGTCGGTGACACGTCCGACCTCAGCGTCGCCCAATGAGCCGGCGAGCAGGCGCCGGACCTCTGGTCCGACGGTTCGATCTTCAGCGGCATATATAAGAGGTAGCGACAGCACGCGCTGCCGGATGTCGAGACCGACCGGCTTACCCGAGCTGGGGCTGAAGTCGACCATGTCATCCGCCATCTGAAACGCGACGCCGACGAGGTCGCCGTAACGGCGCAGCGCGTCGACCACTTCCGGACCTGCCTCTGAAAGGAGTGCACCTGACGCGCAGGCGGCCGCGAACAGAGCGGCGGTTTTTCCGCGCACCACACGCAAGTACGAATCGTGGTCGCCTGGAAAAGCTCCGCGCAGTGCGACGTCGTCAATCTGCGATGCACATATCGCCTCGAGCGCTTCCGCGATCGTCGACGTCACATCGCGGTTGCCGATTTCCGCGATGAGGCGGGTCGCCTTGGCGAAGTAGTAATCGCCCACTGCGACCGCTCGCTCCGGCCCTTCGGCCGCGGCGACGGTAGGCTGCCCGCGGCGATGCGTGCTCTCGTCGACATAGTCGTCGTGGATCAGCGTCGCGTTGTGCAGCAGCTCGACGGCCGCTGCAAGCGCGGCTGCGCGAAGTGGTTCGCTGCGAGGCCCTATGCCTGCCGTGAGCTGAACGAGCCTGGGCCGCATCCGTTTGCCCCCCGCTTCGACCAGGCGCCGCATCGGTGTGGCAACGGGTTCGGGGTCGACTAGCAGCTGCCGCGCGAGCTCGAGCTCGACAAGGGTCTGCGAGGCAGGGCCAGCTTCAGCACTTCTTCCTCGCCCCTCTCCCTGACCCTCTCCGCTGAACGGGGAGAGGGGACTGGCGAATTCCCCATCCAGCTGCAATGCAAGCTGCCGGTGGCGTGGACCGTCGAGCTCGACCGCGAACACCGACTGCCACTGACCCAGCACGAGGTCACCATCCTCGACGAGCACCGTGGTGAAGCCGGTCAGCAAAAGCTGGCGGCAATGGGCGTGACCGTTGACCGGCTCGTTGGTGGCGACGTTCATTCGGCGCGCGAAGTCGTCGTGCTCGTAGCCCGCACCCTCCGGTGCGATCCGTTCGAGAAGAACCTGGAAGTCGCGCAGCAGCAACGGTTCGTTTTCGTTGACCGCCAGGCCGAGCGTCGTGTGCAGCGACTGGAGATGCAGGCGCCCAATCTTCAAGCCGGCCCGGCGCACCTCTTCGCGAAGGCGGTCCGTGATGTCGACGAACTCGGTGGCCTGAGTGGTCTCGAAGCGAAGACGCCGCCCGATCATCACTTTGCCTCGAAAGCGCGAAGCAAGAGGTCGCGCGTGCGCGGCGCGAGCGCCGAGCTACCGGAAGCTGCTGAGGAGGAAAGGGTCTCGATGGCTCGGGCGAACGCGATCTGGACGCTCTGCGGGGCCGCGCCTGCCAGCAGGCGAGAGGAGCGCGCGAGGCACAGGTCGCCCATCAGCAGGGTGGGGGCTGCGGCCGCACGGCCGCCGAGGCCTTGTAGCCGGAGGCCGATCTCGATCAGCGCGGCAGCGAGCGCGAGCCTGGGCTGCGCCTCGGGCTCGTATGCCTGCACAGCCTCGAGGTACGAGCGGTAAGCATCCGAGAGACCGTCCTCCCACAGGCTTTCGAGGCGATCCAGGTCGCGCTCGACGAGCTGGATCGACATCAGACGGGCTCCACCAGCGTCGCCGCCAGCTGCCGGAACGCGGAAAGCGCCTTCAGGCACGATTCGTCGTCCCGGGTCACGACGTAGTACAGCCCAAAGCCCAGCACGGTGTTCAGCACCAGGGGGACCAACACCTCACGCGGAACCGTGAGCCTGATCCTGCCGTCCTCCTCGAGCCGGTCGAGCTGCTCCTGGATGACCTCGCGGTATCGGGTGAAGAGCTCCGGCAGGTAGGCCCGCAGGCGCTCGGTGCGCGGGGCCTGGACGAGGAGGTCGAAGGCCGCGAGCTGGATGTCGCCGAGGCGCCGCAGCGAATCCCACAGCGACTCGACGCCGATCTCCAGCACCTCGAGTGGGTCGGTCAGCTGATTGAGCGTGTGGCGCAGCTCCTCGACGGAACGGCCGGTCAGGTAACGCCACGCTTCGACCAGCAGCTCGGACTTGGTGGGGAACCAGTACTGGAGGTTGCCGATCGCGACCCCAGCCTTCGTCGCGATGGCCCGGACGCTGGTTCCAGAGTAGCCGACCTCGAGCAGCGACTCGGCGGCGGCATGGATGATCTGGTCGCGCGTGGTTTCAGTCGGATGCCCCACCAACTCGGAGGCTTCGCCGTGTGTTCGTGGGGGCCCCTTTGTCGCGCCTGTCATACGTATGTACCACTCTAAGGAATCCCGAAAGTTGGGTGGGGTAACCCAATGGTTGCAATTCCAGCACGAGGGATAATTCAGTCGGCGTGCGGACTTTGGACCAGATCTTTCCCAATCGTGTGTGCGGCGTGCTGCGTACCGAAGACTCCGACGCAGGCTTCTACGCGTGCCTGGCGGCCATGGAGGGTGGGGTCCGGACAATCGAGATCACCAAGACCGTGCCCTCATGCTTCGAGATGATCCGCGGCCTGATCGCCACCACAGGCGGGCGCTTTCCAGTCGGGGTCGGGACCGTGTGGGACCCAGGTGCAGTGCATGAGGCAAAAGAGGCCGGCGCTTCGTTCGTCGTGACTCCAGTCGTGCTGCCAGAGGTCGCTGAGGCTTGCCGTGAGCACGACATCCTCTGCGTGCTGGGTGCGCTGACTCCGACCGAGATCTACCAGGCGCGCCTGGCGGGCGCGGCTCTGGTCAAGGTCTTTCCCGTGGGGCCAGTAGGTGGGCCCGAGTACGTCCGTGCTTTGAATGGGCCAATGGGCGGCGTTCCGTTCTGGGTCTCGGGCGGCGTGCCGATCGAGGACATCGACGCGT
Organism: Nitrosotalea sp.; assembly: GCA_035687505.1. Classification (GTDB taxonomy): domain Bacteria; phylum Chloroflexota; class Dormibacteria; order Dormibacterales; family Dormibacteraceae; genus Palsa-870. The sequence goes on from DASRWV010000096.1 coordinate 24,956, forward strand.
ATCTGAGGCTGGGGGTGAAGGCGGTGGGCCTCACCGCATCTCTATTCCCGCCGGAAGCACTGGCGCAGAGAGATTTCGAACTGATTCGGAATCTGGCTGAGCGGGCGGCGGCGGCGGCAGCGACCGCCCTGGGCGACTAGACGACTAGAGCGTCAGCAGCCTGCGTGATAGAGGCACATCGTCCTGACGATGTCCGAGTACAGATTGATGACCTGGCCACCCGTCGCGACGAGGGCCACGATCACGATCAACGCGACAAGAGCGAGGATGAGCGCGAACTCAACCATTCCCTGTCCTGCCTGCGTGAACGACGGTTTCATCAACAGCCAACCCTGTACAGGCACATGGTCCTGCTGATATTCGAGAACAGGTTGATGAGCTGACCGCCCGTTGCGATAAGCGCGATGACCACGATCAAGGCAACCAGCGCCAGGATGAGGGCGTACTCGACCATTCCCTGCCCTGATTGCCACCGGTATATATGCGTCATTCTTGGTAGTGCCCTAGAAGCTTAACCGTCGAACCCTGGCCGTTGATCGATCGCTTTCCGTATTGCCTGCTCGACGACTACCCGCACCATACGCTTGCGCCAGAAGTGGCTGAGATCGGCGTTATCCAGCGGTTTGGCCGGTTTAGCGGCGATCTCAGCCGCTTCGCGGATGGTTTCAGCTTCAATTCGCTTTCCGTTCAGGAAATCTTCAGCCGCTGTCGCTTCGAGTGGGTACGAGGCCACCGCCGAGAGGACGATCCGGCAATTGACCACCGTGTCGCCGTCGCGCCGAAGGGCGACTGCCGCGCCCGCGATGGGAAAGTCGATCGAACCACGGCGGCGCAGCTTCACGTAAGCGGAGCTCGTGTTTTCATCCGCGGTGAGTCGAAGTGAGGTGACGACCTCGCTCGACTGCTTGGCCATGTAGTCCATACCGTCATCGCGATAGAGAGCTGAGACCGGCAGCTCGCGCTCGCCATCGGGTCCGGTGAGCATCACAACTCCTTCGAGCGCGATCGCCATCGGCGCCGTGTCCGATGAAGTGACTGCCCAACATCTCGGGCTGCTCGGTGCGACGAGGCAGATGTCTCCATCTTTCTTCATGCAGAAGCCTGCCGCCTTCCGCCACTCGTATGTCATGTCGTAGTAGTTGCAACGCGTGTCGACGCAGAGGTTTCCACCGATCGTCCCTGCATTGCGCAGCGGAGGCGATGAAACGAGCCCCGCTGCTTCCGCATAACCGGCGAAGTTCTTGTTGAGGTGCTCGTCGCCAGAGGCAGCTGCGAGCGTGACGCCCGCGTCAACGGTGATAGATCCAACAGAACCGTTGTGAACCTCGCGAGGCAGGAAGTCGAGTCCGATCAATGTATCGACTTCGAACTGACGGCGCTTGAGCTTCGGGAAAAGGTCTGTGCCGCCCGCCACGAACATCGCTCGCGGCCCGAGGTCGGCGGCAATCTGCGCTGCCTCGCGCGCGGTCTTCGGATGCAGGTAGTTAAATCGCGGCAGACGCAGCAAGATCCACTTCCTTCTTGGGCGGCGGCTCGACTTTGATCGTGGCCGGATACGGGATGGTGGGAAAGCGCAAGGGGCCGTAGCGCGCCGGCTCGCCTTTCTCTTTTCGCCGCAAGGCCTCGACGATCTTTTCCGGGGTGACCGGAACCTCGTCGACCCAAACGCCGAGCGCGTCGTACACGGCCGAGCACACTGCAGGGGGGACGGGGAGGAGCGGACCCTGTCCCGCCTCCTTGGCGCCATATGGACCTTCCGGGTCCACTGTCTCGACGATGAATGTCTCGACCTCGGGAGTGTCGAGGAATGTCGGCGACTTGTACTCGAGCATGGACGGCCACTTGTGCAGGCCCTTGCGAAATACCTGCTCTTCCATCAGCGCTTCGCCCAGGCCCATGTAGACGCTCCCTTCGACCTGGCCCTCGACCAGCAGCGGATTGATCGCGCGCCCTACGTCGTGTGCGATCCAGATCTTGTTCACCCGCACCAGCCCGGTGCGGGCGTCGGCGTCCAGTTCGACCACGCAAGCGGAGTAGCTGTACGCGGGACTCGGGCCCACGCCGGAGCCCTTGTAGGGCCCGGCGATCTTCGGCGGTTTATAGCTGCCCGCACTGGTGAGAGTGCCGAAGCGCGCCTCGGCCAGGACGCTGGCCTCCTCGAAGCTGAAGTCGCCGATGCGCCCACCGCCGATCGCGACGGCTCCTGGCTCGCAGGCCATCTTCACCGCCACCGCGCCAACCAGGAGCAATCGCATCTTGCGCGCCGCCTCGATCGCCGCATTGCCGGCCATGAAGGTCACGCGAGACGAGTACGAGCCCAGGTCGATCGGCGTGGTATCCGTGTCGGCGGTGACGAGCCTGATGTCGGCGGGCTGCAGCCCAAGCTCCTCGGCGACGATCGTGGCCAGGACCGAGTCCGACCCCTGGCCGATGTCCATGGCCCCGCAGTAGGCGGTGACACCGCCGCGGTCCACCTTGATCTGCACCTCGGAGTGGGGCATGTCGTTCCAGTAGATGGCGGTGCCGGCGCCCGAAAGATAGCTCGAGATCGCGAATCCCATGCCGTGGCCGGGGCGTCTTGCCCGGTGTTTGAAACCTGAGGCCTGCATCACGCGCTCGGTGCATTCGTCGAGTCCACAGGAGGTGACACGCAGCCAGTTGACCGTCATGGTCATCGGCTTGACGAAATTGCGTTGCTTCAAGTCCACAGGGTCGATGCCGATGTCGCGAGCGATCTTCTCGAGATGCAGCTCGAGCGCGAAACGTGGCTGCGGAGTGCCGTGACCGCGCTTGGGCCCGCACGGCGGTTTGTTTGTGAAAACACGGCATCCCTCGAAGCGATAGGCAGGGATGTCGTAGGTCACTGTCTGCAGTGCACCTGTATAGAAAGTGGAGGCGACACCATACGAGCCGTACGCGCCGCCATCCAGGGCGGTGCGGAAATGCATCGCGGTGATGTGTCCGTCGCTCGTCACTCCGGTCCGCACCCACATGAGCACGGGGTGCCGGCCTCGGTGGGCGTAGAAGACCTCTTCGCGCGTGAGCGTGCATTTGACGGGACGCCCGGTCAACATCGCCAGTTTGCAAACGATGATCTCGTGGGCGAAGGGGTCGGTCTTGCCGCCGAACCCGCCGCCGTGCGCCGCGCCGATCACGCGGATACGGTTCATCGGCAGCTCGAGCACCTTCGAGAGCGCGCGATGCACGTAGTGCACCACCTGTGTGGACGACCACAGCGTGACTTTTCCGTCGACATACGTCGCGATGGCGCTGTGCTGCTCCATCGGCAAATGCGTGTTGCCCTGGAAGAAGAACACGTCCTCGCGGACATGGTCGGCGCGCTCGAAGCCACCTTCCACGTCCCCGAACTCGAGCGCCACGAGCTTGTGGATGTTGTGAGGACCGCCGTAGTCCTGGATCCGCTCATCTTTTGGTTCGGCGAGCGCTTCTTCGATCGACATCACGGGCTCGAGGACCTCGTATTCGACCGAGATCGCATCACAGGCGGCGGCGGCGATCTCTTCTTCGGTCGCGGCGACCGCGGCGACGGGATCACCCACGTAGCGCACCTTCTCGTGCTCCAGCGCGCGCTCGTCCTGCGTGACCGGCAGGATGCCGAACTTGATCGGCAGGTCGGCTCCGGTGATGACGGCGAGCACGCCGGGCATGCGTCGCGCGGCCGAAGTGTCGATGGACAGGATGCGCGCGTGTGGATGAGGACTGCGAAGGATCCGGCAGTGAAGCGTTCGCGGCAGCATCATGTCGTCGGCGTAAACGGCGCGGCCGGTGACCTTCATCGCCGCATCTACCCTGGGTAATGGCTTCCCAACTACTCCGAAATTGGTCGCTTCCCCACTTGTGGGGAAGCCGGCGCGCGAAGCGCGCCGGATGGGGAGCGCTGGACGGGGGCGATCACTCATCTCATGCGCCCCGCGGCAAGTTCAATTGCTTCGAGAATCTTCACGTAGCCCGTGCAGCGGCATAGATTGCCGGCCAGCGCCTCGCGGATCTCGTCGCGCGAAGGCTGCGGGTTGGTCTCGAGAAGCGATCTCGCAGAGAGGAGGATGCCCGGGGTGCAGTAGCCGCACTGGGCAGCGCCGAGCTCGGCGAAGGCCTGCTGAAGAGGATGCAGCCGGCTCCCGCTAGCCATCCCTTCGATGGTTGTGATCGCCCGCCCTTCGACCTGGAGCGGGAGCAAGAGACAGCTCAGCTCTGGACGGCCGTCGACGAGCACTGTGCAGGTCCCGCACTCGCCGAGCTCGCAGCCGTGCTTGGTGCCGGTCAGCTGCATGTCCTCCCGAAGGACCTCGAGGAGAGTCTTGTGCACCGGCAGGAGCAGCTCGGCGCGCTCGCCGTTGACGTAGAGCGCCATGACCACGCGCTGCACCTCCCGAGCCATTTCTTGCTTCATCGGGCGAGCATAGTCTTCAGGGCTTTGGCGCACTCCCACAAGTCGGGCGCCACCGCATGGGCGCGGCTGGATGCAGGTTCCGGATCGTCGGGATAGACGAGGATCGTCCACATCCCGAGCGCGAGGGCAGGCTCGATGTCGTTCTCCTCGCGGTTGCCGATGACGACGCAGTGGTCGGCAGGCACCCCTGCGATTCGCATCGCCATCTCGAACACAGCGGGGTGAGGCTTGAGGTGGCCGGCGTCAACCGACGTGACCACCCTGTCGATGTATGGCGCCATCCCGAGCAGCCGGAAATCCTCCCAGTAGCTCTCGGCGTCGCGCCAGTAAGTGTTGCTGGTGATCACCGTCCCCAGTCCGAGGGCCTGGATCTCCGCCAGCAGCTCGATCGCGCCCGGCAGAGGCTTCATCCGGTCGGAGACAGGGATGGCCATGGCGCGCCTGATCCGGCTGACCGTCTCGGGGTCTGCGGGTAGGCCTTGCAGCGCAAGGCACTCGGCGACGAGCACCTCTGCTGATCCAAAGGTCCCTCCTGAGTTGTTCATGCCGGTGGCTCGCGCCTGGTCGCCATGCCGGCTGCTTTCGATCAGATCTGCGACCAGCTTGTCGACCGCCGGGGCGTCCAGCATCGGCATCGCCGCGGTCACCCGCTGGTGTCTTCCAAGCCCGTCACTTTTGCGAAAAGGCCACGAATTCGGCCACAGCGTTCCGCCGATGTCGATCATGGCCACTTCAAGGGCGTCTGGCACTGCGCCTTATCATCGCCTCAATGCTCAGATGGTTGACAGCCGGCGAATCACACGGTCCGCAGCTCACGGTCGTGATGGAAGGCGTGCCGGCGGGCCTCGAGATCTCCGAGGAGGACCTGCGCCGCGACCTCGCGCGCCGTCAGGGCGGACACGGTCGCGGCGGACGGCAGCAGATCGAAACCGACGTGGCTCGAATCGTCAGCGGCGTGCGCGGCGGCGTGACCATCGGCAGCCCGATCACTCTGGTGCTCGAGAACAAGGACCACGTGAACTGGACCGCCCAGATGGGCGCCTCCAAAGAGGGCTTTGCGCCAAAGCCGATCACGCGGTTGCGGCCCGGCCACGCGGACCTGGCCGGCGCGCTCAAGTACGGGCACACCGACGTCAGGAATGTCCTGGAGCGCTCGTCCGCGCGCGAGACGGCCACGCGGGTCGCGGCGGGAGGCGTCGCTCGCAAGCTCCTGGCCGAATTCGGGATCGAGATCCTGAGCTTCACGCAGTCCATAGGCACCGTCGACATCGGATACGAAGGAGTCGATGCCGCCAAGGTGACGACCGAGATGATCGAGGCGTCGTCCGTGCGGTGTCCCGACCCCGACGCGTCCGCGCAGATGGTGGCCGAGATCGACAATGTGGCCGAGAAGGGCGACACAGTCGGCGGTACGTTTCGGATCATCGCGCGCAACGTCCCTCCAGGGTTGGGCAGCTACGTGCAGTGGGACCGCAAGCTTGACGGCCGGCTGGCCCAGGCCGTCCTCTCGATCAACGCAATCAAAGGGGTCGAGTTCGGGGCGGGCTTCCAGGGCGCCGCGCGACACGGCTCGGACTTCCACGACCAGATCGAGTACGAAGGGGGGCGTTTTCGCCACCTCACCAACCGCGCGGGCGGCCTGACGGGCGGGATGACCAACGGCGAAATCATCGACATGAGAGTGGCAATCAAGCCGATCTCAACCATGAAGAAGCCTATGTGGTCGGTGGACCTCATCACCAAGGAGCCGGTCGAGGCGCATTACGAGCGGAGCGACGTGTGCGTGGTCCCGGCAGCAGGTGTGATCGGGGAGGCGGTGGTCGCGCTCACGCTGGCGGAGTCGTTTCTCGAGAAGTTCGGCGGCGACTCGATGCCCGAGCTGGGGCGCAACTATCGCGCGTTCCTCGAGTCGATCGGCCAGTAACCACAACGGCCCGCCTCCACCGTCTCGCCACGGAGGACAACGCCTTTCAGCACGCTGAGGTGCTGCGCCGCAACCGGACCAAACGGCAGCGCTACGGGGAGTTCTTCGCCGAAGGTGTGACCACCATCAATGCGGCGATTCGTCACGGCTGGAAGTTCCAATCCATCTGGTTCTCTCGGGAGCGCGCACTGTCGGATTGGGCCAAGGACGTCTTGCAGAAGGCAAACGCCGAGGCACATTACGAGGTGACCGAGTCCATGCTCGAGAAGCTGAGCGAGAAGGAAGACCAGTCGGAGCTGGTTGCGATCCTTCACATGGCGCCGGATGTTCCGGGGCGGCTGAAGCTGGAGCGGGACTTCGTCGTCATTGTCGCCGACAGTCCCGCGAATCCGGGCAACCTGGGGACGCTGATCCGCTCAGCGGATGCTTTCGGCGCCGCGGGCGTCATCGTGACGGGTCACGCCACCGACGTTTACGATCCGCGAACGATCCGGGCGAGCGTTGGATCGCTGTTCTCTCTTCCGGTGATCCGGCTGGCGGGACCTGCGCAGGTGGCGTCCTGGCTTGAAGTCGTCAAGAGCTCTGGCCACGATCCCCTGGTCGCGGCTCTCGACCCCGATGGCGTGCACGATCTGAGGAACACCCCGCTCTACGGTCCGGTCGTTCTCATAGCTGGGAACGAGAAACGCGGAGTCAGCAGTGGCTATGAGGCGATGTCCAGCGTTGCCCTGCGGATCCCGATGGAAGGCGCTGCCAACTCGCTGAACGTCGCGGTGGCAGCCTCGATCGCCCTCTACGAGATCCGCCGACGGCGAGGTGAGCCGTGAGCGGCAAGGTGATGGCGATGGCGGAGGCCGTCCGCCGCTTCGTGCCGGATGGCTGCACGGTCGCCCTCGGCCTGTCGCTCGAGCCTCTCATTCCATTCGCCGCGGGGCACGAGATGATCAGACAGCAGCGTCGCGACCTGGAGCTTGTCGGCCCCATCTCGGACGCCCTCTTCGACCAGCTCGTCGGCGCGGGCTGCGTGCGGCGGGTGACCGCGGCCTGGGTTGGCAACGTTTCGGAGGGACTCGGCTACTGCTACCGGCGAGCTTGCGAGCAGCAGATCCCGCGTCCGTTGGAGGTGCGCGATCACTCCAACTTCTCGATCTCGCTTGCGCTCTGGGCAGCGGCGTGGAGCGTGCCCAGTCTGCCCACTCGCACGATCTTGGGAAGCGACATCCTCCGTACGAACCCCGGATTGGTTGCCGCCGACGGACTTGTCCACGTCGAGGCGGTCCGCCCCGACGTCGCGATAGTCCACGTGCAGCGAGCCGACGAGATGGGGAGGGCTCACGCCTGGGGACCGATGGGTGTCACTGAAGAGGCCGGGCTCGCGGCCGGCAGGGTGATCGTGTCGTGCGAGGAGCTGGTCGACCAGAACGTCACCTTGAGCGATCCGAATCGAATCCTGTTCCCGGAGACCAAGGTGGTCGCGGTCGTCCATGAGCCCGGCGGTGCCCACCCCTCACCGGTGCAAGGATTTTTCAAGCGCGACCACGCCTGCTATCGCGACTACGCCAAGCAGTCACGCACTGTCGATGGCTACGAGGCTTGGCTCAAGCAGTGGGTGATGCAGATCCCGGATCGCGCGACCTACCTGAGCCGCATCGACGTCGACTCGCTTCGCATCACCCGGCACCGCATGTCTGAGCCGGTGGACTATGGCGATGAGTAGCTATACACCGCAGGAGCTGATGGTTGCGGTTGCCTCGCGCGAGATCCGTGACGGGGACCTGGTGTTCGTCGGCATGCGGCTGCCCATCCTGGCTTACGCGGTAGCACGCAACGCGCATGCCCCGAGCGCTCGCGGCCTCTTCGAGGTGGGCCTCATGCGCGACCAGCCCGCCGCGGGTTTCCTGGGCACGATGGGCGATCCGCCGAATGTCGCCGGCGCCCTGTGGGCGACTCGGATGTCGAACGTGATGGCTCTGATGGCCCAGGGGCAAGTCGACCTCGGGTTCATCGGCGGAGCGGAGGTCGACCGGTTCGGCAACCTGAACACGTCATACGTGGGCGAGCCAAGCCGGCCGACGGTGAAGCTGCCGGGGAGCGGGGGAGGGGCCGACATCGCGATCCTCAGCCGGCGATGGGTCACGCTGATGAGCCACGAACGGCGCCGCCTGGTCGAGAACGTGTCCTTCGTCACGTCACCGGGCCACGGCGACGGGACGGCCGGGTGGCGCAAGCGAAACGGCCTCCTGGGTGGCGGGCCGGCGGCGATCATCACGACTCTTTGCGTGCTGCGTTTTCCGGAGGAAGGGGGAGAGGCCCACCTCGCCTCACTCCATCCAGGGGTTAAGGTGGACGACGTGCGCGCGGAGACCGGTTGGCAACTGAAAGTCGCCAGGCAAGTCTCTGAGACTCCCGAGCCAACTGCATCGGAGCTGGAGGCGATCCGTAGGTTTGATCCCGAAGGTTTCTGGACGCGGTCCTCTCCCCACCCGGCCGAGCCCGCTTAGCGGGCTGGGCCGACCTCCCCACAAAGGTTGGGGAGGCTAGGCCGCCCAGCGCATCCCGGGCGCGCGTGCCCTTCTGATGACGAACTGCTCAGGCGGCAGGAATCGGAATTCCCGACCGGCTTTGATCACCTGCCATCCGCCCTCGTGCACGAGGCGATGGTGGTAGTGGCAGAGAAGGACCTCATTCGCCACCTTGTTCGGCCCGCCTCTGCCCCAGAAGATGACGTGATGCGCACTCGTCCAGTTGACCGGCCGGTCGCAGCCGGGGAACCGGCAGCCCTTGTCTCGCGCTCGCAGCGCCCGGCGCCTCGGCGCCGAG
>DASRWV010000097.1:0-5169 GCA_035687505.1 Nitrosotalea sp.
CGCGGAAGCCACGTTGATCGCGTCGCGCGCAAATCCCGGGGTGGTTTTGCTTGATTTCCACCTGCCGGACATGAGTGGGCCGGCTGCGGCGTCCATGATCCGCGGCGCGGTTCCGGAGGTGGCGATCGTCTTTCACAGTGCCGAGGACTCCGAAACCGCGCTGCTTGACGCCATCGACGCGGGTGCTACCGCCTACCTGACCAAGTCGCTATCCACCGCTGATCAAATCGTCAGGGCCGTCCGTCAGGCTGGTCGGGGCGACGTGCTCATTCCGGCCGCACTCTTCGCCAAAGCGATAGCTCGCCAGCGCTCAGCTCTCGACCGGCAGCAAGAGCGCGACAGAGTGGAAGCCGAGTTCACCGCCCGGGAGCTGGAGGTCCTGAAGTTGCTGGCGGAGGGACTGGACACGACCGACATGTCGGAGCGACTCGGCATCGCGCCGCACACCATCGAGTGGCACGTGAGGCACCTGATCGAGAAGCTGAAGGTCCACTCCAAGCTCCAGGCCGTGATCGCGGCGGCGCGGCTGGGCTTGATCGATCTGGCCGAGGAGTAGCCGGAGGCCGTTCCGGTTCAAGCCGGAGTCAGATCGGCGATCCGGCACGGGATGTCGGCGTCCTCGTCGAGGTGATAGCTGGCGCAGATCCGGTGATAGCCGTCGGCGACGATAAGAGGGACTTCCGGTCGCAGCGTGCCGCGAACCAGCAGCACGGGAGAAAGCAGCCGGCCCTCCGCGACCTTCTTCAGATCCTTCGACACGTGGAAGTTGTCGGGGGCGAGAAGTGGCAAGCGGCTGGCGCGCAGCAGGTCCTTTGCCTTCCTATGTACGAGCGGCACGCTGCGCAAGCGCCGAGCCAGCTTCTTCGCCGTCGCCGCGGAAGTGACCAGGCTCAGGTAGTCCTCAGCGGCGGGGTAGTCATGGTCGTCGGGCCTCTCTTTCCAGCGCTTCTTTTTTCTGGCAGGAGCGGGCACGGGACGGAGCGTACTACCTAGACTGAGCGAGCAAGGAGAATCCCGACATGACAGCCAAGCTCGAATACCTGTTGGTGGAGGACGCGCTTCCGGCAGCGGTCATCACGCTCAACCGGCCGCAGCAGCTGAACCCCTTGTCGACCGGGCTCATGAAGGAGCTCACCTCCGAGCTCGAACGCCAGGCGGCGCGGCCCGAGGTGCGCGCGATTGTGCTCAAAGGGGCCGGACGGGCCTTTTCGGCGGGGCACGACCTCAAGGAAATGCTGGATCGCGACCTGGACGAGGAGCGGGACATCTTCGCGGTCTGCAACAACCTGATGGCAACCGTGCAGTCGGTCCAGGTCCCGGTGATCGCCGCGCCACATGGAATCGCCACTGCTGCCGGTTGCCAGCTCGTCGCCACCTGTGATCTCGCGATTGCCAGCGACGACTGCCGCTTTGCCACCTCGGGGGTCCGCTATGGCCTGTTCTGCTCGACGCCCGGCGTCGCCGTAGCCCGCAACGTCGGCCGCAAAAACGCGATGGAGATGCTGCTGACGGGGCGATTCGTCGACGCGGCAACCGCCGAGAAGTGGGGTCTGATCAACCGGGCGGTCCCGCTTGCGGAGCTCGACACCGAGGTCATGTCGCTGGTCAACGAGCTGGCCCAGCTCAGCCCTTACGCGCTGAGGATCGGCAAAGAGGGCTTCTATCACCAGGTCGAGGAAAAGCAGGCGGAGGCCTACCGCCTGATGGCCGAGGCGATCTCCTGCAACGCGGTCGCGCCCGATGGCCAGGAGGGGATCGCCGCCTTCGTCGAGAAGCGCGCTCCCGTCTGGAAGAAGGGCTCCTAAGCCGCGACCTTCGGGGCGCCCACACGTCCTTATATATGTCGGCCGGCCGATTCAAAGTGCGCCTCACATAAATCTCAGCTAAATCTCAGCTTTCTTGCACCCGTCTCTCAGGCTGCGACCTCACGGTTTGGGTCATGCAAAGGGGCGCCATTCAGCTCTTGGCAGCGGCTGGACAGCTGCTGGGTGAGGTCGTGTCCAGCTTTGTCGCGGGCGGCGCAGGCATCCTGATGTACCGATCCGTGACGGCTGCCCTCAGTCAGCGTGGAGCAGTGGTCGGGCGCCCTTTTCGAGGGAGGCGTTGGTGAGGGAGCGCGTACTTGGAAACCTGGTGCGCCGCAAGGTCCTGATCGCCCTGGTGCTCGTTGCCGCGGCCCTCGGAAGCACCATCGTTTACACACAGGCGGCGAAGACCTCGACAACCTACCGGACGGCGCTTGTCACTTACGGCACCATCACCCAGAGCATCGGCATGGCCGGCAACCTCGCGCCTGTCAGCGAAGCGGATCTCAACTTTGCCTCCGCCGGGACAGTCCAGACCGTGTATGTACAGGTGGGCCAGTCAGTAGGCATCGGAGCCCCGCTCGCGACGCTCGACTCGGCGCTCCTGTCAGCCCAGCTCCAGCAGTCGCAGGCCACTCTGGCGAGCGCTCAAGCCAAACGTTCTCAGGACCTGGCCGGACCCACGTCGCAAAACCTGACCTCCGCTCAGAACTCGGTGAACTCGGCGCTGGTCTCCGTGAACAACGCGACAACCAGCCTCGCCGACACGCAGGCGATAAACGCCCAGTCGGTGGGCGTGGCGCAAACCGCGGTGAACGACGCGCAGAAACTCGTCGACGCCGACCAGCTGCTGGTCGATCAGGACACCGCGACGTTGGCAGCCGATGTCGCGACCATGAACGCCAGCTGCCCGCTCGGGCCGACCTGCTCCTTGGACACCGCGAAGGTCGCCACCGATAGGACCAAGCTCGCCGCCGACCAGCTGCTTCTCGCCAAGGACCAGGCCACCCTGACCACGGCCAAGAACTCGCTCGCGATGACGACCGCCAAGTCCCAACAGAGCAACAACCAGGCCGCGGCTTCACTGGCTTCGATGCAGCAGCAATATGCCGCGGCGAAGAGCTCTCTTGCCGCGCTTGCGACGGGCGCCACCTGGCAGACGGTCCAGATGGACGATGCACAGATCCAGATCGACCAGATCGGTGTGAACTCGTTGCAGCGCCAGCTCGACAACAGCACGCTGACCGCGCCGATCGCCGGCATCGTGGCCCAGGTGAACGTGAAGGCGGGTCAGGCTGTTTCCGCCAGCTCGGCCACCAACGCGGTAGTCATCTTTACGCCGGGGGCCTATGCGGTGACCGGTACCGTCAGCGATTCGCAGGTGAACCTGGTTGCGCTTGGGCAGGCCGCGCAGATCACGCCGGCGGGATCGACGCAGGCAGTGATGGGCAAGATCACCTCCATCGCTCCGGCGGCGACGATCACTTCGGGTGTCGCGACATTCGCCGTCACCGCTCAGCTGACGGACACGAGCAACTCGATCCGCCCTGGCATCTCGGCGACAGTGAACGTCGTGATCAACCAGGTGGTGCACGTGCTCACCGTCCCAACGAGCGCGGTCCGCACGACCGCCGCGGGCAGCACGGTGCAGGTGCTGGTCAACGGCGTGCCAAAGCCGGTCGCCGTGCAGACCGGAGCCTCGGATCCAACCAAGATTCAGATCCTGTCGGGACTCCAGCTCAACCAGGTGGTCGTCATCGCGGTCGTCACGAGCTCCGTCCCGAGCGGTAACGGGGCCAGCGTCCTCGGCGGTGGCGGGCGTGGAGGCGGCGGCACCCGTCCAGGTGGCTAGCGGGATGGACCTGATCCACCTCGAATCGGTCAACAAGGTCTATGGCACGGGCGATGCCGTCGTGCTGGCGCTGCAGAATTTCTCCCTGACGGTCTCCGTCGGTGAATCCCTCGCCGTGATGGGACCGTCCGGATCCGGCAAGTCGACGCTGATGAACATTCTCGGCTGCCTGGACACACCGTCGTCGGGCAGCTATTGGTTTGCCGGCGAGGACGTCAGCCGGCTGAACGAGACCGAGCTTGCCCACGTTCGCAATCGCAGGATCGGCTTCGTTTTCCAGCAGTTTCAGCTGCTGCCGAAGCTCTCGGCCTGGCGGAATGTCGAGCTACCCCTCCTCTACAGGAACGTGGCCGACCGGCGCAGGCTAGCGCTGCGCGCGCTCGAGCAGGTCGGCCTTGCCAACCGCATCGACCACCGTCCCAACCAGCTGTCCGGTGGGCAGCAGCAGAGAGTCGCGATTGCACGTGCGCTTGTCACCGACCCGGATCTCATCCTTGCCGATGAGCCCACCGGCAACCTCGACACTGCGTCGAGCCGCGACGTGCTCGCAGTTCTCCGCGACCTCAACGAGCAGGGCCGCACGATCATCATCATTACGCACGACCCCGAAGTTGCCCCGGTGGCAAATCGGACCGTCCATATGAGAGACGGTCGGCTGGTCGAAGAGCTCGCCGCATGAGCCTGTTCCACACCATCGAGACCGGCATGCGCAGTCTTCTGGGTCACCGGCTTCGCTCGGTGCTCACGACGCTCGGCATCCTGTTTGGAGTTGCCGCGGTGATCTCCACTGTTGGAATCGGCCAGGCGTCCTCGGACAGCGTCACCGCGCGGATCACCTCGCTCGGCACAAACCTTTTGACGATCTCGCCCGGGAGCACCTTCTCCGGTGGCGTCTTCGGCGGGTCGGGCAGCGGGAACTCGCTGACGATGGCCGACGTCACCGGGTTGCAGGACAGGCAGAACGCTCCCGACATCGAGGCGGTCGCACCTGTCTCACAAGGGCGGCTGTCGCTCATCAGCGCATCAGGAAACTGGAACACGACAGTCTCCGGGAGCACCGCCGGCTGGCTCCTCACCAACACGCGAACGCTGGACAGCGGGAGCTTTATCAATGCCCACGACGTGGCGACCCGGACGCAGGTCATCGTGTTGGGCTCCACCACGGCGTCGAACCTCGGCGTTGGAATCGGTGACCTCGTGAGGGTGAGGCAGATTCCGTTCGAAGTGATCGGGGTCCTTGCGTCCTCAGGCAGCCAGGGCTTCGGCAACCAGGACGACCTCGCCGTGGTGCCGATCAGCACCGCCCAGGACCAGCTGTTCGGCGGCGCGGGTACCGTGCAGCGAATCTTGCTCAGCGCGACCAGCCCCAGAACCATCGGTTCGGCGTACCTGGAGGCAAACCAGCTGTTGCTGCAGACGCACCACATCACGGACCCATCTCAAGCCGACTTCACGATCACGACCCAGACCCAGGTGCTCAGCACGGCGCAGGCGGTGACGCAGACGTTGACG
>DASRWV010000098.1:0-42033 GCA_035687505.1 Nitrosotalea sp.
CCGCGGCGAGCGCGAGCCATGCCCACAGTGCCATTCGTTTCTCGGCGAGGAGGACCGAGAGTAGGACCAGGAACAGGCTGAAAACGTGGGTCTGCCCCCAGACCGACATGCTGAACCAGGTGGCCGGGTTGAAAACGAAGAGCCCAGCGGCGGTCAAGCTCCATCGCGCTCCCGTCCCGAGCTGGCGCAGGATCGCGAAGATCAGAACGCCGTCGGCGAGGCCGAACAGCACGTTCGACGCCTTGATCACGTATTCGAGCCGAACGTCGTCCAGTCGAAACGCTCCGCCGCGCGCTATGGGCAGGCTGTTCAACCAACCAGTAGCGGTCGAGAGATAGGCCGAAACCGGTTCATACGGAAAGGCCGACTCGAGGTACGGAACGCCGCTGAAGATACGGGCCAGTGACACCACGTTCGGCAGGTAGTACAGCTGCGCGGGCCCATAAACCACGGCGACATAGGCGTAAAGCTTCTGGTCGCCCATGTCGAATGGATGTCCGCCGAGCGGAAATAGAAGTGCGTTGCCCAGAAGATAGGCGGCGATAGCGAGCGCCACCAAGGCGAGAGCACGAGGCCTCGTGGCAACTGCCCGACGCAAGGCAGCTAATCCAGATTCGATCCTGGCGACTCGGCGGGCTCTGGCGCCTGCCGCGATCGCGACGGCGGCCAGCCCCGCCAGTGCGAGGACCACAAGTAGCGCCCTGGCAACCGGATCATCCACCTTCGACGCCCACCAGCGCTGGTGGGGAAGGGTGAGGCTGAAATTTTGAAGGCGGACCTGACTGGTCCCCGCTCCGCCGATGGACGACGCTGTCAGCGAGAGCTGCACGCCTCCAAACATTCGAGGCGCTTGACTCGCGAGGAGTGATGCAGTGCCGTCAATGCCATCGCCCATGACCGACTCGGTGATTCGCCCAGCGGTCTTGTCGAGCACGATCACGACGTGATATCTGGTGCCCGTGCGATAGCTGCCTAGAGCCGTCGAATCGACGACCTCACCTGCGATCAGTGACGGCCCCGAGGCGCCCTTGGCGATCGTCTGGACAGTGAGCAGATTCTGTGGACCTGGACCGAACATCAACAGGTATCCATCTCCGGTCCAGGGCGACCAGACGCCAATGCGCAACGGCTGACCCGTCTGGTTGTTCTCGGTAACCGTTACGTCGAATCTCGCCTCCAGTCTTTGAAGCAGAGTCGTCGCCAGATTGGCGCTCGGATTTGAATTAGAGGATGCCGTGATGCCGAGAGAGTCGGGCGAAACCTGGACGGAGCCGCCGCCACCATCGTTTGTGTATATGAGGTTGGCGTCGAATCCCTTGTAAACAGCGTCGGTCGCCGGCGCCTTCCAGACCTCGGCAGGGGTGAGGATGAGGGCGAGCATGAAGAGAGCCAACGCAGGAACCGCCCATTTCGGCCCACGTCGGGTGGCGGATATCTGTGACTCACCGTCGGGTGCTTCCCTCAATTTCTAGGCTGCCGGCTCACTAGATCCCATCGGAACCATGACTGCCTCGTCGACGTACCAGTCGGTGCCGAGATGGCCCTCGAAGGACGCGATGAATTGCACCGAATGTCCGGGGACGGGCGTCACCGACGCGGCCACCTTCACCCACGAATAGCTCGTACGCAATTGGGCGGGTGCGTATTTGGTCGATCCGACCCATGTGGCTTTCTGGTCGTCCCACAACCCAAGTGTCATTTCTGGGGTCGTGCCCGACGTGCCGGCGACCCTGACGCGGTACCAAACGTCATATGGTCCGGGGGCCGGAATCAACGGCCTCAAGAAAACATCGTTCCGATAGGAGCTGTAATTGCCTGCGGGTGCCTTCGCGGCGAGGCCTCCTGAGGCCCCTGAGTCGCGCACGGTAGACCACCCGGGACCGAGTGTCCCTGTCCTCGCCTCGGCTCGATAGATCGTGCCGGCACCCTCTTGGACTTGTAGGGTTCCGTTGCCGCACACCTGCACCATTCCCATGGGCGCGGTCGTAATCCGCAGTTGCCACAGAATCGGCTTGCCGGTGTCTGGCAGGCGCACCCAGCTTGGCGTCGCCGGGCCGAGCTGAACATCCTGCACAGGGGAAGGCTCCGGAGGATTGAGGTAGCCCAGATAGAGAGTGGCTCGGCCCCCCTGGGTGGCTTGCAGCATGATCGACTCGGCGTTCTGCACTTGCAAATCCATCGTGGCCCCGATTCTCGAGTCCACCTGCCGGCATGGAAGGCCATCTGTTGATCGACTCGCAGTGGGAGTCGCGCGCAACGCGGGTCCAAACAGGGTGACCATGACGCGATCGACCGCCCATGGCGGCAGACTGCGGAGGGTGTCGACCGTCGCGGGCGGCACTGGGGAGCCAAGCTCGTCAATCGCGGGGAAATACTGAGCGGGAATCAGGGACGGCATTATGCGTTCATCGATCTGGTTGTTGACTGCCATGTCGGGTCCTCCGCGAAATACCTCGGTCGTTCGCAGCTCAGCGGCTTGGTTCATCATCAGGTCGGTCTGGTTTAGTGCCGAATTCCGTAATTCCGACGCACTGACGAACAGACAGATCGCAAAGGCGGTGACGAGCACCGGACGGTAAAGGCCTCGCCACGGCAGATCTCGAAGTGCGCTGGCGAGAAGCGGCAGGAGGAATGCTGCGCCGACGTAGAGGTAGCGACCCGAGCTGGCATAGGAAGCGCCGAATTGGGAACGCCCAACACTAACCAGCGCAAACCACGCCAGGAGCCCAACAACCGATCCGATTTGCCAGCTCTCGACCCGTCCCCGTCGATACCACGCAAAAGCGATCAAAGCTCCGGCGGCGGGAAAGATCGCTAGCCCGGTATCTCGAGAAAAGCCGAACACTCCAGCCGCGCACGCCTCTAATCCGTAAATCACAAACGCCGCGAGGCTGGCTATGTACGCCATACCTGTCGGACCCTGAAACGCCTGACCTGCGATCCCCGGGGCGCTGTGGATAGAGCCCGTGTCAAGAGCGACGAACCATGCGATGAAGACAACAGTGGGAACGACCAGCGCTAGCAGAAAGCGCCGGCGCCCGCGGTCGAGGGCCAGCTCTGTACCTACGGCGACCAGGAAAACAATTCCGACGCTAGAGCACATGAGCGAGCAAAGCAAAGCTGCCGCCACCGGCGCCACGCGACTCGGGAATGGCGGGTCGCCTTCCAGCAGCAGCATCGCCAACAAGCCGAAGGCAATCGATCCGAGCCAGGCAATTTGAAATGCCCACACGATGTTGTCTGCACCCCTGCCCAAAACTAGAAGCATCAGGGCGGCACCGAAGGCGAGCACATCACCAGCTCTGCGCCGGACTAGCGCGAACAGCAGTAGGACGGCCGCCACATGCACCACGAGTGCTGCGGCTTCATAAGGCAAGTGGCTCTTGATCCCAACCAGGACGAAAAGAAGCTTCCAAACCAGGATCGGAATGGTTGACCAGTGCCCGTTGTGCGAGAGCATGAATATGTCCCACGTCCACTCCCGACGTGTCGCTACAAATACCCACTCGTCGACGAAAAAGGTCTTGTACGCAGTTAGGTACAACACGCTGACGAAGGTGATGATCGACAAGACAAACAGGAAGGGGAGAAGCCAATTGGAGCGAACGTCACCAACCTTCGCGTTCGACTGGACGGGTGTGGCGGTCAAGATTGGCGCATGGGCTTGCGCAGCACATACAGGTCCTGCTTGGGATTACCTCGTGCCCCTTCAGGGATGAAGTCGACGACCTGTAATCCCGCCGCGAGGCGATCGCGCACGAATGCCATCGGGTGATACGCCGAGCAAGTGTTGCTGCCGGGGGCGTTGATGTTGTTCTTGACCACCAGGTCACCAGCATCGAATCTCTTGCGTTCGGCATTGCTGAGCCGGTGGACATAGCGCTCGCCATGCGTGCTTACGATCAAGTAGCCACCCGGTGTGATGACCCTAGACAGCTCGTTCATCCACCGAAATTGCAGATCCTCAGTCAGATGTGTGAATACCGAAAGCGCGTAAACGAGACCGAACTCGGCACTCCTGTAGGGGAGTGGGGGGGACAGCTGGTTGACCTGAAACTCCCCGAAAGGAAGGTTTGACCTGCACCACTCGACGAGCTTCGAGTTGTAGTCCGTGCCGCAGATCCGGGTTTGGTGCAGCGAATGCCAGTGCCGCAGCACCCGCCCGCATCCACAGCCGAAGTCCAGAACGGCGCCGACCTCCTCCATAGACACTCCCCTCGCGCGGAGCGCATCGGAAATGCTCTTAGCGGCGAGAGAGCCGGCCTTCAGAAACCACGAAATGTCCGATGAGCCGGCTACCAGGAAGATCAGGTCTGACGGGGGTATCGGAAGCCCATCAGGAGCGCCGCGATTGCGAAGGCGGGCATTGGCGAAAATCGTTCTTGGCAGCGCTCGACCCATCTTGCCGTAGAGCCAGAACGCCTGCTCCGCGAGCCCCAGCCGGGCGACGCTGTCGCGCAGGGAGCGAGTCACGGCGGGCAGCATCTACGCGACGCCGGGAGCTGCCGCGACGGCAACTCGCTGATCTTGCCTCACGCTCTCCCACGCCTTGGCCCCGAGCGCAATCAGCAGCGCGATGTTAGACATCGAGGCCAGGGTGATGAACCAGTCGGCCGCGAAAATCGAGAACAGGAGGCCGCTGACGGGATTGTTGGTGGGGCTGAGCACGTTCAAGCTGCCGCTGTAGCCGAAAAAATCGAATGCGAGATGGCCGTAAATGCTCATCAGCGCCATCACCGTCATCACCGCGAGGGCGTACACGTAACCCACCGAGCTGAACACGCCCCGGCACAGGATGATCGCGACGACCGCATACACGATGTATCTGGAGATGAGCCCAGGGGTGACAAGCAGCCAACCAAACAGGCCAAAAGCCACGAGGGGCAAGTACTGCCCGGGTTGAGTCGAAACGTTCCGCTTCAGGAAGAGCACCGCGCCCACTCCTAACACGAACAGGACGGAGAGGACCGCACCGGCCTGTCCGTAGGTCACCGACCCGAACAGGGGCAAGGTCGAGGGCGACCACATCCTGAGCAGGCCGTGCTGGCCGTTGACAAAGAGAAGGGGAAGGGTCCAGACCGAGAAGTTCGCGGGCGATAACCCGAGGTATGCCACGTCCGCCTGGCCATTCCCGATGTGATACGCGAGGATCCTCGTGACGTAATCGACCGGAACCGATGGGCTGATCGAAAGGGCAAATGGCGCCAGGAACAGCCAGGACACGATCACCGCCCAGGAGATCGAGGTGAGATTGCGCGAGGCGGGGAACTTACGCAGGTAGACCAGCCCCAACAGGAAGGCAACCACGAGCATTTGGGGCCGGGTGAAGGCGGCTGCAGCGAGCATGAGCCAGGCCCCAGTCGGTCGATTTTCCTCCGCCAGCCAGATTGATCCGAGGACGAAGAAGATGCTGATCGTCTCGGTCGATCCCCAGACCGACATCACCAAGATCACAGCGGGGTTCAGAACGAAAAGAAGTAGCGAAACTCGCGCCCTCGACGGGCCTGCGATCCGGCGGAGGATCAGGTAGACCAGGATGCCGTCGGCAAAGCCGAAGAGCACGTTGAGGCTCTTTAGCAGGACGTCGAACGAGAAGGTGCGGATCGTGAGCTGACCGGCCGGGCTGAACCACAAGTCGTAGATCCATCCGGCGGCCAGATAGTAATAGGCCTTCGTGACCCCATACGGGAAAGTGGCTTCGTGAATGGGGATGCCCTGCCAAGGATCGGACGCCGTCACCAGGACAGTCCGGTAGTAGAGGTCGGCCAGCCCATCTTTGGCCGCGACGTAGGACCAGACCTTCGCGGCCACGATGTCGAAATGCGGCGAGGCGACGCCGAACAGCGGCAGATTCGCAAGCAGGTAGAAGGCGCCGGCCAGGACGACGATTCCAACAACCGGCGCCCGCGATCTTGCTCTTCGCATAGCGACTTGCCCCAATGAATTGGGTCGCGCTCTTGCCAGGAGAGGCGCGACGCGCCGTATTCCAACGATCAAACAAAGTGCAACCGCAACGGCGAGGAGCGCTTCAACCAAGGCATGAGCCAGCGGATCGTCGATCTTGATCGTCTCTTCGGCCGAGCCGGCGGTCTGCGATGGCAGGGTCAGAACGAGGCCACTGAGGACTGCTTGGGATGCGCCCCCGTCCGACCACGCAGACACGCTCAATGTCGGTCGGAAGGCATTGAAGACATCTGGTGCATCGGTCGGCCTGATGACAGTGTCGGCCAACACAGCGCCTTGGCTCGTGATGCGGGTTGCGATAGTTCGCTGATCACGGGCAACCTTGATCTCGACCTGATACGGCTTGCCGTTGGTGAATGGTGCGAGCACCTGGTCGGTTACAGCGGTGCCTCCTACCAGGTCCTGCTTTGCTTGACCCCCTTCGATAATTTGGGCCCGGATGACATCGCCACTATCGTGATCGAAGACCAAGAAGTAGCCGGTGTGCTGGCTGGGACTCCACAGACCGATGCGGAGCGGGGTCGTATGAGCCGGAGCGGAAACAACCATTGCGTCAAAGGCGGCGCCGAATGACAGGGGAGTTGTCACCAGGTGAACAGTGGGGTGTGACCCAGGTAACGCCAAGATGGCAAGCGTCGTGGACGTCACGACAATTCGGCCTTCACTAACTCCCGGACCCGTCGCATAGGTAGGCATCAAGTTGGCGTCGAACCCTCGATAGGTCGCGTCGATGGAAGGGTGTCGCCACACCGTGGCGGGGATCGCCATGAGACCCAGGATCGCGACGGCCAGAACCACAGCCGCGCCGCTGACTATCCGTCCCATAGGCTGTTGCCTCGCTCTTCGGGTGGACGGTTGGGTTGGGCCGGCTGGGGTCCTCTAACTCCTTTGAGCCAAAGCGAAGGCCTCAATCCGCGGATTGTGCGACTTCCGCAACGACCTTTTCGAACTGGGCTCCGACACGACTCCAGCTGAAGCGTTTTACGCGGTCGAGCGAGTTTTGGGACAGGCGGGCATAGAGCGACTCGTCCTGCAGCAACCGGACGATACTGGCCGCCAGCGTGGGGATGTCACCGAATGGGTATCGCAGTCCATTTATGTCGTCCTCAACCGCGCCCTCCGGGACTCCGCTGCTGGCGACTACGGGCACCCCGCAGGCATTGGCCTCCAAAACTACTATCCCGAAGCCCTCGACGGCAGACGTCACGACCAGCACACGAGCGGAGCTCATCAGCTCGCGTTTCTCCACCTCGCTCAAGTCGAAGCGGAAGTCGACGCTGTTGCCAACGCCCAGACGCTGGGCAAGCTTGCGCAGCTCCTCCTCGTACTTCAGGTCGTCTCGTCGTCCGGCGATGACCAGGCGGGCGGACGGCACGTGCCGCAGCACCTCCTCCATCGCGATCACCGCGTGGTGCGGACATTTGTATCGGCGAAGCTTTCCGAGCCAAACGATCGTGGGCTGGTCAAGGCGTGCTCGGGGTTGAAGCAACAGCCAGTCGTCGCGAATGCTCACCGGAACCACAAAGACGTTCTCGGGCTTGAAGCCGATTTGACGAAAGGAGCGTCGCCATTCGTCCGTTCCCGCCCGCACAAGAGTGTCGCGATGCACCCAGGCTGTCATGCGCTCGAGAAGATTGAGCGGACCATTCATGAGCCTCGGGTACTGGACTGCGAACAGCTCACGATGGATCTGATGCCACTCCGTGATGATCGGTTCGCGAACATAAAGCGGCGACAGGCGAGGAATGCGCGAGCCTCCAAACCCCTCTGCGACCACCACGTCAAACCTGCCGCGCCACGACCGCATGTAGCGGATGAACGTAGTCAGCCAGAGCGAATGGATACCACCAAGCCGAACCACATGGATGCCGTCCAAAGTCTCCCGCTTGGCGGCTCCAGGAAAGCCCGCGGCGACAAAGGTGACGTCGTAACCCACTGAAGCGAGATAGCGTGCGTTCTCCCACAGTGTGTTGTCGCCGCCGGTGGTGCCAGGGTTATACCAGTCGCGTGTCGCGAGAAACAGAACGTTCGGGTCGTCGGTCCGCCTTTGCGAGGCTGGACCCGCGCTGCTCATGAGGGCCCTATTTATCGCCCGATCTCGAAGCGCCAGCCACGACCGCCACCTTAGACTGCTGGGAGGCTGAACCGTTTTGATCAACGGGGACTGGCGGCTTCGCATGACCTGGTTCGAGCCTGAACGACATGATGTGCCAGATCATCGCCAGCCCTACCCTCAAGCCCTTCCTGACGCTTTGACTGGCTCCTTTCGATTGGCCGATGCGGCGACGCAGGCGGATTGGGATCTCGATCACCGAAAGGTCGTACGCCATTGCGACCAGAAGCATGTGCGGCGAGAAGTGATTGCCACCGACCCGAAGGTCAGGAAGGATTCGCTCTAGAGCCTCCCGCCGGATGGCCCGAAACGTGCAACCAACATCGGTGAGCCCTGCGGGGCCGAGGAAGCGTCCATCCAAGAACCGCAACCGCAACAGCATCGCCACCGCCATGTTTCCCCAGGTGAAGAAGTGATCCATTTGCGAGTTGTGGTCGACTAGACCTCGCACAACTCGATTACCCACGACCAGGTCGGCATCGCCGATATAGGCGAGGAATTTCTCGGTGTCCTCAGCGACGAACGTCCCGTCGCCCTCGGTCAGGACCACCACGTCGGCATCTGCCACCTTGAGCGCCTCGGCAAGACCGCGGACGCAGGCGTACCCGTAGCCCTGGCGAGTTTCCCGCACAACCGTGGCGCCCGCGGCTGTGGCGAGGGCGGCCGTGTCGTCGGTCGAGTTGTTATCGATGACGATCACCTGCACTACTCCGGGCTGGCGCGAAAAGTCCCTTACCGCCTGAGCCGTGGCCTCAGCGTCGTTGTATCCGGTGATCGCAACGACGACACGGGGATCCACCAGAGTGACCTTCCGGCCATCGCTCGTTACGGGCAAAGCCTGGCGGCGGCGCCCAATCACGACGTAGACCAGCATGACCAGCAAGAGGCTGAGGACTGCCCAGCCCAAAAAGTCAGCAATCACAGCGCGGATCTCGGCGAGAAATCCGACTACCGCCCGCGTGTCGAACGGAGCCAAAGCGAGAGCCATGGCGAGGGGGTGAAGCGCGGCGCCCACGATGGCGGCTAGCACGACAAGCAACGCGATGTGAACTCGGAATCTCCTCATTTCTGGCGGTGGCGCTCCTTTCGCTCGCTGGCGGCTACCCCTAAGCAGGCGTTCGCAGCAGGGTACCGCGTTTGGCGCCTGCGGGCTTAAGCCGATCGTTTGCGCCTGATAAAGTGGCCCGGGTGCGCTCCAGCAGACGGCGCCGGCGGCACTCCCACAAGCTGCTCGCACTGGCCATCATCGTCGTGGCGCTGGCGGCACTAGGGGGCGGTACCACTCTCGCGTACGCGGCCGTCAAGAGCGGAGTGGAACAGCTTCAAGCACAACTCACGCTCGAGCTCCAGGCGGGGCAGGCTGAACTCGAGGCGGGGAAGGCCAACCTCACCCAGGCCAACAAGGACCACGACGCCTACTGGGCCACCCGGGCAATCGACCACTTTGCGGCGGCCAAGGAAAAGTTTCTAGCGGCCGGAAGCCGCGCGGACAACAGTCAACTCCTGCGCAACCTCGAGCGTCTGCCATCCGCCGGGGAATTGGCCCACTCCCGTCATGCAGCGATTGATGGCATCGCGGCGATGGGAGCGGCGGTTGCGGATGCAGGTCAAGAACTCGCTGCCCTCGACTCGGAACTGATAAGACCCTCGGCGTCAGGGGCCGCCGGCCGAACGCTGCTGACGGTCCTCGATCAAACGCACACTGGTTTGATCACGATTCGCGCCGACTTCGAGCGCGCACAAAAGGCAGCGGGGCAGGTGGACATCCGCGTTGTTCCTACCGGACAGCAGGCGACGTTCCTGAAGGCCCGCGACACGATTTCCGCTGCAATTGCGGGGCTCGACGAATTCGAGCGTCTCGTACCGGTACTCGTGGAAGCCTTGGGCGGTAATGGGCCCCGGACTTATCTCGTAGAACAGGTGAACCCCATCGAGCTGCGTGCCGGCGGCGGATTCATCGGGAGCTACAGTCTCGTGCGCGCGGACCATGGAACGCTCAAAGTGGTTGGTAGCGGGGACTCGTACGGCCTCGCCTCCGCTAGACCGTCGCTCGGTCAGCCTGGCTTCATCCCAATCCCCGGGCCCTTACGCGAGGTCATACCCACCGTGAGCTGGAGCTTCATCGATTCGAACGTGTTCCCGGACTTTTCCTCAAACGCGAGAGCCGCGATGGATTTCGTACACCCTTCTGGAGCAAGTCTTGATGGCGTGATCTCGATCGACTACTACTCAGTCGCCAAAATGCTCGAATTCACCGGCCCGCTCGTAATCCCAGGCCACGGGCTTTTGGTCGACGCGGGCAACTTCGTTCCGCTGGTAACTCGCCTCGACTACACCAGCGACCCGGCTCACAAGGCCATATTGAGTGCGCTGGCGGGCCCTCTAATGGAACGTGTCTCTGCCCTGCCACCCGACCGCTGGCCGGCCCTGATTGCGGCGTTCAATGGCCTTGCAGCCGAACGCCACCTTCAGGCGTATTTCACGAACAGTTCGGTCGAGAATGAGATCGAGCGAGTCGGCTGGTCTGGCAGTCTCAACTTGAATGGTTTTCAGGACTACATGTATGAAGTGGAGAGCAATTACGGCAGCAAGGCGAACTATTATCTTGGCCGCAGCTATGTGGTGGCTCTTACGCGCAGCGGCGGGGTCCTTCACCACAAGGTGACAGTTGAGTACGTAAACAACACGCCGTACGGCTCTTACCCACGCACCTACTACCACGCGGATGTCAGGCTCTATGTGAGCGACACGGCATCGTCGATGGCGACCAACTTGACTCCCGTGAAATATGCGAATCCAGCCCCGCCTTCCGGCACTCTTTTGCTCGATGGATGGCTCTTGGTCCAGTGTTGTGGAAACCGCGGGCAGGCCGTGTTCGAATACGACACACCCTGGCCCACCACCGAAAAGGGCTCGCACCAGATTTATTGGCAAAAGCAGCCCGGAACGCTAAACGACGCAATCTCTGTGACTTGGAGCGGTATTACTGTGACGGGCGATCTCGCTCAAGACCGCGTGATCACTCTGATGCGACAAGGCGTGACGCTCGCCGCTGGCCAGCCAGCTCAAGCTACCCTCCCTACTTTGAACCTTGGCGCTAACTGATACCGCTGACGAAAGGAGACGGACGCCCAACTCCTCAGGGTGGACGTCGCGCCTGTTAGTACCGCGGGCGATATGGGCTGTTGCGGGCGCCGCGGCGGTCTTAGGCGTGGCCGTGGCGATCCCCCTCGCTTCGTACTACGATGCCCCGCTTGGCTCCCTGCTTCCCGTCTTAGTAGTTGGCATCACCATCACGATCGTATGGCTTCTTCAATCACCAATCCGCGTCGTGTACTTCCTCGTCGCATCCATTTTCCTTCAAGATCCCGTCTTGATACTCGTCTCAATCGCAGTTCCTGGCCCTGCATTTACGCTCATCGGCACCGCTGTTCTGGCTGGCAAGGAAGTCATAGTCGTAGCGTGTGTGATCTACCTTGTCGCGAGCCAAACCTCCAAGGCGCCGCTCAAAACGCCTGACCTCTGGGCTCTCCTCTATTGCGCGTATGCGTTCCTGTATCTCGTGCTCCCGAATGCCTGGATCGGAGGAGTTTCGGTTGGCGTAGGCGCCAAGATTGCATCCGCGAGTTCGGCGGTGATCCTAGTTGCCTGCTACATGCTCGGACGATTTGTTCCACTATCCACCCACGAGGTGTCGCGCCTGGTCCGAACGATATTGACGTTCGGTGTGGCTTCTATCGTCGCGGGATTGGCCATAACAGCATTGCCCGGAACGTGGTGGAGTTCGCTGGGTTTTGATCGTCTCCTAGCCTTGCGGGAGGGGGCCTTAACCTCGGGAGCGAACCTTTCATCTGGACTCGGCGTTCCCCTTAGCTTCTATTTTCTCGACTTGACACCATCGATAATTCCCTGGCCTGGCATCCGTCGCTTTAGCAGCACGATACTTGACCCAATCTCAACCGGTCTTGTATTCGGCTCCTTGTGGTTACTCGCCCTCGAGGGTCCAGTTAAGGTTGGGCGCCTGATTCGTTATGCGTTTGGAGCTGCGACGATCCTCGCTCTTGGCCGTGGTGGTCTGGTGCTCGCGGTTCTTGGCTTTACGACCATGCGGCTAAAACGCTTCTATCTTTCCGCCGCAGTGGCCGTCGGCGGTCTAGCCCTGGCCCTTCTCATTTACATTTCCGTTCTGCCTCAAACGGCCGGAGTCGCGGGTACCGCCAATCGGTGGGCCGCCTTGTACACCGACATCGTTCAAACCGTCACTCATCCATTAGGTGCAGGACTCGGCACATCTGGATACTTAACGGTAAGTCTGTTAGGGACGGACGCACTTGCAACCTACGCTGGGCTACCGAGCTTCACAATCGAATCGTACATAGGAACAATCGGCCTTCAACTCGGAATCACCGGCGTACTTCTCTACCTAGGTTTCACGTTGTCCGCCACTCGGGCAGCATTCCGGATCATGCAATCTCCATCACAAACTCAGGTTGCGTCCGGCCTAGCCTTGGTGGCGGCCGGTGGAATGCTCGCGCTGACATGCATAGGAGTCATATCAGCCTCCGGTTATGGTTTCACCGGAGCTGGAATTTCGTATCTCATCTGCGGCCTGGCGATTAACCTTGGCACACGCGAATCGCCAAGACTAAGCGCTGCACCGGTCCGGCTACCGGTCACGAATTGACAACTCCATTGATCTCATCACCGTTCTCGGCGGAGCCCGGCCGGCATTCTTCTGCGTTGGTGCGTTCAAGAGCGCCACTTCGAATCAGTTTCGCCGGCGGAGGTACAGATCTCCTTCCCTACGTGACTGATCGTGGTGGCCGTGTACTGAGTGCGACTATTAACAAGTTCGCATATGCGACGCTGCGTGTGGGTGGTAGCCCAGTCATACAAGTTCACTCCCTTGACTACGACGCAATTGAGCGATACGACCTGGATCAACCACTTATCTATGACGGCCAGCTGGATCTCGTAAAAGCATGTCTGCGCCACATTCAAGACGCAGCCCTTGCTGCACAATTGGGACTGGACCTGTACCTAGAAACAGATGTGCCCCCGGGCTCTGGACTTGGATCGTCCTCCGCTCTGGTAGTGGCGCTCCTATCCGCCCTCGCAACATGGCGCCGCATTTCAATTGACAAATATGGCCTGGCACGCCTCGCGTACCAGGTCGAGCGAGTCGATGTGGGTATTGCCGGTGGTCTCCAAGATCAGTTCGCCGCTGCTTTCGGTGGCTTTAACCTCATTGAGTTTCACTCTGTAGAGGACGTCGTCGTCAACCCACTTCGCATCGATGCTCGCACTATCAATGAGCTCGAGTACAACATGCTCCTTGTCTTCACAGGAGCAACGCGGTTAGCGACCAACATCATTCAATCGCAGGTAGGCAGCTACGTCCAGCGACTGCCGGCCGCAGTCGAAGCTCTCGATGCAATGAAGGAACTCGCCGCGGCGGCCAAGGACGCACTTCTAACTGGACGCCTCCGTCTCTTCGCTGACATTCTGCATCAGGACTGGATTGCTAAGAAGGCAACGTCGCCGCACGTTACAACGAATGCAATTGAAGAACTGTACGAAGAGGCGCTTAGGCTCGGCGTACTCGGAGGAAAGGTGAGTGGCGCTGGCGGCGGTGGCTTCATGTTTCTGTACTGCCCATTCGATCGTAAACCGACCGTCTCGGCGCGAATGGCTGCGATGGGAGCCGAAGTCCTCCCAGTGGCGTTTCACCCTAGCGGTGTCGAAACGTGGACTTGGGAGCCCGGTCAATGAGACGTCCGGTGGCTACAGCCCCGTTCAAAATCAAAGTGTTACTACATGAGTTTGGACACTCCGAATTCCGCATGCTCGACGTCGGCGCTGGAAACCACTCGGCCACTCTGACCACTAAGTGGCTGCCGCGGTGCTCGTATTACGGCATCGATCGATCGAGGGCGTACAACAACGATCAGACCGATTTTGACGCTATGCAGAACTTCTGGGAGATGGACCTCACATCTCTAGCGTTCGATGATATTCCCGACGACTTTTTCGACGCACTCGTTATGAGCCACGTCGTAGAGCATCTGCGGAACGCACACGAAGTAATCATCGGACTCATTCCGAAACTAAAACTTGGAGGGCTACTCTACATAGAGACTCCCGATCCTCGTAGCGCGGGAATGCCCAGCATGAACGGCACCCTGAATTTCTTTGACGATGAGACCCACGTTCACTTGTTCAACCTTCGAGAGCTGTACAACGTAATCCTGCCGGCAGGTTGCACCGTGATAAGGAGCGGCCGTCGCCGCGATCCTTGGCGTGTTGTGCTGTCGCCGAGCTTCGCCATCTATCGCCGCGTTAGGACCGGTCGGTTCCTTGGTGGCGACTTTTGGGACTTGTTCGGCTTTGCTGACTACGTCGTTGCACGTCGGACTTCGAAATAGTGGGTAAGGCGTGGATCTCTGGAGCGGGCGGCATGATGGGCTCGCATCTGGCTGAGCTGTTGGCATCAAATGGTGAAGAAGTAACAGCGACTTACTTCAACCCTACCGTTGATATGAAAGGCATAAACGTGGCGGGGTTTACGGAAGTCAACGTGCTGGATTGGACGTCTGTGTTTGACTCACTCAAGGCAACTAAACCCACGTGGATATTCCACTTGGCGGCCCAGAGTTACCCGACGGTGTCGTGGGCTCGGCCAACTGAAACGCTCACGACGAACATTATTGGGACAGTCAACGTCTTTGAGGCCGTGCGTCGGCTCGAACTTGACGCAAGAATTGTCGTAGCGTGTTCGTCGGCCGAGTACGGCAGTATCCCCGTGGCGGAGCTCCCGGTGCGTGAGGACCACGTTCTTCAACCATTACATCCATACGGAGTGTCGAAGGTCGGCCAGGACCTTCTTGCGTATCAGTACTTTGCCAACTTCGGCATGGACTGCCTGCGCGCTCGCATTTTCAACTGCACAGGTCCGCGCAAGGTCGGCGATGCGGTGTCGGACTTCGCGCGACGAATTGTTTCGCTCGAGCGAGAACCAAACCGGTCGATAGTGAAGGTCGGCAATTTACATACTCGGCGCGCGATCGTAGACGTTCGGGATCTGAACATGGGCCTCGTGGCTCTGGCTGAATCGGGACGAGCTGGTGAGGCCTATAACCTTGGCGGCCTAGAGCCCCACAGGATCGGTGACTTACTGTCGATTGCCGTCAAGCACAGCACACGTACCGATCTTGAAGTTTTACAGGTCGACGAATTGTTGCGGCCATCCGACGAGGCTGTCATTTGGGGCGACATAACTAAAGTGGCCACGGACACTGGGTGGCGTCCAATGATTGGAATTAACGAAACTATCGTTGACGTTCTCGATTACTGGCGGTCGAAGGCAGATCTAGGTTCATGCTGACGGTACTGGCATTTGACCCCGTAGGCGGGCACGGCGGAAACTACGTGTACGATCTCGCATTCCTTCGCGCCCTCGCACGCTGTGATGTCCGAGTCATTTGGACGACGTGCGATGAAACTCCAATCCACTCGGATCCAGAGGTCGAAACCTGGCGGCCATTTCGTGGCATTTACGGCTCTGCACCGGCAGCGCTAAGGGGATTGCGATTCGCACTCGGACTTCTCGCCCTACTACTGCGCGCGCGGAGGCTCTCGAAATCAGGCCCGGTCATTATCCATCAGCAGTTTGTTACCGTGCCATTTTTGGAGCGTCAGTTCGTTGTTCTGGCTCGTCTCTTGTCTATTCCGCGCGTACTAACTGTTCACGACGTAATGCCGTTTGCAAGGAAAAGGCTACGCAGCGAGCGACAGCTTACGTCGCTCTATCGCAGATACGACGGCCTGATCGTGCATTCCAACGCCGCCGCCCTTGAGTTGCAGGCCATGATCGCTGCCACAGGATTGGACACGCCACCCATCCACATCATTCCACACGGGCATTACAACAACTCCTATGTAGATGCCGACTTACCACGATCGCTCGCACGGCAACGGCTCGGTATAAGCGCAGAAAAGCGAATGGTTCTGTTTTTGGGTCAAGTGAAGAGAGACAAGGGTCTGGACATCCTACTGGAGGCCTTTGCGAAGGCTGTGAATGAAGTGCCGGATGCCGCCTTAGTAATTGCGGGCCGTTCGTTTCACGACTCTCCCCTGAGATACGAAGCACTCGCTGATAAGCTGGGGATAAGGGAAAAGCTTACATTTCGCTGGGAGTATGTTCCAGACGAGGAACTTGCTGTCTACTACCGAGCAGCAGACGTCGTCGCGTTGCCCTACCGGAGGGTCTATCAAAGCGGCGTATGCCTCACGGCGTATGCCTTTCGACGTGCGGTAGTCGCTACAGCTGTCGGTGGCTTGCGCGAACAAGTCGTCGATGGAACAACCGGGGTGCTCGTTGCCCCAGGCGACCCAGACGCGTTCTCTGCGGCGCTCGTGACCCTTCTGAGAAACCGGCATTGTGACGATATGGGTAATGCAGGCCACCAGTGGGCTGCAGAGCGATGTGACTGGGATATCGTTGCTAGCGAAACGGTGGCGGCTTATTCGACAGCGCTGAAGTTCCCCGTGTTACCTGGACTCCCACGGACCCGTGTCGGCGACCAGTAGCCCTGATCGCTTCGATGTGATAGATCTAACCAGCCTTTGAGCGAAGACCTCCCGACGGTAATGGTCCAGCCCGTGTCCTTTCAGTCAAAACTCCGATCGTGGCTGCTAATTTTCCGCGAGTACACGAAAGGCAACTTCAACAACGCGGACGCGCTTCTCAAGCGTCATGCGGAATTGTGCGAAACGTATCAACGCTGGCGTGGTTCCACAATCACATCCGCCACCGTTCTTGACCTCGGTTGCGGCCAACTGGCAGCGCAGGCAGCGCTCTTTGCCGGTGCCGGCGCCAACACAACTGCCGTCGACATCGAATTGCCCAGTTATCGACTATCGATTCGCCAGTTATTCCGCATCTGGAGAGCGAACGGACCCGAACGCGCTGCGAAGTCCGTGGTGCGTCACTTCCTCTTCGATAGACCGTTTGTAGCGCGCCTCCGCAGTACCGGCGACCATATCCCGTGCTGGGAGAAGGTGCGCTTTCGGAGAATGAACGCATCTGCGCTTGACTTCGATTCCGAGAGCTTTGACTTCGTATATTCCGACTGGGCCTTCGAACACATCGCCGACGTAGCCGGCGCCCTGTCGGCAGTCCGTCGCGTACTTAGACCGGGCGGCATCTTCACCGGCCGCATTCATCTATTTCCAAGCCTCTCCGGAGGACATAACCTCGAGTGGCACTATCCAGATGTGAAGATGCAGAGGCGATCGGAGCCATGGGACCACCTTCGCAGCAACCAATTTCCCGTGAATGTTTACGTGAATCGTCTGCGCCTCGAAGACTACCGGAGGCTGCTAACTGCTCGCCTCACCGTCCAATCAGAGCGCATTACCTACGAAGGTGAGACTTTTCTGACTCCGCTGATTGAGGCCGAATTGGCAAATCGTGGCTATGGCCACGACGACCTTCTCGCGACCGTCCTAGATGTAGTTGCAACGCGTTCGGGCTAGTTTCCCTAACTCAATAGCCCCTAGCCAACACTGTACGCACCTGTTTACCGCGTGGGTATTGGCAGGGCCGATCGGAAGAACGCCAAACGGGCGTCGTAGTCCGACTCTCAGCGCTCGCTCACGTAGGGCCACAGAGAATGTCACGCTTCTCACAAGCTGGCAGTACGAAACTATGGGTCAGTTGGCCAGGAGTTGGCAGAGAGGAGCAATATCGCGTACGCAGCTAACTCAAAGGCCGTCGACGCCCGAAGGCAGCCTTTTGAGAATCAGCCCTTTGAATCGAAGGGATCGCCTGATTGAGCACCGCTAGCATGAGCTTGACGCTCGAGAGTTAGCCTCGCCCACGATGGCGGCATGTTGCGCGCAACTTCGATATCGCTGAATGGTTTCGGTACTCTCGCACCAGCGCTGATAGCCCATTTCGACATGCGCAGAATACCTTCCGCCAGAGAAACGTCGGATATGAGGTCCCCGAACACGGCCCTTACGCGCCCGTGGGCTGAGTAGGCGTGAAGGACCTCACTCCTTGCTTCCAAGTATCGCACGCGAAGCTCGACGTTCATAGCGGCGGCAACCGCCGCCGCAAGGGTATTGACGCTATACGGCACGTCCGCGCCGACGTTAAACACCTGGTTGTACGAGTCCCGCCGTTCAGGTGCCGCCGCGATCACCGCGGCCACATCGTCAATGTGACTAAAGGCACGAGTTTGGGTGCCGTCACCGAATATAGTAAATGGCTCGCCACGCATGGCCTGGTTCATGAAAATACCGATTACGTTGCGATAGGTGTCGCCGATGTTCTGACGCTCCCCATAGACATTATGGGGACGAAAGGTCACGTAGGGCAGCCCGAACATCTCAAAAGATTCGCGCAGGTCTTGCTCGACAGCATACTTTGCGATGCCGTACGGATCCTCAGGCCGAGGTGTCATATCTTCCGCCATGGGGACTTGACCCTTGCCGTACACCGCTATTGAGGACGTAAACACGAAGCATTCCACGCCACCTGCGTTCACTGCCGCGTTGATCAGATTTACGCTGCCGATCAAGTTGTTCATGTAGTTGAAGCGCTTGATGAAGTGGCTCAGACCCTCCGCGGCGTACGCCGCGAGGTGATACACGTACTTGAACGGTTCGCGTCGGAACATGTCAGACACAAGGCCGACGTCCAGGACACTTCCCTGAATGAATCGCGCTCCAGGATTTACGTTCTCCACGAAGCCACCACTTAGATCGTCCAATACCACGACGTCGTAATGCCTCTCAACTAGGCGATCGACGACGTGCGAGCCAATAAATCCGGCACCGCCCGTAACCAGGACTGGCCCTTTCGTCATAGCTGAACATGATCCCCTATGATTGGCCCTTGCACTAGACGACGACCTTCGTGCGTAGCCCGTCGATGATTCCGCGCGCGAGTCCCCGAATGCGCGAGCAATCTCCATTCGAAACTGCTGTCCAGTAAGCGCCGCGCGCGACCGACCCGACCAAGTACCGACCCAACAGCGCAATGACACTTGCCGTTGAGCAGTAGCGGCGCTGAACAATAAAGCGGTTGCGAACGAGGAGGTAAGTCTGTCGTCCAGCTCGGGCGGTTTTGACGAAACTCTGGCTAACCTTGTGCCAAATGACCGCGCGCGGCTCGTACAGGCACGTCACTCCTGATCGCGCGAGCCTGATTGACAGGTCGAGATCCTCACAGTATATGAAGAACGATTCGTCGAACAGACGGTGCCGTTCCAATATTCGTCTGTGAAACATCGGAGCGCAGCCATTAATGAAACTAATCGCGCAGGGTTGATCGTAACTCCCTTTGTCGCGCTCCCCAAGCCCCCTATGATGCGCGCCCATAGGGGCTTTCAATTCGATGTCGCCACCAGCAAACCACAAGACGTCGCGCGGCTCAGCAAAATAGATCTTCGGACATGCGACCCCGGCACCATCTGTGGCGCTAAGCGCAGTAATCAACTGCTCCGCTGCGTTTGAAGCAACCTCGGTGTCGTTGTTGAGTACCCAAATGTAGTCGGCAGGTGTACCCAACACGTGGGCAACACCAGCGTTGGCAGCCGCAGGAAATCCACGATTCTCAGGCTGGCGCAGCACCACGACGCTAGGAAATGAGTCGGCGATCGCTTCAGCGGAACCATCACTCGAAGCGTTGTCGACAACAATGGTTAAGCCAAACCTGACCGATGATTTCGCCAGAGATCCGAGGCATGCCAGAGTTAGATCCCGCTGATCGGTATTCACAAGCACGACGGCGGCGGTAGCGGATGGGATCGCGCTTCCGGCCAATTCAGTCAACCTTGCTCACCGCCACACGCTCTTTGGCGCTGCCGAGCTGTGCGACTACCATTCGAATGTCAGCCAGTGCATCTTCCCATCGGAGAACCCGCAAAGCGAATACGGACACAAGAAAGCCAACCACCGCAATTGGCCATGCTGGAGTCAGGGCAATTCCCGCTGCGGGAATATAGATTGCAGCCAGTCTAAGTACTAATGGACCGAGTCCAGGTAACACATCCCGAGTGAAATAGCCCATCGCGAGTACGCTCAGCAGAAAGTAACTGCCTACCAGAACCGACGCGATGCCACTGGCACCGAATGTAGGCACTAATATCATCCCGCCGATCAACTGAGCGATCGTCCCAAGCGCAAGTGCTAGGTTGTTCAGATAGATTCGGTTGCTAACGATTACCGCAGCAGACATGAATACCTGCAACGCGCTCACAAACGGCAATTGAGCCAGGATCCTATAGCTCTGGAGTGCACCCGCGTATGCGTCACCAAACAAGACCGCAATGGCAATAGGCGCAGTCCCTGTCATGATCAGCGATACACATCCAAGCGCTACCCCTAGGTACGCCGTGCCCGCGCGGGCTCTTCGCCATCCACGCTCCCCTGCTACGAGGTCTATCGTTCCAAAGTAGATGAGCGGGGCGAGCAATGGAGTCAGCATGAGGCTCATCACCACCAGCGGTATCCGCATCGCTACGGCGAACACTCCAACCTCATGCGGTCCCACGAGATAGCGAATCAGCCAGAATCCCACATTGACACTCGCCGCCCACGCTATCCAACTGAAGACCATGTTGAGGGCGAAGCTTCCATAGCCGCCGGGTTGCGACTCGCGTGCGGGATCCGCCAGCCGACGCAAGCGATGAAGGATCACAAGGGTAGTGGCTACCGACACGCATGCAGCAACGGCCGCCTGCAGCACTAGGTAACTAACGTAATTGCCGACACCGGCAACTAGTAGCGGAACCACTGCTAACCGGGGAAGGATGTCTGAGATGGCATCACCGATCGTCGTAGTGTTTAGTCTGCCGAGCCCGCGGAGCATGAAGTCGTTGACGTTCTGCCATCCTAGTGCGGCAACAACCACAACGACGAGGTCAGCATTATCGCGAAGCTCACGTGGTACCGCAGCAGGGAGCCACGGCCCGGCTGTAGCACCAGCGAATAGAGCTGCGCCGACCGAGAGTGCAATCATGGCCCTGCGATAGAGACGTCGGCTTCGCCGTGGACCGGCGCTCACGACGAACTTTGTGAGAGCGAAACCAGTCCCAAAGCCAAGTACCGGCGCCAACGCTTGAGAGATACCAAGAAGTAGCACGACCGCTCCTGTCTCCGACGGTCCGAGCAATCTGTAAATTGCGATAGAGGACAGCATCGAAAGGCTAGACAACGCGGCGCGGCCAGCCGCGTACCTAACAGTAGACACCGCCCTCAACATGCGTTACTCACTATCTTTAAGATCCACGCGCCATGCAAAGGTGCGTGGTGATCGGCTGAGGGGCCAAAGCACCACTATTCGACGGGAAGCACCGCTTCATGAGATTTGCTGGATCTATGCTGCCGTAACGACAACCGTTTCTTCCCAGCTCTTGTGGTCGCTCTTCGATCAACGCTCGAAAACAGATTGCTGTTCGACGAGCTCACACGTAGCCGTCGCGGATCCGGTCGTTAGCCTGGCGCTTCAATCCGCGCGCCCAACCTCCGGTCGCGTTCGCGGAAGTATCCCTGGAAACAATTGATCTTCTACCAACTCACACAAAAGGTGTTCGATGGGAAGCATGGCTTCCTGGACGTATTGGGTATGTGTTCCCGCGACCACAATGGATGAATCAACACTGCTAGCTAATGCGCCACCCTCGCCCGTGATGGCAATGGTTGTGGCACCCGACGCGCGTGCAGCAGTGATGCATCGGAGCAGATTAGGCGAGTTGCCGCTTGTGCTGATAACGAGCACACAATCGCCTGGCTTCGCCAGAGCTTCCACTTGGCGGGCGAAGACGCCCTCGTATCCAAGATCGTTCGCGAAGGCAGTGATGAAGGATGAGTCGGTGGTCAATGCCACCGCCGGGAGAGCACGCCGGTCGCGGTCCTTCGATAGCCTGCTTACGAATTCTGCGGCGATATGTTGACAGTCGGCGGCACTGCCGCCGTTGCCCGCCAACAGAAGCTTGCCGCCATCGGCGAAGGCGCGGGCAATTAGGCGGGCCGCGTTCAAGATGCTGACGTATTCGCGCTCAACCGTTCGCTTTAGTGTGGACGACGATTCAGCCATTCGCTTGAGGACATCAGCTGGCGTTAGCATCCCGGTTGATGCGTAGTCTCGGGCAAAGCCACTTGTACTGTAATGGGCTCGCATCGACTCTAGACCGCTTGGCGTGCCAAGATCGAACAGGTCGCCTTGGCACACATAACCGAACAACCCGCGACCAACCCATTCAGGAAACACCTCTCTCTCAATAGACATCTCTCGGCCCTGTGGAATTAGCTCTATGAGGGAGCGCTCGAGCAGATAAATGCCAGCGCTCACCAGCGATGGTTGATCTGTCGCCACTTTCTCCCTAAATGCGAGGACGGCACCGCCTTGGTCCACATCGACAACACCGTAACGTTCTGAGCTCTGCGCTCTTGCGAGAACGATGGTGCCAACCGCATCCCGCCCGAGATGGTATCCAAGCAACTCGTCAAAGTTGAAATCACATACAGAGTCGCCATTGACGACTAGTACACGGTCCGCATCGATAGTCTCAATTGCGGCCCGAACAGCCCCTCCAGTTCCAAGAGGGGCAGGCTCCTTGCAATACTGAATCCGGGTTCCAATCCAAGCACCGTCCCCGAAATAGCGACGAATGTCATCCCCTCCGAAGCCAGTAGCCAACGTGATCTCCTGAACACCCTGTCGCTCCAGCCCGACGAGCAACCACGCTAAGAACGGTTGCCCTCCCACCGACACCATCACTTTCGGTCTATCTCGGACAACCTCGTGCAGTCGAGTCCCCTGCCCGCCGCACAGCACAACTGCATGAACTGACCTTGTCGCTGATGTGGATCGATCCAACACGTGCTCAGTGTTCCGCTCCGCCGGGCGCCTATAGGACGTGAAGCCCGATGACACGTGAGCATACTAACGATCGCACCCAACAAAGCGCGGCCTTCTCAGGACAGGCCTCCATCGAACATTTTGAAGTTAGATTTGGTGGGCAGGACTGAAGAAAGTTAGGGAGGATATCATCGGCGGCGGACAAGACAATCCATAGGGCTGGAGACGTCGTTGTGTCAGCAGTTTGCAGCTCGATTGCCAGTGAAATGAATCAGTCGCGAGTTGCTGCTGATCGCGCTTGTCTTATGGTGCCGATTTCAAGCATGTGCTGAATTCCGGAATCGGTGACGGTATCGGTGATGCCAACTCCTTCAATCCAGGCTGCATATTCAGCCACCACGTCAGCGACGGACCTTGTGTTGTGCCACCCCAGCGCGCGCAACTTTGTCGAGTCGGACACTATGTGGCGCGTGTCGCCGAAGCGGTAGTAGCCTGGGATGTCGACTGCTAGCCCGGGACGCAGAACCTGGCTCACGATCTGCGCGTACTGGAGCGCCGAAGTGGGTTTGTCACCGGCTACGTTGTAGGACTCGAAATCAGTGCGGGAGTCCTCCAGCGCGATCAGGTTTGCGCGGGCAACATCCTCGACGTAGACGTAATCGCGAAGCTGGTTGCCATCCTCGAATACGATTGGCCGCTTTCCCGCACGAGCGCGCAACGTGAAAATGCGGCAAATTCCGGAGTAAGCATTGAATGGGCTCTGCCAACGACCTTGAGTGATGCTATAGCGGAGACATGTGGTCGGGATACGGTAACGCTTCCCAAGGCTAAGCGCTACCTGCTCCTGCGTGTACTTAGAGAGGCCGTATTGATTTTGTGGGTTGACACGGCTCTCGTCGGTGACTCTCCAGCCGATCGGTTGTCCGCAGATCGGACAGCGAAGATTCCATGCACCCGCCATCAACTGCTCTTCACTTCGGATGTCGGGATACACATCACCGTGTTCGTCACAGTGGTGACGGCCTTCACCGTATGCCGCCTGAGAGCTTGCGACAACGATCTTCTGTACAGGCAGGTGCGCTTCTATGACGAGCTCGTAAATGAGAGCGGTGCCAACAGTATTGACATGGAAAAATGTGGAAAAGTCCGGCAAGTAATCCTGGTATGCAGCGAGATGGATTACAGCTTCGACACCATTGAGCGCGCGCCGGACCGCATCACGATCGCGAATGTCCCCAACGATCAGTTCGGCGTCGTGAGGTAACCATGGCGGCGGCCCCCCTACGGGATGTACAGGCGGCTTCAGGAGGTCGAGCAAGCGGACTTCGTACCCCTTCTCAAGTAACACTCGGGAAGTATGCGAGCCGATGAATCCGGCGCCGCCTGTTATTAGCACCTTCACTCCTCGCCCATGACCTCCGAAACCGAGACTGCACGGCCGCCGTCGGCTATTGACATCTCGGCCGCTTCCAAAGTTCGGACAACGTGCTCGCCTTGAATGGCGTCTACCGCCATTGCCGTTCCGTTCCTTATTGCATCCACGAAGAGATTCAGCTCTCGAGTGAGTGGTGGAGTGTGCTCGAGGGTGTGTACAACGACATCGTCCGCTTTGTAAAAAAGCTCCTTAACATCGTCTGCACGCAAGCCAATGCGGCTGTCTACACCCGGGCCACTAGACACCAACTTGCGGTCATCGCTCGTGTCGTCGAACGTTACGGATCCCGCCGCGCCCGCCAGGAAGAAACGACGAACTTTTGTTGGGGCTAGCCAACTAGCGTGGTGAACCGAGAAAAAACCATCGTCGAACTCAGTGGTCACAAACGCAACGTCTACTAGACTGCGGTGATTGAAATTGCGGGCGGTGGCGCTTACACGCGCCGGTGGCCGTCCCATCAGCGCTATCAAGATTGCAAGGTCGTGAACTGCAAGGTCCCAGAGAACATCTACCTCGCTTGCGGGTGGTCCCAAATTGACTCGAGCGGACTCAGCGTAATGGAGCTGGCCAAGGCGCCCTGACTCGACCAACTCTTTCATCCGTACTACCGCAGGATGATGAACGAAGAGATGGCCGACGCCGACGAGCCGCCCTGCATTTTGTCCCGCGGTGCCAATCGCGACGGCATCTGCGTACGAACCTGCTAGGGGCTTCTCAACAAAGACGTGCTTGCCTGCAGCGAGGGCCATCTCGGCAAGCCTGCGATGTGTTGTGACGGGTGTCACGATGGCTACGGCATCGACCTCAGGATCGGCTAGCACCTTCTCTAACTCGTCAGTGGTTCGTAATTTCGGAAATCGGTCAGAAATATAAGTGCGCCGGCCCTGACTGAGTTCGCAAACCCACTTGACTTGGCAGTTTGCCAGTTCCGAAAACGTTCTGATGACGTTCGGCCCCCAGTAGCCGGCGCCGATAACAGCGACGGTTACTGCTTTGGTCATTCGCCTCCTTGGCCCGTGACTACAACGACGAAGGTTTTGAGCAAGATGCCTAGGTCCCGTCCGAATGATCGTGAGTGCGCGTAGCAGTAATCGAGAAAGGCCATCTCGTCGAAAGACGCTTGGCTGCGTCCATAAGCTTGCCAAGCACCGGTCAAGCCTGGGGTAGCCTGGAAGCGCAGCTTGTGCCAGGGCTCTGACGCCTCATATTCATAAGGAAGACAGGGTCGTGGGCCGACGAGTGTCATATCTCCGGTCAGAACATTGAACAGCTGGGGCAACTCATCAATGCTGTGGCGCCGCAGGAGTCTGCCCACGGCAGTTACTCGTGCTCGGTCGACTAGCTTTACGCGTGCACCGCTCTGAAGGTGGGCAACAAAGCGCTCGCTGCGCTCATCCTCGTCTCCGCCAGGAACTACGCGCATCGTTCGGACCTTGTGCCAAGTAAAGTGGGCGCCGTATCGGCCCACGACGGCAGTTCGAAAGAGGACCGGGCCGGGCGAGGACACTTTCACTGCTAGTGCAGATATGGCGAGTAGCGGCGACGTGACAAGTAGCAGGAGCGCTGCCGCAAACACATCGCGCGTGCGTAAAATCGCGCGACTAAGTCCCGTGGAATTCGGCTGTTTCAGACGGATGAACGAGTCCGTGGTCCGAACCAGCGAGCGCTTTACCAATGCATGTGAAGCGATGGGAACGTCAACGACCGAGCCACACTCCAGGAACCGCTCGGTCCAAGCAACCGTATCCCCCGGCGGCATCGACGGGAGGACAACGACCTCCCCTTTGCTTGACTGCTCTAGCCGAGTCGCCAGCAAAGCCTCAGGATCCACTGCAGGGAAACCACCCGCGGTCATCGGGCAACGCTAGTGTCGGCTGTCACCGCTTCCAGCAGTGCTTCGGCGACCCGATCCACCTCTTCATCTCGAAGATGTGGGTGCATCGGAAGCGACACGCCTCGCGAGGCCAAAGCCTCACTCGCGGGATACGACCCGCGACCCAGGTTTAAGTGCGTGAAAGCGGGCTGGAGATGGAGAGGTACGGGATAGTGGAGACCCGTTTCGATGCCTGCATTGGCTAGAGCCGTCCGAACCGCATCCCTTCGGTCGATCTCTATGACGTAGAGGTGATACACATGCCGGTAGCCATCAGGCTCTAGTGGGATGGCAATGGCCGTGTCTACCAGGAAGTCGCGGTATCTGCTCGCCGCCTCACGCCGGCGGGCATTCCAAACGGGCAATCGGCGAAGCTTGATCGATAGGGCGCCGGCCTGGAGTGCGTCGACTCGAGAATTGCGACCACGGTGTGTCACGTGTAGGTAGCGTTCACTTTGGCCGTGGTCGCGGAGGATCCGAGCGGAGGAGGCAAGCGCATCGTCATCGGTAACTAGCGCGCCGGCCTCACCCAGACCGCCAAGGTTCTTAGCTGGAAAGAAGCTGAAGCACGCCGCTTTGCTGTTCGTTCCGACAGGCACCCATGTCCCATCGCTCAGTCGATAGCTCGCACCGTGCGCCTGGCATGCATCTTCGATGACAGGCACGCCCCAGTCACGGGCGATCTGCTGGACGCGCTCCATCGGTGAGGGGAGTCCATAGAGATGAACAGGAATGACAGCAGCCAACCGGCGTCCAGACCTCCTCTCGCGCGGAGCCTCGCCGTCACTGCGGGTGAACTCTTCATGCAGGAGCATCTCGAACCGCTCAGGATCCATATTCCTGGTAATGGGATCGACATCTACAAACCTGATCGATGCGCCGAGAACAA
This sequence comes from Nitrosotalea sp., assembly GCA_035687505.1. Classification (GTDB taxonomy): domain Bacteria; phylum Chloroflexota; class Dormibacteria; order Dormibacterales; family Dormibacteraceae; genus Palsa-870. Next base: position 27,147 of record DASRWV010000098.1, read on the forward strand.
TCGCAGCCTCGGCGGTCGCAATGAAGGTATTGGGGACCGTGATCACGACATCTCCGGCACCAACGTCCACCGCCCGCATTGCCAGCTCCAATGCATCAGTTCCGTTCCCGGTTGCAATAGCGTGCCGGGCGCCCGAGAAAGCCGCGAATTCGCGCTCGAAGTCACTCACCAACTTCCCGCCGATGAATTCGGAATTCGAAAGAACTCGGTCCCAAAGGCTGTCGAGCTCAGTCCTGACCTCGTCGTGTTGTGCTTTGAGGTCGACGAATTTGACGATCAGGGGAGCTCCTCTAGTCCGGCGCCTGCATGTCGATACCGACGGTCGCAGATCAGACAGATAACATCGGCATCCTGACTGAGCGGCTCGCCGCATTGACACACGAAGGTCCGAAACCGGGCGGGAACTCCAGCGACTAAAGTATAGGCGGCTACATCGCGGGTGACTACAGCGCCAGCTGCAACCATTGCGGAACGCCCAATCGTAGTCCCGCAAATAATCGTAGCATTCGCGCCGATTGATGCCCCTTGCTCTACCCTGGTACGAACGATCCTTTGGCTAGCCCTAGCGCGAGGGCGCAGGTCATTTGTGAAGCAGGCGTTCGGCCCCACAAATACGGCGTCGCCGATCTCTACTCCGTCCCATACGGACACGCCGTTCTTGATCACGACCCCGTTCCCAATTAGAGCGCCGCCTTCAACAAAACAGTGGTCACCGATGTTGCAGTCGATCCCAATCGTCGCCCCCGGCATCACATGCGCGAAGGCCCAGACGCGGGTGCCCGACCCAATACTGGCACCTTCAGTAATACTCGTGGAGTGCATGGCGGCGGTCATTGGCGACCCCCGCGCAACCGAAAACGTGTGTTTCGAGCAATCCGCCCTTGGAGAACGTCACTGAACAGGAGTCGGTGATCCTCCGTGACGCGCTCCCAGCTGTATTCCTCGCGCACCCGCTCGACAGCTTTCTCGCGCAAACGCTGCGCCATGTCAGGCTGATCGATGACCTGCTGCAGCTTCGCCGCCAGATCGTTGCTATCGTTGCGGCGGTAGGCGAGTGCTGCATCGCCGACTGCGCTGAGAGCTTCCGGGACGCTGTTGACGATGACGCAGTTTCCGTATGCCATCGCCTGCAGTAGGGCTGGCGAGGTGCCATCGCTGCGAAGCGGGTGGACGTATGCGTAGGCACTGGCCAAAAGCTGACGATACCGGTCACCGTATACGTAGCCAAGCATCATCACGCGCGAATCATCCGACGCCTTGCGTTTCAGCTCGGCCCTATATCGCGGAAAAAAGGGCGAGTCGCCGACTATGACCAGTGGTAGGTCCGTATTCACCGAAGCGAACGCATCCAGCAGGAGATCCGGGCCCTTGTCGGGCACTAAAGCGCCGACAAAAAGAATGTAACTATTTGGCTGAAGCCCGAGCTGGGCCAGGAAGTCTTTGGCAGTCGGCTTATCGATGTCAGCGCCGTAAGGTATGTACTCAGAATCGACCCCGTATCGCTCGGCGAAGAGCTGACGCGCGGGATGGTTGTCGATTATGAGTGCATCCGCAAAGTGAACGGCCAGCCATGCCCCCAAACGCAACGCGTAGCGGGCGAGGCGGCCCCACTTCGGCCGCTCCCAATCTGGTCCATCAATCGTCACAATCAGGCGCTTTTCAGACAGCAAGAACAACGGCAGCACCAAGCCGTTACCAACGCCATGGAAATGAATGACATCCGCGCTATTTGTACGAAGGATGTGTAGTGATGCAAGGAATGAGTGGCTCATTGTGTCGAGCTGGAACGTATTAATCGATGGGAGCACGATCCGGTGCATGCCCCGAAAATCACCTTCGAGATTGGCGCTATTGTGGCGCCGGCAGTAAACACAGACGTGATCTCCCGCAGCGGCCATCCGCCACCCGATTTCCTCCGCAGCAGTTTCTGACCCGCCAAATTTGGCCGGAATGCCGCGTATACCCACCACTGCGACTCTCAGCCGGGATACATCGCGCGCTCCGGTCGACAGGGTACTGTCCTTGGAGCTAGTCATCACGGTATTGCCAGACCCGACTGTTCGCTGAATGCGACGTCCAGACCCAGGTGAGTGGGTCCCTTTCTCACGAAATGAGTTGCGGTGGCTGCCCCGAATCATCGCGTCACGCCTGCGTGATGGCGCCGCTTCGGCGTCGAAGCCCTGAACCTACCTAACTCATTGCACCCGAACAACAGTGGCATCGTAATTCAAGGATGCATTAAGGGATGCTCGCCGCGGTTCTGATGTGGCTGCTTGACAAGAACTACTCCGTCGTGTAACCCTCCACTAACTTCAAAGTCAACGGCCGTACCGCTGGGGTAAAAATTAGGGGTCACAAGGCTTGCCCGCCATCGACCGACTCGACGTAATCTCCGTTGTGGGCAATTACCTATGTCGGCCGCGCGGGCGGAGGTACTGATAATTGAGCGTAAGCCGGACCCCTAAACCTGCGCCTGACCCCAAGAGCCCGATCGCGATTTACCTCGATGGCATGGTCGATGCGATTCGCGGCATTGATGAATCCCGAGTCGCCGGGTGTTTTGATGCCCTGTGGTCGGCTTGGGAGCAAGATCGAACCGTCTTCATCATCGGGAATGGCGGGTCCGCCTCAACTGCCTCCCACATGGCTAACGATCTCACCAAACAGGCCCACGTGCCCGGTCGTAAGCCTCTTCGTGCCCATGCGCTGACAGACAGCGTCGAGACACTCACAGCGATCGCGAACGATGCCGGGTACGAGAACGTATTTGCCACTCAGCTGAAGACGCACGCGCGGGCGGGCGACCTCTTGATCGTGATCTCGTGTTCAGGCAACTCGCCCAATCTCATCAGGGCCCTTGACGTGGCGAAGCGACTTGGTCTTACAACAATTGCATTCGGGGGTCTAGATGGTGGCCGTACCCGCGATCTCTGTGACCACTACGTGCACGTTAGGTCGTACGACTATGGGCACGTAGAAACTGCCCACGTGCTGATCGAGCACCTGCTGACAAAGCTTTTGCTCGATGTTGCAAGAGCGGCCTCCAAGCCGACGGTGCTCGTGGACCGTGACGGCGTCCTGGTTAGGAACCGAGATGACTACGTCAAGAACCTGCGGGAAATGGAAATTCTGCCTGGGGCGCTAGAAGCGCTCGCAGTCTTGTCTAAGAGAGATCATCGCGTGTTCGTGGTGACCAATCAGTCGGCGATCGGTCGTGGACTGACTACAGTCGCCAAAGTGAATAGGATCCATTCGCACCTCGCCCGGGAGGTGCGGCGGTTCGGTGGAGAGATCGAGGCATTCCTTATTTGCCCGCACACGCCGGACGACGGCTGCGACTGCCGCAAGCCGGCTCCGGGGCTTCTGTTCCAAGCTCGAGATCGATATGGCGTGGATCTCGACTCCGCCGTGATGATTGGCGATTTTCAGACAGACACCGAAGCAGCTCAGGCTGCCGGTTGCATTAGCATCCGGGTGCTAGCCGGCAGGCCCGCTGAAGAGGGGGCGAACGGAGCCGACCACACCGTGAATGACATCACCGAGGCAGTCGAGTTAATAGTCAGTCGAAACGGCAGCCTGCGCCTCCGAAGCTAGTCGTCCGCCTCTTGCGTCAGGTGCGCGCTGACGCGCTGTTCCTCTCGTTTAGATTCGATCCGGCGGATCCAGCCGGTTAGTAGCACCCACGCAACTGCAACCAGTATTCGAAGGTCCATCCAAATCGAATATGAGCGCGCGTAGTTCAGGTCGGCCTCGATTTCAGCTTGGAGCTGGGCTGGTCGTCCACGCCCGGAGAGCCACCACGGTCCGAGGAATCCGGGCTTTAGCGGCATCAGCACATCGCGCCATTGTTCATAAGGGCCGCTTTCGATCAGAATCGCCGGCCGCGGTCCGATGAGGCTCATTTTTCCTCTGACCACTTGCCACAGAAATGGCAAACGCGTCAGGTGACTAGCTCGGAGGCGAGTGCCGCCGGCAAATCGCCAGATCGTTATGACCTCACCTCTGACTCCCGAAGCACGGAGTGCCTCGACTGGCCTGGCGATGCCCGCCAATCGGAGGTAGAGCCAGATCCCGATTTGAAGTGGGAGGGTTAATACCAGCGCGGGAATTGCCACGCCAAGGTCAAGGACGCGCTTGAAGAGGGCCTCAAACCCGTAGATGCGGTTCGCTCGAGGGGCGAGGAGCAGGGCGCGACCCAATTGCGTGGATTGAAGCGGAGTGGCCGCAACGTCGAATAGTCCTGGTGCCAGAAGTACTTGAAGCGTTCGGCTGGCGTGCATCGAGCGGACGATGAATCGTAGGCTCTCCCAGCTAAGTGCCGAGTCAATAACGACGGCATGAGTTGCTCGTTCCCGCGTAGCAACCTCGTAGAGCTCCATCGGTTCACCCAGGACCTTGAGGTGGCCGCTCGTCGTTTGGCCTACTGGGCGATACTCGGAAAGGAAGCCGAGAACGACGCTACATGCGGCAGGGTTGGTGGACAGTTCCTCGGCGATTTGGACTCCTTGCTCATTCGCTCCCACGACCAGAACCCTACGTAGACCGCCACGCATAGCGGACCAACGGCGTACGACCCGCCTGGCCACAAAGCGACCGATCCCTACGAAGACGATGGCGGACAGCCAAAACAGCATCAGGAATGCGCGTGAGATGTTTACGCCTTCATCGATATAGCCAATGATCACGATCGCCGCGAAGGCAAACGTCGTGTCCATAGCGATGGCTCGGTACTCATTCAGACCCGAGCCCACCAGCTGCATCGAGTAGAGACCAGAGACTCGATAGATGACCAGCGTTACAACCAGGCACAAGGCCGGGACCAACGGGTCGAGACTTGAGGAGCCACCACTGAAACTCCAGTTGAGCTCGTAGCGTGCGACGTAGGCGAACTGTAGGGCGAGGATGAGTGCCGCGACGTCAACAAGGATGAGTAGAACGCGCACATGGCTCCAACTGAGAGTCCGCACGCGGTTGGCGGATTCAGTCCGCGACATTGTTCATGAGCACCCTTGCACCCGCGAAATCGAAATTGAAGTCAGCCCTGACAAGACCTTGTCCGTGCAACGCCGTCTCTACTGCGGCTTGGTGGTCAGGAGGGCAGATCAAGAGCATGAAGCCGCCACCGCCGGCCCCGGCGATCTTGCCTCCAAGAGCACCGGCTTGGCGGGCGGCAGAATAGGCGCTGTCGATCGCCTGGTTGCTAACTCCATCACTGAGGCTCTTCTTGGCCGACCAGGCTTCATCCATGATCGGACCAACCTGCTCCACCTCACCGGCAATCAGAGCATCGCGCGTCATCTCGGCCGCTCGCTTGATGGCGTGGAGCTGCTCCAGGTTGGAGTGCTTGGCGTCAGTCATGCGAGCCTTTTGATCCCGAAGAATCACAGAGGAATCATGTGAGACGCCCGTGTAGAAGAGCATGGTCGCTTGTTGGAGGCGCTCGACGGTTCCATCTGGCATGTCGAGCTTCTCTACGTGCACGCCATTCGCCGCGAAATAGATCGCGTTGATCCCGCCGAACGCCGAGGCGTACTGATCCTGCCTGCCGATCGGCATTCGCAGGCGGCGTAGCTCGATATCGCATGCTGCCCACGCCAGTTCCGCCTTGCTCAGCGAAACATGCTTTAGCGTGCTCAGGCCTTTGACAAGCGCGACTGCGACTGCGGAGGACGAACCCAACCCGGTTCCCGCAGGCACTTGCGACGCCATGAACACCGAATAACCGTGGTTTATGCGTGCGTACTCGAATGCAGCCTCCGCATGCTTCAGCTCACCACCCACGCCGATCGGATCGCCGTTGGAGCCGTACCGAAGGAAGGCGCTGTAATCGGCAGAGCTGATTTGCAGAGCCCCATCTCCGTTGGGAGTGATGAAGACGTAGAAGTACTTATCGATTGCGGCGCTGACCACCATCCCGCCGAACTCGTTGCAGTAAGGCTCCATGTCAGTCCCTCCGCCGGCGTAACTGATGCGTGTAGGCGCCCTTGCAATCAGCATTGTTTATGGAGCGATAAGCCTACATTTACGGGCCGAAACGTACCTACTGGGCCCGCGCGGTGGCCCGATGCGGAGCGTTTCTGCCCTCTAGGGCTGGCCCGCGAAGCGACTCAGAGAAGACGCGTATTCGGATGGGGTGCCGCAGTCGTAGATTTCGCCGTCAAACCGAACCGCGCGGACGCCAGAGGGGGTCTTGATAGCCGCGGCGAATCCATACGTAAGCTCCGCCTCACCAGGCTCGTGCCGGGCCTGAAGGCCGTTGATGACGGCTTCCGTCACAACGTAGCGGCCGAAGATGGCCAGGTTGGAAGTGCTGGCACCTGGTGTGGGCTTCTCGATCAGACGCAGGACCCGGTCGTGGTCGCATTCGGCTATGCCAAAGCGGCCCATGGTCTCGATCGGAACCGGCCGCACACACAGCGTCGCCGCACCATGTTGCTGGTGTAGCTCGATGAGATCTCGCCAGTGGTCGGTCTCGAGAACCACGTCATCGGGGAGGAGTACGCCGGCGGGTTCGCCCGGCCAGGCGCGCAGGACAGCATCTCCAATTCCCTTAGCTTTGGGCTGGATCACGATCTCGACCTGAAGTAAATGTTTGCCGGCGAGAAACTCGCGAAGTTGAGGCTTGGCGGGGGAGATGACGACAATCGCGCCCGCAAATCCTGCACGCGCGGCCTCGGCGAGGGCATGGGCAATGACCGGCTTCCCGCCTAGAGGAAGGAGCTCCTTCGGGATTTCGAAACCCTGAGAGGAAAACCGTTTTCCAAGGCCAGCGGCCGGGATGATGACCTTCACAGTCGGGGAGTCGAAGCGCGAGGTTCTACGAGGTCTTGGCCTTGGTCGAAGCGGGCCCAGCCTCTGCTTTGGAGACCGCTGTCCCTTCAGAGCCGGAGCGTCCGTTCGAGGACGTGGCGTAGTAGCCGTAGGCATAGGCATACGAGCCCGATGACGCGTGAACCTTGTTGATCACCGCTCCCAGGGTGCGGGCGCCGACGCGGTCCAGCATCGCTTTTGCATTTTTCAGCGCGGGGAAAGTGGTGCGTCCCTGCTCGACCACCAGCACCGTGCCGCTAGCGTATGCGGCCAGGATGGAAGCGTCCGTGACGGCATTCACAGGCGGCGTGTCCACGACCAGATAGGTGAAGTAGCCCCGAAGCTTCGCCATCAGCTCCCGCATTCGACCGGATCCGAGCAGCTCGGAAGGATTTGGCGGGGTCGGGCCCGAGGTGAGAACCCAGAGGTTGGGAACCCCCTCGACGGCAGTGATCGCTTCTGCTTCGGTCGCATCCTCCACGATCAGGTTCGAGAGCCCGATGTTGCGGACGCGGCCGAAGATCCGGTGCTGAGACGGGCGCCGGAAATCGGCGTCGATGAGGAGGGTCTTGTGGCCCGCCTCGGCCAGCACGATGGCCAGGTTTGCCGCAGTTCGTGATTTGCCTTCGCCGAGCTCGGCGGAGGTGACCACAACCTCCTTTAACTCCTGGTCGATCGTCGAGAACAGAAGGCTGGTTCTGAGCGCCCTGAACGCTTCCGATGCGTGCGATTGCCCGTCCAGGGCGACAAGCTCACCGCGTTTGCCTTTACCGGAAGGGACGAACAAGAGGTGGCCCATTGGAATCAGCCCCAGGCGTTCGGTCAGCTCTTCATCGGTTTTGATCGACTGATCCAGATAGTCCAGCAAAAAGGCGAGGCCGAGCGCCAGCAAGAGCCCTGCCGCGAAGGCGATGGCGATGTTGAGCGTCTTGTTCGGGGACACGGGGCGGTCGGGGAGGACTGCCGGCGAGACGACAAACAGGTTGTCGCCGGTTCGCGAATTGGGCAGCGATGTCTCCTGCTGCTGAAACCCCTTGACTTCGGCGATCAGGTCGGCTGTCAAACCGTTGGCCAGGTCCCGCGCCAGGGCGGGGTTTGTGTCCTTAACCGCCACGTCCAGAATGGCGGTGTTGACCTCCGGCGTGACGGTGATCTGTTTCGCCAAGTCCTCGGGGCGGATGTTGAGTCCCAGCTCCTTGCTGACCGCTTCGAGCAGAGGGCGCTTGGTCATGAGCGACGCGTAAGTGCGGGAAATTTGATCGGAGGTCAGGTTCGCGACGTTGGGATCTGTTGTCGAGAGCGGTTGCGCCGGGCGAACCAACAACGAAACATGGGCTTCATAGACCGGAGGCAGCAAGAAGCTGACGATCCCGGCTGCGAGCGCCGCGACGATCGGGCATGCGACGATCATCCACAGCCGCTGACGGAGGACGCGGAGGTACCTGGTCAGTTCCATAAGTCAGTTGCTAACGCAAGCCTAAGTGAATGGTGATCGTAGCTCGGGCGATGGTATATCAGCGGCGTGGATTTGGCGGTGTCTGAGTTGATCAGGGTCGATCTTCACGTCCACAGCTCCGCCTCCTTTGACTGCGCCGTCTCGCCTGAACACGTGGTCTCCAGGTGTCGCCGCCTGGGCCTTTCGCCCGTGTTTCTGACCGACCACAACTCCATCGAGGGCGCGATGCAGCTGCAATCCACAGAGCGGGTGATCGCCGGCGAGGAGGTCATGACCACCGGTGGCGAGCTCATTGGGCTTTTCCTGCGCGAGCAGGTGCCCGCGGGTCTCGGCGCCAGGGAGGCGGCGATCCGGATCAAAGACCAGGGCGGCCTCGTGTATCTGGAGCACCCGTACGATCCATTCCGGCGCCATCTCAGCGAGGACTCGATCGAGGCGATCGCGGATCTCATCGATATCGTCGAGGTCTTCAATGGAAGGTCTGAGGAGAAGGTCAACCGCAGGGCGGAGGACCTGTGCGCCGCTTTGGGCGCCGCTCCCGGCGCCGGCTCTGACGCGCACTCCACACAAGAGCTCGGCGGCGTTTACATCGAGATGGAGGACTTCGATGGGGCGGAGGATTTCTTGGTAAAGCTGGCTGCCGGCAGGATCGTGAAGCGACGCGCGAAGTGGTTGCTTATGGCTGAGGCAAAGCTAAGGCCTAAAATTCGGCGGCCATGACTCGGCGCCTGCCCCCCGCGGCGATGAACGGGATGAAGCTCGCCGCGATCCCGGTTGCGGCCATCGTGATCGGCATCTTGGTGGCACTCGCCTCGAGCCCAAGCTCGCTCGGTCGGGGCCACGCGTTAGGTACGCCGGTTCCCGCGACTCCTTCCCCCGTCAGCGCAACGCCCGTCCAATCGGTGACAGATCCCGGCATTCTTGGCAAGGGCCCGCAGCTGGTGGCTGCCGGAATGCAATCGCTTGCAGGCATGAGCGCAAATCGGGCTGCCGGTTCAGCGGACGGTGGAAAGACATGGACCACGCTTGTGCCGCCCGCCGGAGCATCCGGGGTTGCGATCGACCCCGCCAACCCGCAACACGGAATCGCCGGTGGCGGCGCCATCAAAGTCACGGCCGATGGCGGCGCGACCTGGAAAGCTGCTCAGACATCTCCACCGCCGGGCGCACCCTATGTTCCGCTTCAGGTCAGCCCATTCGATGGCAACATCTGGTTCTTCGTTCACGGCGGCAAGCTGCTGCGAACTCGTGACAGCTCGGCCACATGGCGGGACATCGCGGGGCTCCCAGCGCTCAACGCTCCCGTACTTGTCGCGGGCCAGACGTTCGGTCAGTTCTATCTGGCTTCGGGCGGCACGATTTTTTCGTTGGTCGACAACGGCCAGCAGGTGCTGACGCTCGCCCCTCTTCCAGGTGGTGAGTCGGTGACCGCGCTCGCTTCTGTGGGTGGCGGCGATGCCACTTTGTTCGCGCGCGGGTCGAACGGCGGCCTTTTCTTGCTCAAGGGGGACAAGTGGTCAGCGGTGAGTGGCGCGCCCGCCGGCCCGATTACGGCCGGGGCGAACGGAATCCTCATCGTTGGCAACGGGGGCGCCAAGCTTGGTTCGCCAGGGATCGTTACCTACAGCACTGACAGCGGTGCTACCTGGCGTCAAGCCACCGGCCTGCCGTACGACCAAAGCGTCGAGGCGGTGGCCGGCCAACCCACCGGAGTGACTTTTGTTGCTTACGGTTACGGCGGCGATATCTACGGTTCCCCGAATGGTGGGCGTGATTGGGTGCTGTTGAGCCGAGCGCTGCGAAGCCGGGCAGGATAGCTGCGGCCGATAAGCGTCAGGCCCGATAAGCGTCTGGTTGACACCGCGGCCTGTTAGGTGATACAAAGGCGACGATTTCAGCCAGCCTTAATTCTTGCCGTTTCATTTAGCGTGCCTGGTTAGGCAACCGCATCAGAGAAGCCCCGGTCAGGACCCGCCAGAGGGCGCTCGGCCCTCGTAAACAAAGGAGCCCTCGGATGTTCAAGAGAGCCGCTAGAGCTGGACTTCTACCTGGATTGGTCGTTTCGGTGGTGCTCATCGGGGCCTTCGTAGCTCCGTCGCGTCCAACCCAGCTGGGCCCGTTCTCACTGGCCGCAGCCTGCTATGGCGCCTATCCAACTTGTCCCGCGCCATCGGTGACGAGCGTCAGCCCTAATCAGGGTCCGGTCACAGGCGGCACCACCGTGACGATCACGGGAACCGGCTTCTTCAACACCACGACCTCGGTGATGTTCGGTGCCACCGCGGCCACCAGCTTCGTGGTGAACTCCGACAACCAGATTACGGCGGTGAGTCCGGCGCACGTCGTCGGAACGGTGGACGTCACTGTGACCACAGCGAGCGGCACCAGCGCGACATCCGTAAACGACCAGTTCCGATTCCTCCCGACCCAGCCAACGTTGTACAACCCGAGGGCGCCGCTCCGGGTCCTTGATACGAGGATGGCTTTCCCACTGAGTCCGAGCGAGGGGAATGTCTGGAACCTGTGCCTGGCCGGTCAGGTCCCAAGCAACGCGACCGCCGTCGTCCTCAACGTGACCGTGACCAACGGTTCGGATTTCAGCTGGCTCATCGTCTCTCCCACCGGCGGAACGACGCCAGTTGTCTCCAACCTCAACTGGGTCGCCGGGCAGACCGTCGCCAACCTGGTCGAGGTCAACCTCGGCACCGGCCAGTGCGTCACTATCAACAACGCCAACGGATCGGTCCATGTGATCGCTGATCTGGAGGGTTGGTTCGCACCGCCCGGCGCGACCACAGCCGGTGGGTTCGTGCCTTTGGTGCCCGCTCGGGTCACCGACACGCGGCCCGGCAATAGTTACCCGAACTCCGGATTGACGCTTGGCGCCGGAACGACCCGTACCGTGCAGATCACGGGCGCGGGCGGGGTGCCTGCTACAGGCGTCGCGGCCATCGTCGTGAACGCGACGGTGACGAACACCTCCGAGTTCAGCTGGCTCACGGCTTTCGCCACCGGCTCTTCCCAACCGGTCGCCTCCAACCTCAACTGGTCGGCCGGCGACACTCGAGCTAACCGGATCATTGTCCCGGTGGGGACTGGCGGAAAGGTCAGCTTCAACAACGCCAACGGTTCGACCGACCTGATCATCGACGTGAACGGCTATTTCACTGACGCGACCGCAAGCGGTAGCCCCAACCTGGGCGTGGCGCCTTCGCGCATCCTCGACACCCGGAACGGCACCGGGGGCATCAGCAACCCGGTCCTGGGCGGGACCACGATTGTCGTCACGGTTGCCGGAAGGGGTGGAGTTCCAACGATGGGGTCGGCCACGCCGCCGACTGCTGTCGTGATCAACGTGACGGCCACCAACACGTACGCGACGCCCATGAGCTGGCTGACCATCTGGCCGAGTCTGAACACGATGCCCACCGCATCCGATCTGAACTTCGTCTCGGGGCAGACCGTGCCCAACCTCGTGGTCGTCAAGGTGGCATCGGATGGCACGATCAAGATCAACAACGCCAACGGCCAGACCGACGTGCTCGTTGACGTCGCCGCCTGGTACGGCTAGTCTCCCGCTCCACGTCGGAGCTTGTTGCAAAAAGAAGCGACCGTCGCCTCCGGGAGGCGGCGGTCGCACTGTTTCGTCGGTGACTAAGCCCTGGCTGTCGACGTCTGTGTCGCGGCGGCGCTGAGCTCTACGACGGCGGTCTCGAAGATCTCGACCTGCACGTCATTCGGGCCCGCGCCCGCGAGCTTGGCGACTTCGGCCCGAGGCCCGGCGAGCTTGCCCTCGCTCGCGTCGAGGTCGGCCTTTGAATCCCACACGGTCGACACGGACAGACGCCCCGTCTGGCGGTCGACAGCGGCGATCGTGGCCCGATAGCCCTTCTGGGCCTTGAGAAGCGGCAGCACCTGGTTGCGCAGGTTCACAATCGCCGCGTCCAGCTTTTCTGGGTCGCCGTTGGCCGTGACCAAACGAAGGAAAGATCCTGCTTTTGGCGCCGCGACGCGGTCCATGATCATCAGCTCCGCGCGCTCTACGTTGACGATTTGGCTCCCGGCAACATGCTTGGTCAGCTGCGTGCGGCTCTGCGTGCCGATCTGCTCGCTGTTCGCCAGCGCCTTGGCCGATTCCCAGTATGTGATGCCAAGTGCGGCACCGGTCTGACGGTTGACCAAAAAGGAAGCACCCTGGTTGCCTGCAGCTGAGCGAAGACCCTTGATGATGTTGGTCTCGAAGTTCTTGATCGCTTCGTTGACTTTGTCCGGCGGTGTCTGTACACGGGTTGCGCGAAGAAACATCGCTTTCCACCCCTTTGTGAGTAGCACGTTCGGCCAGAAACACGATCGGCCGGGCCGGGAACACATTTGGTTCCTGGCTGCAGCTCCACCCTACGACAGCCCTTGCCAACGTGCCCATTCGCAACTGGCAACTAAGTACCGCCTGATGCCCCTCCGCAGCCCTCCCCCAGAGGGGGAGGGTGAAGGCGACAATGAAGGGGCCGATGCACCGACCGACCGCGCCTGATTTTGGACGCGTATCCGCAGAGCACGCCGCGACATTCCTCGGCATCATGTCGATCCTTCACGCGGAGCCGGCCGCACCCGCGTTTGGGCGTCTCCTGAAAAAGCAGCTGCAGCAGGACGACTACGTCCTCCTCGCGCATCTCTTCGAGGAAATCAGCGTGATGGTGCTCCACCACCTCATTCCCGAAGCGCTGCTTTTCGACGCGTTCGCATTTGACCTGTACTGGGATGAGCTGCGAGAGGACATCCAGTCCCTGCGACGGCAGACCGGAAATGAGAAGTTCTGCGAGAACTTCGAGATCGCCTCCGATCGCGCCCGTGACTACAGGAACGACAGGCCGCCGAAAAGGCGCTGGAAGCACATGCCCGAGGGCGATGACCCGCCACCTCCGCCGGGCGGTATGGGCCGCCGCCCGCCCTCTCCGGTACCTGCCTCGCCCACCCATGAGCCTGCGATTCGCAAAAGGGCCTAAAACCAGCACCTGCTGCAACCAAACTGGCTGTTCCTGCATCCAACAAGCAGGAACATGTTTGTCGCATTGATGGAACAGCGGCCCCAGCTCATGACGCGCGCCGCGGCGGGGGATGCGGATTCCTTCGCCATTCTCATCGAGCCGCTGCTCGATCCCGGCTACAGGCTCGCCGCGGTCATGCTCGCGGACCGATCATCCGCGGAAGATGCGGTTCAGGAAGCCTCGATCAAGGCATGGCGCAAGCTGCGCCAGCTACACGGCGACGTCAATTCGCTGAGGCCCTGGTTCCTTTCGATAGTGGCCAACGAGTGCCGCATGGCCCGACGCCAACGATGGTGGTCGGTATTGAAGCTCGCCGAGGTTCCGTCCTCGGAATCGACGACCGAGCACAGCGCGACATCCGATCTCCATCAGGCCCTCCTCAAGCTGAACCCGGACGAGAGGCTCCCCCTGGTGCTGCACTTCTACCTCGACCTTCCGCTCGACGAGGTCGCCCGAACGCTGCGCGTCTCCCCGGCGGCCGCCAAGTCCCGAATTTACCGCGCCGCCAAGCGGCTACGGTCTGATCTGACCCTCGAGGAGGCTTTCTAAGATGCCCAACGAGAACTTCCGCCGCGAGCTCGGTCACGTATTCGAGGAGATGACAGGGTCGCCCAGCGCAGCCCTGCCAGATCGTGTTCGATCGTCGCTTGCCAATCTTCCAGAGCAGCGAGCGCCTTTCTGGATCGCCGGCGTCGCCGCCGCCGTGATCGCGGCGTTGGTGGTCGGCATCGTCGTCGTGGGGAACATCAACCGCCCCCAGAACAGGGTTTTGCCCGTTGGCGTGCCTACTACGAGCCCAAGCGCTTCGCCCACGCCCGACTCGACGCTTCCGGTGTTCGTGTGCGCCGGCGGCAGTGCCCAAAGCACGACGCCGGCCCCTGCGGTGGCATTCATCGACGCGCTCCGGATCGGCACGCATCCGGGATACGACCGGCTGACGATCGAGTTCAAGAACGGGCTACCGGGAGGCTTTGAGCTGCGCATGCAGACGGGCACCACGTTTACAACCTCGCCCAAGGGTGACCAGGTGACGCTGGCGGGCAAGAACGGAATCCTCGTGGTCATCCGTGGCGCCGACCTGCACACGAACTACAGCGGGTCCACCGACCTCAAGACCGGATACGCGGCTCTGGTCGAGGTTCGGCAGGTCGAGGACTTCGAGGGTGTCGTGCAGCTGGCCCTGGGCGTCTCGGGATCGGCGTGCTACAGCGCGTTCACCATGACCGGCCCGGACCGCCTGGTCATTGACGTCAAGGGTTAGCGCTTGTGAAGCAGCGCTAACCCATAACCGGTGGCGACCTCGTCATACCCGGCTGCTTCGACCGCGGCCACCTGCGCATTGAAGACGGTCAGGGAGTAATTGGCCCCCTCGTAGTCGAGCACGACCCACTCCGCGTCCTGTACCCCCTCGAAGCCGTAGTCGTAGATGTAGCGCCGCTCGGAGAGATGGCTGGGGAGTCCGTTTTCGGCAGACACGCGGGCATCAGGTGAAATGCGTGCCAGCTCAGGGATGAATGCCGCATAGCGCGGTTGGGTCGAGAACTGGCTGGGGTCGAACTTGCGCGAGAAGGGCAGG
>DASRWV010000099.1:0-10845 GCA_035687505.1 Nitrosotalea sp.
TCGGCGTCGTTGCAGGTTGCCGCGAGCGACCCCGGCGCGCCACGGCTGGGCACGTCGCCGGGAAGCCCGCTGCCGTCGGCAGCTTCGACTGTGCGCAGCAGCTCACCGACGCAGCAAGTCCCCAACGACACGGACCCCAACGCGTTGAAGCCCGGGTGGATTCTCCTCATCGTGGTCGTCGCGTTGGTCCTGCTGTTGTATGCGGCAGAGATTGCATTCCTGCGCAGCCGGCGCAAGAAGTAGGACTTTTGAGGGAGGCTGCGCCTTCTACGTCCCCGGCGGGACTGTCACTCGAGTCCAGTGAAGACCGGCGTCGGTCGTGGTGGCGAGGCCGTAGCCGCCAAAAACCCTGACCTGTGCCCAAGCGTGCTTCGCGTCGATGATTCGTGGATTGAATTCCCAGTCGGGGAGCTGAATTGAAGCCTTGGTCCATGTCTGGCCGGCGTCGGAAGATCGGTAAAGCGTGCCGGCGTCGACGAACCACCAGTGGACGTCGTCTTGATACGCAACCGCGAATCGGTGGTTCGTCGCGCCTGAGTTGGGCTCGGCCGGGACAAACCGCCAGGTCGCGCCGCCGTCGAACGACGCGGATTCGAAGGAAATGTTTGCGGGGCATGAGCAAAACGTCCATGCGATTACGCCTTCGCCCGGCAGCAGCGTGAGAAGAGTGCTCCAGGATCCGATCGTCTTCAACGTCACATCGCCATCCGGATAAGGAATCTCGCGCCGCTGCCATGTGATGCCGCTATCAGTCGATCGATAGACATGTGGAGGCTCTGCGCCACTTGATGCGATCCACGCCTCCGAGGCCCGACGAAACGCGAAGAAATTCGCGTCGGTCGGAGTATCAGGAAGCGTCTGCCAGCTGTCACCGGCATCGTCGGTCGAGTAGATCCGGGCATGCCGGCCGGCATCGATGCCGACGGAAATCATCAACCAGCCGTGCCGGTCATCCCTGAAATCCATATAGGACGGCCGCGTGTCGGGAAGGCTCGATGACTTCCAGCTGGCCCCCCCATCTGAAGTCCGAAGCAGCAGAGCGCCCACGCCGACCAAGCCACGTTTGTCACTGAAGAAGCGAATCATTAGGGGAGCAGAGACAACTTGGCCGCCGGCATGTCGCCTCTGCCAATGCTTCCCTCCATCGATCGTCCGTGAGACCGAGAAGCCCGAAGTCCCGTCGGTAAAGCCCAGAGCCCACCCGACCGCGGGCGAAGGAAAGTCGTAGAGGACAAACCCGGTCGTGGCCTCACCGGGCTTGACCGCCGGCACAGCCACCGGGGTGGATGCAGGTGCCACCGGGCGAAGGTAGACGACGGCGGCCACGATGACGACGATCGCAGCCGCGGCACCCCACGCCAGAGCCCGGAATTTTCGCCGAGAGAGCCCACCTGGCTCGAGAGCGTCCATCGCCTAGATAACCTACGCCGGCGTCACCAATCCGGTTCCGCAGACCTCCGCATCGGCGTCTGTCAGCGAGTTGGATTCGACACGAGAGAGTCTTCGCGCCCACTTGCGGACCAATTGGTGCTGGTTTTATGCTCACATGAATTTCGGACGGTGGCGCTTGTCGCGGCCGGCCGCGTCGGGGAGTGAGTTCAGGGGGAGTTAGTTAATGCTCGATCGCCTCAAGCTCGTCGCCGCCCGTATCGCGACCCCACTTCTGCTGTCCGGTGCCCTCATCGTCGGTCCCGGGGCATCCTTTGCCCAGGCTGGGTCGGACAGCACCTATCTCGTCGTCTACGGCTCGCAGGCGCTTCCCGCGGGCGCCACCCAGACCATTCGGTCGGCCGGCGGGACCATGGTCGCCGCCTACCCGGAAATCGGCGTCGCTATCGCACGTTCAACGAACCTCTCCTTCAGCAAGCAGGTCAAGACCGACAGCAATGTCGCGGGCGTGGCCTCGACCAAGGGATTCGCGACTCACCTGAAGAAGGATCCTGCTGAAGCCACTGCAAGCGACTCGGCTGGTGGGGACGAGGGCTTCGCATCACTCAAAGCCCGTCAATGGGACATGACGCAGATCAACGCATTCGCGGCCCAAGAGGTCACTCGAGGCAGCAGACAGGTGCTGGTCGGTGACATCGACACCGGCCTCGACTACACGCATCCGAACCTGAAGGCGAACGTGGACTTCAAGAACAGCGTCTCCTGCATCGGCGGCGTCACGAACACGGCCCCATCCGCGTGGATGGACGACGACGGTCACGGAACACACACCGCCGGGACCATCGCGGCCGGCGGAATGGAAGGCGGCATCGTTGGAGTTGCGCCAAACATCCGGATCGCCGCGATCAAAGCCGGCGACTCGATGGGATACTTTTGGCCCGAAGCCGTCGTTTGCGCCTTCATGTGGGCCGGCAGGCACCACATGGACGTGACCAACAACTCGTACTTTGCGGATCCCTGGCTGTACAACTGCCTCGACGACACGGGCCAGCGCACGATCTACCTGGCTGAGAGCCGTGCCATCAACTTCGCCATGGGCAAGGGCGTCACAGTCGTCGCCGCCGCCGGCAACGAGACCGACGACCTTGGCAACCCGACCTTCGACCTGATCAGCCCCGATTTTCCGCCCAGCCCGCCCGCACCGGCCCCTCCCCCGCGCGCTGTGAACAAGAATTGCTTCGTAGTTCCGGCCATGGTTCCAGGCGTCTACACCGTGAGCAGCGTCGGCAACCTGAACCAGAAGTCGTTCTACTCCAGCTACGGGATGCCCTGGGTGCAGGCGACAGCCCCGGGCGGTGACTCGATCTATTTCGCCCAGTCCCCGAACGTGCCCAATGGCCGGGTTCTCTCAACCTATCCGGCTGCGCTGTACGACGCGTTCATGTCGGTTCCGAAACGCAACCCAAATCGAGGGGTCAAGATCTGCGACGACAACGGACAGTGCGCCACCTACGTCTACCACCAGGGAACGTCGATGGCATCGCCTCACGCGGCAGGCGTGGCCGCGCTCATCGCGAGCCGGTTCGGTCACCAGGACCCGGAGACCATGACCAGGCTGCTCAACGCAGCCACCAACCAGTTGGCTTGCCCGCCCGATCCTTTTCTCCCCGACTGGACGGGGCCAGACGACAAACCCGCACACTGCACCGGCACGCTGGCCTACAACTCCTTCTACGGACACGGCCAGATCGACGCCCTGAAGGCAGTAACTGGGAGCTCGAACAACAACAACTAGGAATTTGCCAACCGAGGGGCGGCCAAATCGGCCGCCCCTTTTTCTTGCGTCAGAGCAGGAACGTGATGCGATCGAAACGGTCGCCCAGAGGGTAGTAGTTACCTGGCCTTATGCATGCGACGCCGCAGGGCCCTGAATCGCGAACGCCAGCACACGCTCCGCGGCCACGACATCACCCACGACCAGCGTCGCCGGAGGCTCGATCGCGGCTTCATCGGCAAGGCGAGCAATGCGGTCGAGAGGTCCGGTGACAGAGCGTTGATCCGGCAGTGTGGCGTTGCTGATCACAGCCGCTGCGCGCGATCCGCCCAGTGCGCGCGCGAGAGCTCCAGCGACCTCGGCGAGGTCGGCACGCGCCATCATCACCACCAGCGTATCCGCGGCTCGCGCCAGGTCAGACAGGCGATCGAGTCCACCGGATCCTCGTGCGGTGGTGATGGCCACGGATGAAGCGACTCCACGCTTGGTAACTGAGATCCCCACGGCCGCGGGCGCGGCGAGCGCGGCGGTGATGCCGGGCACGACCACGACGTCGATCCCGGCCTGCTGAAGCTCAAAGAGCTCCTCTCCGCCGCGTCCGAAGACGAATGGATCGCCGCCCTTGAGCCTCACCACCGAATTGCCCGCGCGCGCGAGCGCGATCAATCGCGCGGTGATGATCGGCTGGCGTGCGCTTTCCTTGCCTCCACGCTTCCCCACATCCTCGAGCCTCGTGTCTGGACCGCAAAGGGCAAGCGTTTCGGGCGCGATAAGCGCGTCGTGGAGCACGTAGTCCGCGCCTGCGATCAGCTCACGAGCCTTGAACGTCATCAACTCGGGATCGCCAGGTCCGGCACCCACTAGAGCCACCCGGCCCTCGCGGGTTCCACGAGACGCCGCGATCCCCTCGGCCAGGCGGTTCGCGTCCGCCGATCGCCCACGGCCGAGAAGAGCTCGCACGTCCGAGTTCAGCAGCTGCCGGTACACGCGGGTCTGCTTGGAGAGCGGCACCCGTGCCTCGCGCAGGCGCCTTCGAACCCCGCCGACCAGGCTCACGAATGGACCCCATTCGGCACCCAGCCAGCGCTCGATCTGCGCGCGCAGCGCCGAGGCGAGGAACGGACTCTCACCCTCAGTTGAGATGGCGATCAGCAGCGGGTCGCGCCGCACGATCGCCGGGGCGATGAAGCGGCACTGCGCCGGTCGGTCGACGACGTTGATCAGAATGCCGGCCCCCTCGGCCTCGTCCCAGCTCTGCCGGTTGACCTCAGGGTCCTCGCTTGCATCGACCACGAGTCGCGCGCCCGCGAGGGCGCCCGGCCTGTAATCGCGCGAAAGGATCACTCGCACATTCGCGCCGGCTTCCCGCAGGGCCGCTGCCTTTTCGACCGCGAACTTCCCCTCGCCCAGAACGATGCAGAGCTGGCCGGCGAGGTCGATGAAGACCGGGTAGTACTTCACGCTGTCGCTTCTTCCTTGGTCGCCTCGAGCAGCACGCGCGCCACCTCCGGGCGCGTGAACTCCAATGGCAGGTCGGCGCCTTCGGCCAGGAGCTTGCGCACGGCAGTGCCGCTCAGCGTTTTGTGCAGGTCCGAGGGATGCGGGCAAGTTCGGGTAGATGCCATGCCGCCGCACACCGAGCAGAAGAAGGTGTGCTCGAAGCGAAGGATCTCGATCCCGAGCTCACCCGGCGCGTACTCGTCGAAGATTCGATGCGCCGCGTAGGTGTCGTAGTAGTTGCCGACGCCGGCGTGGTCGCGGCCGACGATGAAGTGCGTGCATCCGTAGTTGCGCCGCACGATGGCGTGGAACACCGCTTCCTTGGGACCCGCATAGCGCATCCACGCCGGATTGGTTCCGAGCAGGACGCGTGACGGCGGGTAGTAGCCGCGAAGCAGCTCCTCGTAACAGGCCATGCGCACCGATGCGGGGATGTCGTCGCTCTTCGTCTCGCCCACCAGCGGATGCAGCAGCAGCCCGTCGATGCTCTCGAGCGCCACCTTCTGCAGGTATTCGTGAGCGCGGTGGACCGGGTTGCGTGTCTGGAAGCCGACCATCGTCTTCCATCCCCGTTCGGCCTTGATCGCGCGCACCTGCATCGGCGTGAGGTCGTACTCCGGAAATCCGGATGACGGGCGCGCCAGGGCGGTCACCTTGCCGCCAAGGGCCCACCGCCCGGAATCCTTGAGCACGCGCACCCCCGGGTGCGCGGCGTCGTCGGTGCCGTAAACACTGCGGGCCTCGACCTCGGGCGACGTTTCGAAGACCGAGTCGACATCGAGGATGCCAACAGGGTGGTCGCCAATGTACAGAGCGATTCGCTCTGCTCTGGGGGCGTGTTCTGCGCGCAGGAGGATAGGGATCGTGAACGGGTGGCCGTTCGCGAGCCGGCCCGATGCGAGCACCGATGCGTAATCCTCCGGTCCCATGAATGTGTCCAGGGGCGAAAGGGCGCCGCTCGCTAGCATGAAAAGGTCAGACAGCTCGCGCTGGCCGACTTCGAACCGCGGCAGCTTGCGCGCTTCCGCGCGAAGTGTGTCGAGCTCCTCGCCTTCCGGCAGCCGCTCCCTCACCTCGCGATCGAGGTGGCCGAGCCGCTCGAGGGCATCCATGACCTTGGCCAGCGACTGCTGGAGCGACTCGCGCGACGTGTCGCACACGACCTCTGGGTGCAGCGGATCCTCGTACGGATCGCTTACGCCCGTGAAGTTCTTGATCTCGCCCGCGATGGCCTTCTTGTACAGGCCCTTCACATCGCGCTCGACGAGCGTGTCGAGCGGGCAGCGCGCGAAAACCTCGACGAATCCGGGTGTCTCCGCGCGCACCTCGTCGCGCACCTCGCGATAAGGCGAGATCGCCGCCGTGATGGCGACGCCACCGCTTCGCGCGACCAGGCGCGCCACGTAGCCGATGCGGCGGATGTTGGTGTCGCGGTCTTCTTTCGAGAATCCCAATCCCTTCGACAGGTGCGTCCGGACCTCATCGCCGTCGAGCAGCTCGACGTGGCGGCCGCGCAGCTCGAGCTCCGCCTTCAGCGCATTGGCGATGGTTGACTTGCCGGCGCCCGAAAGCCCCGTGAACCACACGACGAATCCCTTGCTCATGCTTCCACTCCCACAAGACCCCATCGCCGCCTGATCTCGCGGTCGAGGACTCCGAACCAGGCGTCGATGACGACGCCGATGATGAAGATCACGATCATGATGGCGAGCAGCTGCTCTGCATCCGCCAGGTCGCGCGCGAACTGGATCTGCTGGCCGATCGAAGGCGAGTGCGAGACGATGACGATGATCTCCCCCGCCATGAGGCTGCGCCACGCGAACGCCCAACCCTGCTTGAGCCCTCCGACGAATGACGGAAGCGCCGCAGGCAGGATCACGTGCCGGTACATGACAAGGCCTCGCGCCCCCATCACGTGGCCGACGCGGATGAGCAGCGGTTGGACGTGGTCGACGCCGCTCAGCAGGCCGGCTGCGATGGCCGGGGCAGCGCCGAGGATGACGACGAAGATAATCGCCGTCTCGCTCTGCTGGAAGAGGAGGATCGCGAGCGGGAACCACGCGATCGACGGCATCGACTGCAGTCCTAGAATCGCGGAGCCAATCGCCCTGCGAAGCACAGTGATGCGCGCCACGAGAATCCCGACGACGCTTCCCGCGGCGGCGGCGACGAGATAACCGACCAGCGCGCGGCGCAGAGTGATCCCGACGCCGACGTAGAAGTCGGCGTGGCTCAGGTCGTTCCCGAGCCGCTGGAAGACCGCCACTGGTCCTGGCAGCACGTAGTCCGGCTTCCATCCGGACCAGACGACCACCTGCCAAGCGCCCAGCACCAGGGCTATCGCGACCAGCTTCGGCCAGATCCACGACCACCCACGTTCGGTCCAGGCGCGCTGCGAACGCGGCTCGTCCTCGACGACGTCCTGCTGTTCGAACACGCTCGCCATATCAGCTACTGCCATGGGATCTCATCTCGTGCTTGAGCCTGTCGGTGATGCGGCCCGCGATCACAGCCAGCTCGGGCGAGTCGAGGCTGCGCGGCCGCGGAAGGTCGACGACCACCTCGTGCCCGACACGCCCAGGGCGGCTCGTGAAGACCAGCACGCGATCGCCGAGGCGAACCGCCTCTCGGGCGTTGTGGGTGACGAAGAGGATGGTCAATCCGTTCTGCTTCCACAGACGTTCGAGCTCCTCGTGCAAAAGGTCGCGCGTGATGGCGTCGAGCGCAGCGAACGGCTCGTCCATCAGGAGCACGTCAGCGTCCTGTGCCAGGGCGCGAGCGAGCGCCACCCGCTGCTTCATGCCACCCGAAAGCTCGTGCGGCCGGCGCCTCTCCCAACCGTCGAGATGGACTTTGTGAAGCAGCTCTTTGGCGATCTTGGACCGGGCCGGATTGCGGATCCCGCGGAGCTCGAGCGCGAGCTCCACATTGCCCGCGGCGGTGAGCCACGGCAGCAAGGCCGCCTCCTGGAACATCAGCGCCACATGACCGTGAACGTGGGCCCTGCCGCGCGTCGGCTGCTCGAGGCCGGCGAGCACGCTGAGGAGCGTGCTCTTGCCTGAGCCCGATGCCCCGACAACGCAGACGAACTCCCCTCGCTGGACCTCGAGGCTCACACCCTGCAGGGCGATCAAGAGCCGATCGCCGTGCGGAAAGGCCATCGTCAGCGCCTCGACGCTGAGCGAATGCTTTTCGGAAAGCTCGAGGAGCTTGCTCACAGGCCCTGCACCGCCGGCTGGTTGTGCCCGGCGAGCACCTGGTTGAGCAAGCGCAGGTCGTACAGACCCTTGACGTCGACCCTGGCCAGCAGGCCGACGCTGTATGCGTGATCCGCGGCGATCTTGAGCGTTTGCGGCAATGGATCGAGGGTGAAGGTCATGTGCGGCCACGCCGCTGAGACGACCCCGGCGGCCAGCCTCTTGCCGGTGATCTCTGCAACCGCGTCATTGGTCAAGGCCTGCGCACCGGCCGGGTCAGAGTTCAGGTAGGACACGGCCTGGTAAAGGCCTTCGAGCAGAGCGCTTACCCGCTTCGGATGGGCCTGAAGGAAGTCGGTCCTGACGATCAGGTTGGTGGTGACAAACTTGCCCTGCGGCCACAGGTCGCGCTCGTCGACCAGGACTTTGCCCTTGCCTTCGACCACCAGGCGGCTCGCCCAGGGTTCCGGCACCCACGCGCCGTCGATCTGCCCCTGCCTGAACGCTGTCAGCGTCAGCGAGTTGTCCTGCGGCACGACGTTGACGTCGCCGCCGCCGGCAGCGTCGATCGCAAAACCGTTGCTCTTCAAGAACCAGCGCAGCGCGACGTCCTGGGTCGCGCCGAGCTGAGGGTCCGCGATCTTCTTGCCCTTCAGGCCGGCAATCGAGCTGATGCTCGGCTGCACGACCAGCAGCGCGCCGCCTGAGGTCGCGCCGGCGACGACCCTTACAGCCTGACCGTGGGACTGGGTGAAGGCGTTTGTCGTCGGGCTCGGGCCGACGAACGAGGCATCGATCGAGTTCGACAGGATCGCAGTGACCGCGTCACCGCCCGCGTTGAACGTGAGTGGCTCGACAGTGACCTTGCTGCCAAGGGCCGCGGCGAAGAAACCTTTCTTGATGCCGGCGAGGGCAGGCGCGTGCGTGAGGTTCGGGAAGTATCCGAGCCGGAGCTTGAGGGGCTGGTCGTCGTTGGGCGAGGCCGAGCTGACGCTTTGTCCGCACGCCATCGCAAACATCGCGACCAGAGCGAGCGCGAGAACGTATTTCCTCATGGCTTCGCGGGCCAATGGAGGCCGCATTCCTTCACCTCGTTCTCCGATTCCCACCACCACCGGCCGGCCCGCTCGTCCTCACCCGGCGTGGTCGCGCGGGTGCATGGGTCGCATCCGATCGACGTGTACCCGTAGTCGTAGAGCGAGTGATAAGGGAGGTCGTTTTCGTGGATGTAGGCCCAGACCTGCTCCTTCGACCAGCCGGCGAGAGGCGCGATCTTGGTCAGACCCTCGTGCTCACGGTCCGGCGCCACGACCGGGGTTTCCGCGCGCGTCGCCGCCTGCTGCCGGCGCACGCCGGTGACCCAGGCGTCATAACCCTGAAGCGCTCGCGTGAGCGGCCGCGATTTGCGGACGTCGCAGCAGAGGCGCCGGTTCTCCGCCGACTTGTAGAACAGGTTCACACCGTGCCGCCCGACCATCTCCTGCAAGTCCGCGGCGTCGGGGGCCACGACCTGGAGGTCGATCGAGTACCTGTCGCGGATGCGGTCGATCATCTCGTGGGTCGCTTGCGGCAGCCGGCCGGTGTCGAGAGTGAGCACAGTCACCTCATCGCGAATCCGCGACGCCATGTCGATC
Organism: Nitrosotalea sp.; assembly: GCA_035687505.1. Lineage (GTDB taxonomy): Bacteria > Chloroflexota > Dormibacteria > Dormibacterales > Dormibacteraceae > Palsa-870. Next base: position 9,495 of record DASRWV010000099.1, read on the forward strand.
AACACAGACGACTCCGCCTGCAGGCTCGCCACGATGGCCACCCGCGGAAACGTCTCGTAGGCCCATCGCAGGACGTTTTCCGGTGTCGCACCGATGGCGAGCTCGGCAGGTGCGGACGAGCTCACGCCGTCTCCTTTGCACGCAGGGCGTCGAAGCCGACTCGCTCCGTCCAGTTGCCGAAGCCCTCGCCAGATCGCCGTTCCGACCGATAGGTCACGAACAGCGGGCGGAGCAGGTCCGGGATCTCGGCGATGGGGACGTTGGCGGCGAACACGCGATTGAGGCGCGTGCCGTCGAAATCACCACCCAGCATCACGTCGTACTTGCCAAGCGTGGTGCCGACAAAACCAACGTCGCCCAGGTACGGCCGCGAGCAGCCGTTGGGGCAGCCGCTCATGCGGAAGCTGATCCGCTCGTCGGCGAGCCCGACCTCGTCGAGGACGGTCGCGAGCTCGCGAATGAGCCGGGGCAGCACCCTTTCGGCTTCGGCAACCGCCAGTCCGCAGGTGGGGATGGCCGGGCAAGCCATCGCGTTGCGGATCGCCTGCGGAATGGCCTCCACCGGGACGATCCCGTGCTCGGCCATCAACTCCTCGACGCGAGGTCGGTCGGCCGGGTCGATGCCGGCAAGGATCACGTTCTGCTGGGCGGTGAGGCGGACCTCTGGGCGCAGCTCATCGACGATCTTGCGCAGCCCAGTGCGTGAGCGGACCCCGTCGAGGTCCTGGATGCGGCCGTTCTCGATGTAGATGCCGACATACAGGCTGCCGTCGCCCTGCTCGTGCCAGCCGAGGTGGTCGTCGACGGGCTTCCAGTCGAGGGCCTCGGGCGGCTGGAGCTTGAAGTTGACGCGGCTCTGCACCTCGTCGCGAAACCAGTCGAGGCCGCGGTCAGCGATGGTGTACTTCAGCCGAGCGTGCCGGCGGTTGGTCCGGTCTCCGTAGTCGCGCTGGACCGCAACGATCTCGCGGGCGACATCGACGATCTGGTCCGGCTCGACGAACGCGAGTGGTTTGGCCACCGCAACAAAGGTCTCGGGCTTGTTGTGGGTGCGGCCGAGGCCGCCGCCCACGAGCACGTTGAATCCGCGCAGGGTTCCGTCTTTTGATTTCATGGCGACGATGGCGAGGTCGTGGGCGTACACGTCGACGCAGTTGTCGCCTTCGAGCGCGACTGTCGTCTTGAACTTGCGCGGCAGGTACTGCTCTTTGTAGAGCGGCTCGACCTCGGGCTCGGATGTCTCCACGACCTCTCCGTCGAGCCAGATCTCGTGATACGCACGCGTCTTCGGCGTGAGCTCGGTCACCATCGCGCCGATCGAACGATCCACGTCCTGGTGGAATTGATCGGC
>DASRWV010000100.1:0-6793 GCA_035687505.1 Nitrosotalea sp.
CCAGACGCGCATCGAGCTGCAGAAGCTGCACCGCGACCTGCAGACGACCTTCATCTATGTCACGCACGACCAGGTCGAGGCGATGACGATGGGGGACCGGATCGCGATCATGAACGCGGGCATCCTGCAGCAGGTGGGGACCCCAGGCGACATCTACGACCACCCGGCCAACCTCTTCGTCGCCGGCTTCATCGGCAGCCCGACCATGAACTTCGTTCCGGCGACAGTGCAGGACGGGACGGCGAAGGCCTCGGGCTTCGAGGTCAAGCTGCCCAAGCCGATCAACTCGACCAAGGGCACGCTTGGGTTCCGGCCGGAAGCAGTCACCGATCGCGTCGTCGATGGCGGCACCGCCATGGACATGAAGGTCGACGTGGTCGAGCGTCTCGGCTCCGACCAGTTCCTGTACGGGCAGGTCGGCGGCGACCAGGTCACCGCCCGCGTCGATCCGCGCATGGCCGTCCAGCCCGGCGACAAGGTCCGCCTCGGCCTGGACACGCGGACCATGCACTACTTCGACGCGGAGAGCGAGTTGGCGCTCCTCTAGTCGTCAGGGGCTAACACGAGACAGGCCATCATCCAGCGGCCCGGACAACTGGACATCGTGGATGCCGCAACACCGGACCCGGGACCGGATGAGCTTCGCGTTCGTTCGGTCGCGGTGGGTATCTGTGGTTCGGACCTACACGCCTTCAACGGAAACCATCCATTCATCGACCTACCGGTCGTGCCTGGCCACGAGGTCGCCGGAATCGTCGATGCGACGGGGCCAGGAGTCACTTCGTTTCAGGTTGGGCATCGTGTCCTGCTCGAGCCGAACCTGGTTTGTGGTCACTGCTTCTATTGCACCTCTGGCCGCTACAACCTATGTGAAGATCTGAAGGTCGTAGGCTGTCAGACCGCTGGCGGCATGGCCGAGGCGTTCACCGCTCCCGCAAGCCGCTTCCACCGCATACCGGACGGCATGACATGGACCGAAGCGGCGTTGGTGGAGCCTATGTCAACAGCTACCCATGCCACGCGCATCGTCGGTGACCTGAGAGGCGCAATCGTGGTCGTTCTCGGCGCCGGCAGCATTGGTCTGCTGACGTTGCTGGCAGCCAAGGCCGCCGGCGCCTCGACTGTCGTGATCAGCGATCCCCTGGAAGGCAAGCGCGCACACGCGATCGAGCTGGGTGCGGCCGCAGCCTTCGACCCCATACTTCCCGGGTTCGTGCAGGAAGTTCGGAAGTCCCTGCCTCACCGCCCGGATGTCGTCTTCGACTGCGTTGCCGGTCAGTCTTCCATCACTCAGGGCATCGCCCTGGCCGAGAAAGGGGGGATTGTGATCGTGATTGGAATTGCCCAACGTCCGGTTGAAATCCCGCTGCCCGTGGTCCAGGACCGGGAGATCCGAATTCAGGGCTCTGCCATGTACGTCGCCGAGGATGTTCTACGGGCAATTGAGTTGATCTCAAATCGCACAGTGAACGCGGAGCGCATGGTGACGGCCACCTTTCCGTTGGAGCGGGCGGCCGACGCCTTCGCCGCCGCACGATCTGGAAACCATCTGAAGGTTCAGGTTCAGGTCGGACAGGGATGAACCAACTTCGGGTCGCACTCCTGACTCGCGAGTATCCACCCGAGGTCTACGGGGGTGCCGGCACGCACGTTGAATATCTCGCGCGCGAGCTGCGCCGCCTGGCGGATGTCTCGGTGCACTGCTGGGGCGCACCGCGCGATGAGCCCGGCGTGGTCGCTTACAACCCGTGGGAGACCTTGTCGGAACCGAAGCCGGAGTCGTCCGCGCTGCAGGCGATGTCGATCAACCTGACGATGGCGGCGGCCGTCAAAGGTGCCGATCTGGCGCACAGCCACACGTGGTACGCGAACTTCGGCGGTCATCTCTCGAAACTCATGTGGTCGATACCCCACGTAATGACCATTCATAGTCTCGAGCCGCTCAGGCCGTGGAAAGCCGAGCAGCTCGGTGGGGGCTACGCCCTTTCGATGTTCTGCGAGCGAACCGCAGCAGAAGCCGCCGACGCCGTGATCGCAGTGTCACATGGGGTACGCCAGGACGTGATCAGCTGTTATCCGAACGTCGACCCGGACCGCATTCACGTGATTCACAACGGAATCGATCCCGAGATCTATCGGCGGCAACCTTCGGTGGAGACACTCGCTCGCTATGGCATCGACCCGAACAAGCCCTACGCGTTCTTCAACGGCCGGATCACGCGGCAAAAGGGTCTGCCCTTTCTCCTGAAGGCAGCGCTCGAAGTAGACCCAAAGCATCAGCTGGTGATTGTCGCCAGCAGTCCCGACACACCTGAGATTGGCGCTGAGGTGGCGGCATTGGCGGAGCGTGTCCGGTCCGAGCGAGGCAACCTGATCTGGATTGGCGAGTTCATCCCGCGCGAGGAATTGATCCATCTCCACTCGAGCGCGACAGTGTTTGTCTGCCCGTCCGTCTACGAGCCGTTCGGACTCGTGATCCTTGAGGCGATGGCATGCGAGACGGCGGTGGTCGCGTCGCATGTCGGCGGAATTCCTGAAATCGTCGTCGAGGGTGAAACCGGATATTTGGTGGACTACAACCCTGATGACACGAAATCGTTCGCGACTGGGCTCGCCGTCCGAATCGAGGAAGTGATGAGCGACGCTGCTCTCGCCGCCCGGATGGGGAAGGCAGGACGTCAGCGAGCGGTGCGAGAGTTCGGCTGGCCCGCCATCGCCGCGCGCACCGTCGAGCTCTACCGTGCGCTGTTGTCAGACCAGCCCGCGAGCCCATGGCGTTGATCAGGATCCCAAGCCGAGAAGCCGGCTAGAGCAACTCGCCCTGCGCGACTTTAGGATGAGAGCCTGATCGTCGGCTCTCGCGGACGAGCGCTTCAATAGGAAAGGAGGCCCACCGATGGCAGCGTGGCCGAATACGCCAGGCGACGAGTTGGTCCGGCTGTTCCGCGGTTTCTGGGTCAGCCGCGCGATTTACGTCGCGGTTCAGTTGGGCATCGCAGATCTGCTGGCGGATGGCCCTCGCACCGTCGCCGATCTAGCGACAAGCACCAGCACACATGCGCCGTCTCTATATAGGATCCTTCGGCTTCTTGCAGCCGAGGGCGTCTTTGCGGAAACCGAAGACGGCCGGTTCGAGCTGACGCCGAGGGCAGCGGTGCTCCAACAAGGCTCGCCCGCAAGGCTCCAGGTGCTGTTCTTGGGTCGCCCCGCATCGTGGCAGGCGGCTGGAAACCTGTCGGAGACCGTTCGAACTGGCGAGACAGCCTTCGAGCGAGTGCACGGAATGGATTTCTTTCAATACAACCGGCAGCATCCCAACGATCAGGCCCTCTTCGACCAGCTGATGACTTCTCAAACCAGGCCTGTAGCGCGAGCTGTGGCCGGGAAGTACGACTTCGCGTCCATGGCGTCGATCATCGATGTCGGGGGTGGGCAGGGAGTCTCGGCCATCGAGATCCTGACGGCTCATCCCCATTTGAAAGCAGAAGTGTTCGACCAACCGGCTGTGGCGGCGCAGGCGGTCGGGGCCATTGCGGAGGCGGGGCTGAGCCAACGGTGCGAGGCGATTGGCGGAGACTTCTTCGCCTCCGTACCGGACGGCCACGATGCCTACCTGCTGAAGTACATCCTGCACGACTGGGACGATGACGAATGCGTTGCGATCCTGCGCTCGTGCCGCAAAGCTATGGGCGCCGGCAGCCGTCTGCTGGTCGTTGAAGCGATCATGCCACCAGGTAATGAGCCGTCGTTCGGCAAGACGCAGGACATCAACATGCTCATCAACGTTGGCGGCCGCGAACGGACCGAAGCTGAATTTCGCGCCCTTTACACGGCGGCAGGCTTCGAGCTCACCCGGAGCATCGCGCTAATGGGCGAGTTGCACATCATCGAAGGCGTGCCCTCTCGATGAGCGACCGCTACGCGAACATGCAATACCGCCGTTGCGGGCGCAGCGGCCTCAAGCTGCCGGCGATCTCGCTCGGCCTATGGCAGAACTTCGGCGGTAACACGTCGCCAGAGCTCCAGGGCGCAATCGTACGGCGGGCGTTCGACCTGGGCATCACGCATTTCGACCTTGCCAACAACTACGGCCCGCCGCCGGGCTCGGCGGAGAAGAACTTCGGCCGCATCCTGACAACCGATCTGGCCGGCCACCGCGACGAGCTCATCATCTCGACCAAAGCGGGTTACGACATGTGGCCGGGTCCCTATGGCGAGTGGGGCTCGCGCAAGTACGTGCTGGCCAGCCTGGATCAGAGCTTGAAGAGGATGGGAATCGAGTATGTCGACATCTTCTATTCGCACCGCTTCGACCCGGAGACTCCACTGGAGGAGACGATGGGAGCGCTCGATACCGCGGTTCGACAGGGCAAGGCGCTCTACGTCGGCATCTCGTCGTATTCGGCTCAGCGCACGCGCGAGGCTGTAGCCATTCTTCGCGCGCTGGGGACTCCGGTGCTCATTCACCAGCCGTCGTACTCCATGCTCAACCGCTGGATCGAGCAGGAGCTGCTCAAGGTGCTCGAGAAGGAAGGAATCGGCTGCATCGCGTTCTCCCCCCTGGCCCAGGGACTCCTCACTGACAGATACGCAGGCGGCGTTCCGGCCGGGTCCCGAGCAAGCCATCCGGGCTCCCTGTCTACAAACATGCTGACTGACGAGAACCTTGCGAAGGTCCGCGCTCTCAACAAGATCGCGGAGGGCCGCGGTCAGTCGCTGGCCCAGATGGCGATCGCGTGGACGCTCCGCAAACCGGTGGTGACCTCGGCGCTGATCGGGGCGAGCAGTGTCGTGCAGCTGGAACAGAACGTCGCCGCCCTCAACAAGATCGAGTTCTCACCGGACGAGCTGAGCGAGATCGATAGGTATGCGACTGAAAGCGGTATCAACATTTGGGCCGCCTCGAGCAGCGGCTGACCGAACTTCCCAACAGCGAAGGTCAGGCGTAGCATCGCCTCGATGGCCAACGAGCCTCCGCCCAGCGTGCCGCCTCTGCCTAACGAGGCACCCAAGCCGCCAGGCCCGGGAGCTTCACGCGAAGAATGGCGTGATTGGCGCCGCCAACAGCGGGACTACGCACACGATCAGTGGGGCGGCGGTTGGTACGGTCCGTGGGCCTGGGGCGGCGGCGGTGTGTGGCCGTGGTTCTGGGGAGGAGCGCTGGTTCTGATCGGTGTCTACTACCTCTTCCAAAACCTCGGTTGGCTCAATTGGGTGCCTGGCAACGTGCTGTGGCCGAGTCTCCTGATCTTGCTTGGCGTGCTGATGTTGATCAGCCGCCGGCGCGGCGCTAGATAGGTCTTTCGACGCTCTCGCCGGCTTCCACACCCACGCGGTGTTCTCTATCCACCCATCCTTCATCTGTGTACAGGCGGGCGTAGCGGGCTCCCATCCTGAGCAGCTCCTCGTGGGTGCCCCGTTCCACGATCCGACCCGCATCCAGGACGAGGATCAAGTCGGCGCGGCGCACAGTGTCCAGGTCGTGAGTGACGGCGATCACCGTCCGCTTCGACATCAGTCCCTCCATCGGCTCCATGACCTCTCGGCGCGAGTCGGGGTCCAGCCCGGTCGTCGGCTCGTCCATGACAAGCAGGGGGGCGTCCCTAAGGACAGCGCGTGCGATGGAAATCCGCTGCAGCTGACCTCCGGACAGCCGGCGGCCCTTCTCGCCGAGGAGCGTGTCATAGCTGTGAGGCAGCTCGGTGATGAAGGTGTGTGCGGCGGCCGCGCGCGCCGCGTTGACCACGTCCTCGGTTGATGCGCCGGGACTGCCATAGGCGATGTTCTCACTGACACTGCCGTCGAAGACCAGCGTCTCCTGCAGGATCACGGCGATGTTCGAGCGCAACGAGGAGAGGCTGAGGTCGCGCAGATTGTTTCCGTCGAGCGAGATCCGGCCGCTGTCTGGGTCGTAGAAGCGCAGAAGCAGCTTGATCACCGTGGACTTCCCTGCCCCGCTGTGGCCCACGAGCGCGAGCACCTGACCTGGCTCGAGGTCGAAGCTGACGCCGCTTAGCGAGCTCGTTTCGCGGGTCGGGTAACGGAAGCTCACCTCATCGAATCGCACCAGACCGGTGCTGCGCCCGAGGCGAACGGGCCTCGGACTCTCCACCACGCGCGGGTGCTGGTCCAGGAACTCGATGATTCGCTCGGCGCCGGCCGAGGCCTGGTACACGGTGTTGCTGAGACCGCTCAGGCCGCGGATTGGTCCGTAGAGCTGGCTCAGGTAGCCCATGAAGATGAGAAGCCCGCCCAGGCTAAGCCTGTTTTGGGAAAGTTCGTACGTTCCGACCGCTAGCACCAGCAAGACGGCGAGGATGTCGACGAGATCGACAATCGGCGCAAAGAGGGCTCTGATCGCGCCGGCGGCCATGCGGGCGCGGAAGGACTGGACTCCCTGGAGCCGGAAGCGAGCGACCTCGTTCGCTTGCTGGTTGTAGGCCTGGACCAGCGGAGCGTTGACCAGGCTCTCAGTTGCTACCGCGCTCATCGTCCCGGAGGTGCGCCGGCTCTCTCGCGATGCCACCTGGATCCGGCGAGAGAACTGGCGGGAGACCAGCCAGAACAGAGGCATGGCGACCAGGCTCACCAAAGCCAGCCGGAAATCGAGCAGTAGGAGAGCAGAGACGAAAATGAGAATTCGGGCCAGGTAGCCAATCGCGCTGCTGACGCCGGACACCATGAAGTCCTCGATCGCGCCCACATCAGATGTGAGCCTCGAGATGATGTCCCCCAGCTTGCGAGCCTCGAAGAAGTCCATCGACAGTCGTTGGATGTGCTCGAACAACCGAGT
>DASRWV010000101.1:0-30599 GCA_035687505.1 Nitrosotalea sp.
CTCCCCGTTCAGGGGAGAGGGTTAGGGAGAGGGGCGGGAAAGGAATCAGTCTTCCCTCTCCCCGTTCAGGGGAGAGGGTTAGGGAGAGGGGCGGGAAAGGAGTTCAGAACCTCATCCCAGCCTCAAGGAAACCTCAAGAAACCTTGAGGTTTGGGTTTCCTACTGGTCGTCCGGCTCCAAACGGCCCCTTGGTCTGCGCACCTGTGCGGGCTCGAGGTGTGCCTTGACGAAGCTAGTGGGCTCCACGAAACGATTGGGGAAGGCCGGAAAGCCCGAACACGGGGTGGGCGGCAACGCGCCCCGCCACGCATCCGGCACGTATTCGCCCAGGAAGACTGCGAAGTGGAGATGGGTTCGGGCGCCCATGTCCGCCACGTCGGCGAAAACCTGCCCCCGGGTCACCGCTGTTCCCACGCTGAAGCCCGGCCGAGGCCAGACGTGCCAGTACTGGGTGAGCACGACGCCCTCGCTGGTCGGGTGGCGGATGAGTATCCCCCCGCGAAACGTGGGGTCGACGATGTAGCCGGCGATGACCCCGTCGGCAGCGGCCATGACGGGCTGGATGCCGGTCTTGATGTCCACCCCCGTGTGCTTCCAGATGGCGCCAGCGGGGCAGGCCCGCAGAACGGTCCCGTCGCACAATCGCCACTCGCTGCCGAATCCCAGGCAATGCGGCTCCCAAGTTGGCAGCGGGTACTGGAAGTAGTCGGATGCCGGGACGACAGGCTGGGGCGGCGGCGCCGGCTCTGTTGTTGGCCCCGGATCCGGCATCCAGAACAAGGACACGGCTCCAAGGAGCAGCAAGGTCCGCAGCCCCATTGACCGAGTCTAGAGCGGCCAGAACGGCCCGCCTCCCTCCGCATATTGACTCCAGATATATCCGCATGATATAACTGGCAGCGATATGGAGTTCGGCCCGACCACCTACGTCGTTCTCGGCATCCTCGGCCTGGGGCCGCACTCGGGCTATGACATCAAGCAGCTCGCCGATCTCTCCACCCGCCACTTCTGGGCCACAAGCTATGGGCAGATCTATCCCGAGCTGAAGCGCCTGACCGCGGCAGGGCTGATCAAGCCCCAGGACGCCTCGCGGGGCGACCGGCAGCGAACCCTCTACTCCATCACCGACAAAGGACACCAGACATTGCGCGCCTGGGTGGCAGACCCGGTGATACAGACCCTGGAGGTCCGCGACGAGATGCTGCTCAAGCTCTTCTTCGCCGACGAGATGTCGCCCAAGGAAACGCTTCGCCATCTCGAGGCGATGGTCCGGCGCCACAAGCAGGTCGTGGCGGGTCTGCGCGACCACAAAGAGTTGGCTATGGGACAGCCACATCGCATGAAGTACGACGTCCTGAAATTCGGCATCGCGTTCCACGAGTGGTGCGCGGCATGGTTCGGACAGCTGGCAAAAGACATCGAGGTAGGGAAGGAGACAAAGAAGTGATGTTCGATCGATTGGCGCGTGCGATCAACAGGGTGCCGTGGGTCGTCGTCGGCGTGGCGATCGTGTTCGCGGCTCTTTCCGGCATTTTCGGCGGCCCCGTGTCGAAATCGCTGCAGGCGGGCGGCTTCCAGGATCCGAGCTCGCAGTCGAGCCAGGCGCTCGACCGGCTGCAGCAGGCCACCGGGATGCGGGCCGACGGCGGCATCGTCGCGCTGGTCAAGACCCCCGACGGCACCAACTCTGACATTGCAATTGCTGAGGTCACCAAGGTGTCCGGCGTGATCGGCGCCGACCCGGATATCGCCAAGGTCTACAACTACTACGTCACGCACGACCCGTCGATGGTCGCGAAGGACGGCAGCAGCACAATCGTGGTTGGGTACTGGAACAAGATCAGCGACCAGGAGGCGGTCAACGGCGCCACCCGGCTCGCCGACCTGCTGAAGAGCGACCCCAATGTCAAGCTCGGCGGCTTCGCCGCGATCAACCACCAGCTCAACCAGATCATCACCAGCGACCTGGCTCGCGCCGAGATGCTGGCGTTCCCGATCCTCTTCCTTCTATCTCTGTGGGTGTTCCGCGGCGTGATCGCGGCGCTGCTGCCGCCCCTGGTGGGAGGGATCGTGATCCTTGGCTCGTTCCTCGTGCTGCGCGGGCTGACCGGGCTGCACCCGGTCTCGATCTTCGCCTTGAACCTCGCGACTGGCATGGGCCTTGGCCTAGCGATCGACTATTCACTCTTCATGGTCTCCCGCTTCCGCGAGGAGATGGCCAACGGCGCCGCGCCTGAGGTGGCGATCCGAACCACTATGCGAACCGCGGGCCGCACGGTGCTGTTCAGCTCGCTCACGATCGCCGCAGCAGCGGCCTCGATGACCGTTTTCAAGATCAACTTCCTGTGGTCGATGGGTGCCGCCGGAGTCATCGTCGCGCTGATGGCGTGCGCCGTCGCGCTGACAGTCCTGCCCGCGGTGATGCGACTCCTGGGTCATCGCGTGAACTGGCTCGCGCCACGCCGGTGGCAGCAAACGGTCGAGACGACGTCAGGGACCTCGGGCTTCTGGTACCGGTTCTCGCACTTCGTCATGCGCCGGCCGATCCCGCTCGCGGCCCTGGCCGCGGTGGTGCTGATCGCGCTGGGCCTGCCGTTCGCCGGCATCAAGTTCAACTCCGTGGACCAGACGGCGCTGCCGCCGACCAACGACGCGCGGATCGTCAACGAAACGCTGAAGCGCGACTTCGGCTGGCCGACGGGCGCCGTTCTCAATGTCGTGGTCGAAGCGCCGGCATCCGCGTCCGCCCAGGTTCAAGCTTTCGCCGACAGCCTGAAATCGGAGCCAAACGTCGCGCAGGTCACCGCCGCGCAGCCGGTGAGCTCTGACACGTGGAAGTTCGACGTCCAGACCAACCTCGGCAACTTCGACCCGGCGGCCCAGACCTTGGTTCAGGACATCCGCGCTAAGCCGGCGCCTTTCACCTTCTTGGTGAGCGGCCAGGCCGCCGCGTTTGTCGACCTGCAAGCGTCGCTGCTCTCGCGCCTGCCGATCGCGGTCGCCATCGTCGCGCTGGCCACGATCGTGCTGCTGTTCCTGATGACTGGATCTCTTCTGCTGCCGATCAAGGCGGTGGTGATGAACCTGCTGACCCTGAGCGCCGCGTTCGGGGTGCTGGTGCTGATCTTCCAGGACGGGCGGTTCCAGGACCTGCTCCAGTACACGAGCCAGGGGGCGTTGGAATCGACGCAGCCGGTGCTGCTGTTCGCGATCGTGTTCGGCCTGTCGACCGACTACGGCGTCTTCCTGCTCACACGTATTAAGGAGTCGCACGACGCCGGCGTGCCGAACAAGGAGGCGGTGGCCGTGGGCCTGCAGCGCACGGGCCGGATCATCACCGCGGCAGCACTTCTGTTCTGCGTGGCGATCGGCGCGTTCGCGACGTCGCAGATCATCTTCATCAAGGAACTTGGCATCGGCATCGCAGCGGGCGTCCTGGTCGACGCGACGATCGTCAGGGCGTTCCTGGTGCCGTCGCTGATGGCCCTGCTAGGCAGTTGGAACTGGTGGGCGCCGCGTCCGCTTCGCTGGCTCTACAACCGAGCGGGCGTAAGCGAGGGAACACCGACAGTGGCCTAACCCTGTGCGCTCGTAAGCTGACGCAGGCGGTCTTGTCTCCGCGATCCTCAAACCATAGCGAGGCGCAGTTGAGGCGTCCCGGGCGAGTTCGATTGTCCTCCAACCCCCCCCAGACTTGGCTGGAATATCGCCCGACATGACAGTTACAGTGGCTGACTTTGGTGGTGGTTGGAACAATATTGGCCGATCTAGTGAACGCTCGACACGATCCCTGCTAAGGACGACGAAGACCACGGCTCAGTCGCTTAGCTCACGATATCCAGTGGAGTGGGTGTTCAGCACATCGGAGGTTAGTGCGTCGTTGTCTGCGCCAATCAGTAGACTTGCTGAGCAAAGTGCAATTCGAACTTGGGCTCGCAGCGGTTCGCTCTTTCAAACGTCTGTCCTACACGCCCTGGCATGCATTGGCCGAGTTCATCGACAACTCCACACAGTCATATTTTGGCCATCACGACGATTTGGACCGGGTATATCAGCGAGAAGGTAAGCGGCTCGAGGTAGCCATTGAGTATCAGCCAGGAAGAGACAGATCGCTAAGAATCGTTGACAACGCCATGGGCATGTCGCTCCGTGAACTGCAGCGTGCCTTAGTTGTCGGGAACCCACCAGCAGATCCGACTGGCCGGTCGCGATATGGATTTGGTCTAAAGACCGCGGCTTCGTGGTTTGGAGACCTCTGGATGGTCCGAACGAAGAGGCTCGATGAGCCGGTGGGATACCAAGTGGAGGTTGATGTTGAAGACGTTGCTTCCGGCAACAACCAGTTGGTCCTTACTGAGCTGACCGACGTTGATCCCGAAGATCACTTCACGGAGGTCGAGATTCGGCGGTTGCATCGCGGATTGGCAAGCGCAACGAGATCACGAATTAGAGAGTTCCTACGTTCAATGTACCGCCAGGATCTTCAGGATGGCATCTTGAATCTTGTGTTCATGAACGAGGCGCTGAACTGGAAGGAGTCCTATGAGATCGCTTCGGACAGTCAGGGTCGGCCATGGCGACGTGAGTTCGACTTTACGATCGGAGACAAGCGAGTCTATGGATGGGCCGCAGTGCTCGCGAAGGGCGGACGGAAGAAAGCCGGTTTCGCCATATTTCACTCTGGACGCGTTCTTCGTGGTACGCCCGCGGCATGGCGGCCGCAGGAGATCTTCGGCCAGATCGAAGGATCGAACAACCTGGTAAACCAGAGACTGGCCGGGGAAGTCCACCTGGATGACTTCAATGTGTCTCATACGAAAGACGACATTGTCTGGAACGGCGAGGAAGAGGAAGAGGTCGGGGCTAAGCTAAAAGCAGAATTGGCTGACTTGATAACTGTTGCTCAAGAACTTCGGCATCCTATCGAGGCGCCAACTCGCTCTGATGTAAAGATGGCGGTAACACAACTTGAGAGCGCACTCATATCCCAAGAAGTCACTCGGGATTGGTTGCACAGAACGGTGCCCGCTCCGGCCCAATTGAAACAGAGGCGAGACGCAGTTCTCGCACGAAGTGCCCAGCGCTCGCCCGATTTCCAAGCCAGAATCAACGGCTTGTCGGTGACTGGTTACCTCGGATCCGACTTGGAGCCGGAACAAGAATTTGTCACTGTCGGCCGATACACGGATGATTTGTTATCGATCGTCGTGAACATGAACCATCCTCATGTCAGAGGTATGCGCTCGCCAACACTCCTAGATCATTTGCAGCACTGCACTTACCAGGCACTCGCGGAGTGGCGATTGGCTCGCGACAATGAAGGGCGTGCAGTCGACGTGGTCCCATTCCTTAAGGATGCACTACTAAGAGTTGACTCCGACGGGCCGGGACAATCCGAGTAGACCTCGAAACTATTAAGACAGCGGTGCCGGACGTTTATCGGGCAATTCAAAAAGACAACGGAGCTCCAAAGGTTTGCGACTTGGCAGACTGCCTTGGGGTGCGAACCGAGGGGAAGTACGCCGATATCCGCCCCGACCATGAGGCGAACGTGCATCCCAACGCCGGTGGCATGTCGGCATCAATAGACGATTTCAAAGCTATCCCCAACCATCGACTCCCGGTCGGCTTCGGCGCCGGGACAAGCAAACGAAACTGTCTGTGGATAATCCCAAGTGATCAGTTGCCGCCCAGGCTCTTCACGCGCATCCATGAGCCGGCTTCAGACGGTGCAGTCAAAGCCCTCGTTGAGCCGATGGAAACCATGAGTATCGTTGAGTACCAGACTCATCTAGCTGCGTCGCGCGATACATGGACTGAAGCTCCTGGAGGCCCCGGATGACGCCAACGGCTCAAGAGTTTGCCGACAAGCTCGAATCAGCTGATCCCGTCGACAGTCTCCGGGAGGAGGTGCGTCGAAGGCTGATTCGCGAGGGATGGAGCCGCGAAGCAGTAATGGGGGCACTGGAAGATCTCAGAGAAGCGCTCAGTGAGGACCAACAGCTGAATGCCGAGGATGCGGTTCTGGTAGTCATGGATCATATGGTCGGCTGGTGCAACCCACTTTGGAGCCTGGCCAATGAAGGTTTCTCAGAGAGCGATGAAGATCCTGACGACCAGGCGGAGCACGAAGACGACGAAGACGACGAAGACGACCTTGAGCCCGACGGGTAACAGCTGGAGCGCCACAGCTTAGATGCCGGCGCATCCCGAGTCTCACCGTCTTCGGCGGACTATCAGATCGATGACGTCGATCTATCCGCAATGGATGTATTACCCTGCTCGCACCCGTCCACCACGCTGGGCGCATCAGATAGTTGATGTGGTAGCCGCCGCCAGATCGCGGATTGACACCACAACGGTTCGCGGGCTAGGAAGCAATGGAGTCCTTAAGGAACTGACGCCCGGTCTCGAAGCGCTGGGCTACACGGTCGAGACGGGGAAAACTCTGTCAGGCCGAATCGTGCGCCCTGTTCTCTTTGGGGGCAACGGCAGCGCACGAATCCAATACGACGTCGATGCGATACATGACGAGCTCGGGGTTGTAATTGAAGTTGAAGCAGGCCGTGGAACATTGGGTAATGCAATCTATCGCAACCTGGTCCGATCGTCGTTGATCGTTGATGCTCGTTTTCTGGCGTTGGGAGTGATGGCCGGCTACAGACGAATGAATTCGGGCCGGGAGGTCACTGAAGCCGATTACCTGAGTTCGCTCGCCTTGCTCGACGCTATCTACGCCAGTGGACGGCTTGCCCTGCCGTTTGAAGGAATCTTGTTGTTCGGCTACTGAGACGGCATCAGTCGGGGAGTCTACCGCTGCTAGCGACTGGCTGGCCAACCACGAGCTTTACCATCCTCGTAGAGCCATAGCTCGTTCTAGATAGTTCTTCTTGGGCCTATCAGCTTTCATGTCGGGCAACCTGATCTCGCTACCAAGAGAAGTCCGAAACGGCTCCTCTCCGTGACCGACACCCGCCTTGCGATGAGCAGCGAGCATTGGCTCATTTATTCGAATCTCATACTGCGCGGTCACCGTAATGAGGCCGCGGTCGTACGCATCGTGATGAAGAGAGCACAGAGCTATGCCGTTTGATGTTTCATCAGTCCCGCCTGGTTCTCCGACCGGAACGAGATGGGCGGCCTGGAGCAGTTCGAGCCCCATACCGCAGACGGCGCAGCGGCGGCCGTACGCCGTGAGCACTCGTTGCCGGAAATCATGGGCGCGAACAGCTTCGAGAACCTCGCGTAGGACATGCCGTCGCTCGGGAGGGACGTCTGGCGGGGCCGGCGGGGCATCTGGAGCTGCCTGAGCGGCGGCCGCGACCGCAGCCAAGACAACTGGATCTTCGCCCAGCGTGTGAAGGTTGCCTTGTTCGGCAATATACGTAGTCATCAAGTCAGGACGGAAGGCAAGAGCCGTTTCGCCGTTTGCTCGGACCTGCGAGGCGATCCCCGCCACTCGGCCAGCATGGAGGGTCTGACGTGAAATCTGAATCGAAGGCGATTCGATGCTCGGCTTTTCGTGGCGCTTAGGGTCGAATGCAGCGAACACCTCGTCTATTGGGTCCCATCCCACGACAAGTGCCTGTCCGTCCGGCGGAGCGCTGATATCACCAGACACACCAGTGACTTGAATTCGAAACTCGTTCGGTGCCCTGGCAGCCCCACCTCCGTGTGTCACATTCCAGATATAGAGGCGTGCTGCGTATTCCACCTCCCGGTAGCCAATTACCAAGGCGAACGGATGGGTCTGGCCAACGACAACCACATGACCGCCGCCTAGCTGGACTGAGTCGACGAATACCTCGAGCAGACGTTCCTTTTGAAATGCGACTGGAACATCATCGAGGAACTCGCGCCAGTTCGCAGGGCTAAGTCAAGCCCTTGTGCTTCTCAGCGGAATTGATCGCCCCGCAATTCATGTGCCAGCTGAGCCTCGCGGTGAAGGAGGTCTACGAGAGATTCCTCGGAATTGGCCAGCCGCGCCACATCGGCCGCGTCAAAGCACAGCACCGTATAAGGGCTATGTCGGATTACGTCTCGGACAAAATCAGTGGCTGCGTCGCTCAGTTGCCCGGTGGTCACAAGCATGATGATCGTCGAACGATTTCGCAGGGCCAGGCCGGCTTCCTTGGCCGCGTCGTCCACGTGCAGGGTAGTTGTGTTCTTGCACTGGATTTGCCATCGGGTGTGAACGGGAACGTATCCGACGGCCGTACCATCGATCTCCTCAGCTTGTCTCGTGCGCGGACGCCAGCGAATCTCGGAGAGGCCGAGACGCAATAGCAGGCGGAGGGCGAATAACTCAAGGCCGCGCCCTTTTGTGTCCTTGTCCCGATCCCTCATTCGGGCTACAAGCTCTGCCATCGGGATCTGTAATTCGGGGTCAGAAACCGATAACCCACTCTGTTGGACTCGCTTTAGGATTGCTTGGACAACTTCACGCCTGAACAGGGGTGTTGCTGTCATGCGCGTGGCCTCTCCTCCTCGCCCTCCGGTCGTCTTTGTGACGCTGATGAGTCCTGCTTTCTCTAGTGGGCGAAGGTGTACCCCGACAAAGCGGGGAACGTTCATATCAAGACCCGGCCGGACCTTGAGCCGACGTTGCATCTCTCCGGTTGTGGCGGAACGCCCTGGAATGAGGGCGAGCTCCTCAAGGATTGCAGCACCTACTGGGTCGACACGTCCTACTTGGGAAACCTCGTCAACGGTTATCTCGGCGAGTTCCGCGAAGCGGGTTATATCGAGACGGAAGCCGCTCTCTCCATGAAAGACTCCCGCAGTTCTGAGCCAGGCGACCACGTGGTTGATATCCGTTCCATCCGGATTCGACCATAGGCCGCGTCCCGTGAAGTGCTCTGCGATCTGTTCTTTGCGAAGCTTCAGTCCGGCTCGATCGATCCCGTCCAGGCCATGCACTAGTTCGATGCCATTGAGATGTTTGAGAATATGCCGAGCCAACAACTGCAGCCGCTCGTTGTCATCGGCAGCATTACGCAAATCGCGTCCTATGTCGGTAAGCGCGAGCCGCGAATTCATGAGCCCGTAATGCTGCGCCGAAAGCACCGCGTTGTAGGCCATTGTTCGCAACTGTTGGTTCGAAGGGTCGGAGTCTGGCCGGAACCGTCGCAAGAATGCGAGCTCAATCTGGTCCTTTGACCCGGCCTGATCTTCAACGATCTCCAGGAAGTCGCCAAGTGACGCCACCTGTTTAGGAGAGAATTGCTTTGAGAACGGCAGCCAGCGGAGGGCTCCCGCCTTCTTGGCACCCGCTCGCGTAGGCACGCCACTGTTGGAAGGGCCTGGTAGGAGCTCTTGTTGCTTGTCGAAGGCGCCGTTCATCGATGGCTCATTAGGGCATGCCTTGGTTTCTTGCCATTCTCACGCCTTCAGATCGCGATTGCTTTCTTGGTTCAGTGATTGGCCGGGCTTCGGGGGACCAGACCTCTCCAGATACCAGTGTCCTTGGCATCAAACGAGGGCTCCACGATGGTCGTGAAGGCTTAGTACTTCCGTCAGAATGCGCCGTCTGGACCCGGGTACGCCGCCCCTGCTAGGACTGGCTGGGCGGGTGCTCTCCGATTTTGTGTTTTTGGGCCAACGATCCTCTTTTCAAGCTCGATCTTATCGAGAGATTCGGAGGCCTTCTCGGATGTACGAGCCACCGTCCAGCGCTATCGCATTCGAAGTTGGATTGGCAGATTTGGCGAACGCGAGTAAACCCTTCGGCTTCCAGCCCGATATCACCGTTGAAATGAGCTTCAAGGAGCATCGAATACAGGTACGGAAGGGACCGTTGGCGGTCAGCGTGAGGTGATGTGCCAACATGCGGAAGGTTCACCAGGTGCTTGTGAATGAGTTCTGTCGCATCAGCAATCCGGTCTTTGGACAAAGAGGCAGAGGACAATTGCGCCAGACGCTTGCTCGACGACCGCCTCAAGTGCAAGACCATGTCGAAAGACGCCACGTCTTCAACGCCTGCCCGGCCGCGATATCCCTTGTGTGACTGCTGACTTTTATCTAGGGTGCTTGCCCGCTCAAGGCTGAGGCCGGCCATGCTGAGGGAGTCCTGCAATGCCTTCCAAACCATTGGATCAGTGTTCTGGAATACCACCGTCGCCCAGGCTGCCGGCTTCAATACCCGTCCAATTTCTGCGAATGCGGCTGTCATGAGGACCGTGTAGTCCGCGACGGTCTTTCCGCCATGTGCCGGGCGTAGTGACCGATTGACGACAGCCTCCTCGGAAACGTCAGTCACTCTTCCCAGCCAACTCTCGGCAATCAGATTGCAGTCTGCGTAGAAGATGTTGGACCCGAACGGGGGGTCGGTGAATACATAGTCAACGGACGCGTCGGGTAAGTTGAGTTTGTTGGCCGAGCCAAGACTGATACCCACTTGTGAGTTTGACGCCGGCTCGGACGCGTAGAAGCGTTTCAGCTGCTGAATCTTGTGTTCGAAAACTGTCAGAACATTGACCTCAACCGACATCTGAGGGATGTACAAGGTGCCAGTTAACGGCCGCTGTCCCCCACGAGCGTTGAACCGGCGCATGCGTGTGCCGTGCCAGGCAGTGTTTGTGAAGGCGAATGCCAATGCTTGACGGACGCGCGAGTCGCCGCACTTTTGGATGTTGGCCCACAACCGGCCTAGAGCCCGTAGATTGCGTCGCGTGTAGAAGTCGGCAACGGTCTTGATTCCTCTCAGCTGAAGAGCTGAGCGAATATACATTTCGCGGCCTGACTCCACAGTCCGGCTAGGCACCCAATCCGTGATTGGCTGCATCGTGTGTTCGGCAGCGCTGAGCGCATCGCTGTAGAGAGCGGGACGTTCGCGTCGCCTGCAGCCGTTCAAGCAAGTTACGCTGGCCCATACCGGAGCCGATTCCAGGAACTCAGCTTGAGTGCGCCTGAACTGGGCGTCACACGCATCGCAATGTAGATCGCGAGGCATGGTTCCGCTAGTTGGATCGAACGCAGTGTCCCAAAGACTCACAGGGCTCGAGCACTTGGGACAGGCGATCGTATCTCCCCACAGAAGCCATTCGATCTTCGCCGCTCCCTTGCAGGATGTACAAACTGTGCCGTACCAAGAGTCGAAGTCCGAACGGCACGCAGCCACAATTTCCTTGGCGGCCAATTCCAATTCAAGCGGGCTACACGGCCTCGATACATTCCACGCTATGTGGAACGCGAGGGGCGAGAGATCATTTAAGAAGGCTTGCCTCCCCGTCCTGCGGGCAGCTACTCCTGTCATCCCACTGCCGGCAAATGGGTCGCAGACCACATCTCCGACACGGGTGAAATGTTCAATTAATGGAATGATCGCCTCCGGCGGCACCTTTGTCGGATAGCTATGCGCCAGATAGACCGGCGAGCCCTTGCTACCGTGCGAGGGGATGGTCTTGGGCACTACCCGCTTTGGCGGACGATCGGTGAATTGAAGCTTTGTAAGGCGGCCTCGATAGAGCTCACTGAAACGCACTGCCAGTCTCCATGTGGGTCGCGACTATCTCTTTCTTGAGTCGCCATCCGTTGTCGTAGTCGCAGTGCTCTCCGAGCCACGTTTCAATGCGGCTGAAATTGACGTCCCTGACGGATAGTTCATTCGAGATCGCAGCCGCCAAGGCCACGGCATAAAGATGACCGATCGATCGCATTCGACCAGTTGCGTCGCTCGCTCGGTTCAGCTCGGAGCGCAGCGCTTCATCGATCGCGCCCCATGTTGCGGAGCCGTTGAGATGCGAGCCATTTGGACCCCGGCGGAGTGTGAGCACGATATCCGTGGCTGCAACCCGCTCCCCCTCCAATTGTGCCTTGACACCTTTGAAGGACGGCTGAGCTTTGTGGAGGGTAGCTGCGTCTTCGATGACCAGCCCAGCTTCCGCAAGGGCGCTAAGAATCGCCTCCCAGACCACCGGATCCGTGTTCTGAAAGACCATCGTCGCGTAGCGTTCAGGTTTAAGTACTCGGCCGATCTCGTTGAATGCCTGCAACATGAGTAGTCGGTATCCCTCGACACTCTGGCCTCCGTTCTCTGCCGACAAGTGCCGAGTGACTATGGCTTCGGCGCCACGATCGGTGAGCGTAGCCAGCCAGGACTCCCACAAGAGCGAGCAGTCCGAGTACACAATGTTGGCTCCGAATGGCGGATCGGTGAAAACATAGTCAACCGACTCATCGGGCAGGGGTAGGTCGGTCGCTGAGCCTAGACTGACCTGAATGTCAACCGTTGACCCGCGCGTAGCTTCAAACAGCTTTTTGATAGCGGCGGCCTTCCTCCTCCAGAGGTCGAAGACATTGAACTCGTACCGAAGGGAAGCGATGTATAGAGTGCCTCCAAGTACATTCGTTGGCCGTTTTGCGTTCCATTGGTAGCGCCTCGAAGCACGATTGGCGATCGCCGTCAATGTGAACATGAGGGCGTCGCGAATCCTCGCATCACTCTGTTGCTGGATCTCGCTCCATATCTGACTCAATGCCTCAAGGTTCCTTGGCGAATAGAAGTCGGCGACTTCCCAAACACCGAGCTCGGCATGGCCTTGACGCCACATTTCACGACCTGCGTCGAAGGGGACCCGTGGATACCACGTCCTGATCGCCGATCGATCGCCACTGGCCGCTACGATGTCCCCGGCAAGCGGTTCTCGTTCGGTGCGACCGCATGACTGGCAGTGAAGATTGATTCGCACCGGTTCTTCCCGTAGGAAACGACCGTGACTCTTGCGAAAAGAGCTCTTGCAGGAAGAGCATGTGAGATTGCGCAAACCGGTGTTTCGCTGGTCCCACACTCGTAGCTCAACATCGCAGTTCACGCAAGCCCGAACATCCGACCAGATGACATAGGCAACCCGGGCTTGTCCTCCACAGACGTGACAAGTCGATCCGTAAAGGCGGTCGTGAATAACCTTGCACTTGTCCACGACCGCCGCGGCGGCTACGGAATACGCAGAAGGCTCGCAGGCCGTTGTGTAGTTCCGAGCGATATGGACTGCTGCTGGCGAGAGATCCGACAGCCATGCGCGCCGGTCTAGTCGTGCCGCCGCAACCCCAGTCATCCCGCTTCCGCAAAAAGGGTCCACAACCAGGTCACCAGGTTTCGAGTAGCGAAGCAGATGAGGCTCAATTGCCTCCGATGGAATCTTGGTGTGGTACGCGTGGGCACCGTATACAGGGCCCGCCCGGCTTACGGTCCGCAGGTTCGCCGTTGTCGGATTAGCGAGGCGGGCGTCAACGGACTCGTCCGCCGAAAGCAGAGGCAGGATTATGACGTCTCCTAGGGCGGGGATGTCGGCGGGCTGCCGAGAGTATAGCCGGGCGAACAGGTGTTCGCAAGCGCTTCGAGAAGTTGTACTTGACGCCGTCGATTTCGATGCACAGGGGTCTAGGCCTTTCCGCCGCGACCCTGTTAGCTTTGCAGGGCGCTGTCGACGCCCTCTTCGGGCCAGGTTGACACGTGCTGATGGTCGCGACGTCAACTGACGAATGCGATGACTATAGTCTGTAGACCCCTAGTCTCGCAGTCCTCAGGCTTTTTCGGGTGCCACCCAAAAGCCGTCTACAGGCTTCGTTTGGACGCGTCATGCGTGATCGACGGCTCGCAGCAGGGCTTTCACAAGAGGGGCTCGCCGACCAGAGCGACATGCACCGCACGTATATCAGTCAGCTCGAACGCGGGCTTAAGGCGCCGTCGCTTGCCGCAATTGAGGCTGTAGCTGGCGCGCTTCATGTCGCGCCGCATGTATTGGTGCGGGACGCTGAGACCAAGGCTAGGGGCGCAAAAGGTTGAGCGAAGGAACCGGTTCCCAGGGACAAATTTCGCACGAGAGAGCCGGAGAACTTCTTAAGACGGCATTAACCGCCTTGGCTGATCGCGGGAGTCCTATGACTTTTGCCGAGCTCATGGGCGAAGTTTCCCGTCGAATGGCAACTACGGAATGGGAGAACACCTCCACGCAAGGCGGCAAGATCAGGTGGCAGAACACGATTTCCTGGGCATCTGTTGATGCGGTTAAAGCCGAATGGTTGACAAAAGAGGATGGAATCTGGGCAATCACTGACGAAGGCAAAGTTGCTCTCGATATGCCCCTGAGGGAATTCATTCGCGTGGCTGACGAGCGCTATCGGTCCTGGCGAGATGCGCGGAACTCAATTCGGCTTGGAGCTGCACCGAAGAGTCCTAACGGTCAGGACCTCGATGAACTGCGCAGCATCCTTGAGTCGGCCGCGGGTGGTTTTTGGTGGGTGAATCAGGGCGTCACTTATCAAGTAGAGCTCCAAGGTGGATATCTGTGGGCGCCTCAGAAAAGCAAAGCTGGCTTTCCCATTGGCCATCATACAAACCTACTGAAAGTCGAGCCCGGCGATGTCATTCTGCATTACGCGAATTCGGCATTGCGAGCGATCAGTCGGGTCAACTCTGAGGCAATTACCGCGGATCGACCCGGCGAATTGCCCGGTGAGCCGTGGGATAAGGAAGGCTATCTCCTTCGTACTGAGTACAGCCAATTCACTGAACCAATTGCGCTAGGTTTTCTGCCGGCTTCGATTCGTACGCCTGACGCCGGTCCGTTTACGCAACAGGGATCCGTAAAGCAGGGCTACTTGTTCCGCCTAAGCGCAGGATTCGTAGACAAACTGCGCGACCTCGCTCGGCAGCCAAGTGTTATCCCCACGCCTAGCCATCTCTTGCTCAAGTGGTCAGAGGAACCAGCAGTTGACACGATTGAGCGACATCGCGCGATCGCCAACGACAAAGGTTCCGTTTGGTGGGGGGCGTTAGGAGGCCGGGAACGCCGTGCCCTGTCCGCTCAGGGGCTCAATCGACTGCAGATTCAACTGGGATCCCATGTGCCGACCTTCGCCTTCCTATACAACCCGAAGTCGATGTGGGAAGCAAAGGTTGAGGCGATTACTGATCAATCGGAGGCAGTCGATGTTGAGGAGATGCCCGACTACTACACAACGGACGAGTGCAAGCTGTTCGTCCGATTGTCAAATTTCCGCCCGCTTGACGTTGGCTGGGCGCTGCAAAACCTTGCACTAGCTAGCCGGCCTGGTGAGCCCATCGACCAGGGCGCGCTCAACAACCAGACGACTCCCCTTCTTGTCCAGGTATTAGCTAACCCCGATACCGGCGACCGCCCCAACCCGGAATTCACGTTCGAGGATCTGGCAGCCGCAACCTTGTGGCCCACCGACCAACTACGCGAGCTGGTCGAGGCTCTTCGGGGCGACAGCTATCAGGTCGTACTGGCGGGGCCTCCCGGCACGAGCAAGACCTGGGTAGCAAAAGCCATTGTTCGATTTCTTTCACAAGATCGTCCCGGTGCCTCAGAAACGATCCAGTTTCATCCCAGCTACTCATATGAACAGTTCATCGAAGGTCTGCGCCCAACACTTGTTGACGGTGTAATTTCGTTCAAGCCTGTGGATGGCATTTTGATGAACATGGTTCGACGTATCGACCCAAATGCCGGCGATTACTTCTTGATCATCGATGAGATGAATCGAGCGAATCTTCCCAGAGTTTTTGGCGAGCTCATGTACCTGTTCGAATACCGCAACGAACGCTTGAATCTGCCGTACACGCGAAACTTTCGGCTTCCCGCGAATCTCAGGTTCGTTGGCACGATGAACACCGCCGACCGGAGTATCCGGAGTATCGACGCAGCGCTGCGACGTAGGTTCGATGTCTTTGAGGTCGGGCCTGACGGGCAGATCTTGGATCGCTTTTATGAAAGTCACACGAATGAGGTTCCCGATCTTCGTAAGGGTTTCGAGGCGTTGAACTCAAAGCTCGAGGCCGAGCTTGGGGACAGGCACCACACCGTTGGACACGCTTTCTTTATGACCGCCGTGATGACCCCGAAGCGCCTTTGCGCCATCTGGAAGCGAAAGGTCCATCCGCTGATTCAAGAGTATTTCTTCGATCAGCCTGACAAAGTGGACGGTTTCAAAGCGGAGACATTCTGGCCTTCGATCGCATGCGATCCATAACAATCACGGAGTCTCAACCAACCGTCCTCGATTTGAACAATCAAGAAGCCGAGGCCTTGGCTGAGTTGGGGGAACGCCTCGCGTCCAACAGACAATGGTGGGGGGCTGCGCGCACCGACGATGAAGATGCGCCGGCGGCCTCTGTGATAAGTGTTGCGCCCACCACAGGCACCGGTTGGATTGTTCGAGTAAGCGATGCGGTGGGTCTGGTTGTGATATCGGGCCTCCAGATCGTCGTTCAGCCCAAAATCCCAGCGAACCATCTCTTGTACTTGTTCTCGAGGACCCAGGCGTGGCCGAGGCTGGAGGAGCAGATCGGACATATCGCGACCGAGGCATCCCTCTTTGAAGTTGTTGTTCACTGGTTCCTCAACGCGCTCGAATCCCTTATGAGAAGTGACTTGCTCCGCGATTATCGTGCCCAGGTCGACGAGGTGACAGCGGTCAGAGGACAACTTGAAGCAGTACCCACGGCGAGCCGGTACTACACCGGCAGTCTTCTACTGACATGCAACTACGAAGAGTTCGACATCGACATTCCAATAAACCGAGTCCTGAAGGGTACGGCCCGGTCGATCCTTCAGAATGCCAATCTTCGCGACGGTCTACGGCGCCGCGCGCAACGGGCAGTAGTCCGCATGGATGACGTGGGTGACATTCGCGGTGGCGACTTGGCGACCGGTCTGGACTCTCGAACAAAGTCGTACGGCGATGCACTTCTGCTTGCGCGCCATGTATTGAGAGCGGAAGGGCGCGCAGTGTCCGAGGGTGGCAGCGTAGCGAGATGCTTTCTGATTCGAACCCCGGAGATGGTCGAAGAAGGCATCCGGACCTCGTTAAAGGAAGGTCTGGCAGACCTGTGCACGGTGGTCAAGAGTGCACGCCAATTGGTCGGGAGTCGCCACACGATCAATCCCGACCTGCTGTTTCAGCCATATCCAGCTATTGGTGATGTGAAATACAAGGCGATACGAGAGGAATGGTCGCGACCAGATCTGTATCAGAGCGTGGCGTTTGCGGTCGGATTTCATGCTCGTTCTGCTGCGATTGTGACCTTCGCAGAAGATGCCCATTTCAAGATTGCTCCGGTGCACATAGGCGACGTCACGGTAAGTAGTCTGAAGTGGATCTTCGATCCAGCTTGGTTGCCATTGGACGCTGAAAGGGAGCTCGTACGTCAGACGCGCTCCTGGCTATCATCCGTACCCGGCCCGCAATGAGCCGTATTGCCGTTTCGACCTGACGGTCCGAGTGTAAATAGGCTGGCGCTTGTCGCCAAACGTAAATCTGTGGCATGGTGACGCGGCCATCAGCAAGAAATCGCTGCGCGATGAGGCGGAGCAAGCGATCGGGTCTGTAGTCGAAGGTCAGTGTCCTTTATGTCGCATCGCTCTCCGCATTCACGATGGTCGGGCTTGCTGTCCCTGTTGCGGCGACAGTTACCGAGCTGCGACCGACCGCCTTGAAGTCAGGCGATGCCCAATCCATGGCCGCCACTGTGAACATTGCGAGGCCACCTGGACGGCCAGGAATGGTTGACTAAGTTGACTTCGGCACCAAAAGACGGCACATTTCCTGGTGCTTGAGCCACGCCGGATAGGTCTGGTCGGCTGCGTCAAGTCCAAGCTCGATAAGCCCATTTCAGCTCGTGACCTCTACACATCTCCACTGTTCCGCGGTCGCCGTAAGTACGTGGAGCGGACTTGCGACCGCTGGTTCGTCCTCTCGGCCAAGCATGGCCTGGTCGACCCAGACACCGTGCTCGAGCCCTATGACCAGACGCTGAAGAATTCAGGCCGCGCCGAACGGCGACGGTGGGGTGCGGAGGTTCTTTACGCACTGAAGCTCGAACTTGGGGCTTTTAGCTCCACTGTTTTCGAAATTCATGCCGGCGATGACTACCGGGCGTTCGGCCTTGTGGACGGTATCCGCGAACTCGGTGGTCAGGTCACGCTCCCAACTGAAGGGCTTTCCCTGGGACAACAGTTGGAGTTCTACAGGGCTCGGGATTGGACCAAGTAGTTTCGCCGGATCACGGAGTCGACGCACTTAGACATCCGAGTCATCTCTACTCCCGAGCCGAAATTCTGGCGGGTCCGTCGCCAGTTCCCGAAGTCGCGGGCATTTACGGCTGGTACTTCCGCACGATTCCGGGCGGTATTGATGCCAACCGGTGCATCGAGGTCAAAGACCGGAAGCTTCTCTACGTGGGCATCGCTCCTCGTGCGCCCGGACGGAGTAGAGCGACACTACGTTCCCGACTGCGCAACCATTACCGCGGAAATGCAGAAGGGTCGACATTGCGGCTCACGCTCGGTTGCTTGCTGGGGCTTGAACTAAGACGAGTCGGTGAACGAACAGTGATGACTTTCGGACCAGCCGAGTTGGATCTGTCAACTTGGATGGCCGACAACGCTTTCGTAACTTGGATCGAAAATCCGCGGCCGTGGTTGCTGGAGTCGGTCCTGATCCGCACCCTCAACCTTCCACTAAATCTGGACCAAAACGCCGACCACAAATTCCACGCTGCCTTGAGTGAGCTGAGACGGGACGCTCGTGCCAGGGCACGAATGCTACCGGTCCTCGTTTGATTCAAGTCAGACCTGTGGCTCGCGATAACATTCGTTACCCGAAATGCGATTGACAGTGTTCTGTGGATCGTCGACTGGTCGGTCACCTGTGTACGCGGAGGCGGCGCGGAGATTCGGGCGCGAGATGGTCAAGCGGGGCGTCGGGCTCGTTTATGGAGGCGCCGGCGTCGGCCTGATGGGCGTGCTGGCGGACACGGTGCTCGAGGATGGCGGCGAGGTGATTGGAGTCATCCCGCGGAACCTCGTTGTGCGCGAGATTGCGCATGCGGACGTGACCGATATGCGAGTTGTCGAGACCATGCACGAACGAAAGGCCCTGATGGCTGAGCTGGGAGACGCCTTCGTCGCGCTGCCAGGCGGGGTCGGCACACTCGACGAGCTCTTCGAGGCGTGGACCTGGGCGCAGCTCGGCCTGCACTTGAAGCCGTGCGCGGTGCTCAACGTCGACGGTTACTTTGACTCGCTGCTTTTGCTGATCGATCACACCATGCGCGAAGGCTTTATGCGACCCGAATACGGGCGAACGCTGATCGCCGAGCGGGAACCTATTGCGCTGCTCGACCGCATCGACAGCTATCGACCACTCGGCGAGAAATGGACTGTCGACGCGCTTGGTTGGGTACGCATCGAAAACCGGCGGCTGCTCACCGTGCGCACGTCAGGTAAGGATGCGTTCTATCTGCCGGGCGGAAAGCGAGAGCCAGGCGAGAGCGACCTGGACGCGCTGCTGCGCGAGGTTCGTGAATAAGTCAGCGTTCGCCTCCTGCCCGACACACTGGTACCGGTCGGCACGTTTCGCGCCCCCGCGCACGACTATCCGCCCGGTACCTCGGTCGACCTCGTCTGCTACGAGGCGGACTTCGAGGGCGAGATCAAGCCGGCGGCCGAGATCGACGAGGTCGCCTGGCTAGGCCCCGACGATCTCGAGCGCTGTGCGCGCGGGGTGCGGTTGGTGATCGAGAAGCTGCGCGAGCGGGGCGAGCTCTAGCTCACCCCGTCGCCATGATGTCGTTCATCTTCTGCGCCGCCTTGTCGAGCCCTGTCTTGGGATCCGCCCGGCCCGCGACGATGTTGCCCAGCTCAGTGGTGAGCGCGTCCCGCTGCTCGTTGCTGGTCGGCGTCACCGGGAGGGCGAACAGTTGGCCCTTGCTCAGCATCCCCGCACCCACGCCCTGGGACGGGTTCTGCGCGTAGAAGCTGCCCTGCAGCGCCGCGTAGGCCGACTGCCGGACCGGCATATAGGAAGTGGTCTGCGCCCACTTCGTCGTGCTGTCCTGGCTGGTCAGGTACTTCATGTAGAGAAAAGCCCCGTGCTGCACATCCTTCGCGGACTTGTTGAAAACGCATAGGTTGGCGCCGAACATCTCATCCTTGACGCCCTTGTCACCGCCGGGGAAGGCAGCCTCGTCGAACTTGAACTTGGTGCCGATCGGCCCCTTGATGAACTGGTAGCTCACCTGTGTCGACATGTACATCGCCGTCTTCTGGTTCTGGAAGTCGACCTGGTCGGCGAAGTTGCCGGCGGGGATCGGCTTCGCGGCGCCCGACTTGATGGCGTCGGACCACAGGGTCAGGGCCTTGATCCCGGCCGCGCTGTTGATCGTCGCCTTGGTCGGGTTTGTCGGGTTGTCATACATCTGGCCGCCGTACTCGTACAGCATGCTCAAGAAGGTGTCGAGCGTCGGGCCCTCGATGCCCGTCACTCCCTTGGCTGGGTCGGCCAGCTTGGCGGCGTCCGCGAAGAACTCGTCCCACGTCGTGGGTGGGCTGGTGATGCCCTTGGCCGCGAACATGTCCTTGTTGTAATAGAGGACTGTCGTCGACTTGTTGAAGGGGAACTGGTAGTAGGTCCCTCTGATCTTGGCCGCGTTGAGCATGACCGGGAAGATGTCCTTCAGGTCGGCGTCGCTGAGCCCGTCGACTGCGTTGATGTAAGGAGTCAGGTCGGCGAGCGCCTTTGAGCTGTTGTATTTGGCGGCGTCGGTTTCGATGCACTGCGCGAGGTCCGGCGCCTGGCTGGCCGCGAGACCGGTCAGGACCGCCTTGTTCAGGTCGGTGTACGCGCCCTTCGCCACCAGCGTGACCTTGACGTTGCTCTGGCTCGAGTTGAACTGGGTGGTCAGGTCCGTGAGCGCGGTCAGGAGGTTGCCGCTCAGGGCGTGCCAGAAGGTGACCTGAACCGTCGTGGCGAGTGCGCCGAGCTTCGGGGGAGCAGGGGTGTTACTGCCGCCACAGGCGACGATCAGGGCGATGGCCAGCAGGCCGAGCAACCTTCTGCCTCTCATTGAATCTCCTCCAAAACTTCCCCTAGCCGCGAATCCCGCTCGCGGCGATGCCGCCCACGATTTGCCTCTGCGCCAAGAGAAAGATAACGAGTATTGGGAGTGTGACCATCAAGCTGCCCGCCGCGTGTAGAACTGGGTTGGTGGCGTCCGCGTAGCTGAAAGCCTGCAGGCCCACCTGCACGGGCCGGTACGCGTCGCTGTTGGTGACTATTAGGGGCCACAGGAAGGCATTCCAGGAGCCGACGAAGTGAAACAGCGCGATCGTCACCAGGGGCGGCCGGGCTAGGGGAGCGGCAATCGACCAGAGGAATCTGAGGTGGCCGGCGCCGTCGAGCTGGGCGGCGTCCCACAGGTCGCTCGGCAGCCCCATATAGAACTGCCGCATCAGGAAGATCCCGAAGACCGAGGCGCCAAAGGGGACGATCTGGGCCTGGTAGCTGTCGATCCACTGGAGCTTGGCGAGGATGATGAAGTTGGGGACCAGCGTCACCTCGGTCGGCACCATGTAGATGGCCAGCACGAGGCCGAAAATGAACTTCTTGCCGGGGAAGTGCATGGAGGCGAATGCGTAGCCGCCGAGCAGCGACGTAATCAGCACCAGCGCCGTGGTGCCGCCGGCGACGATCACGGTATTGAGGAAGTAGCGTACCCACGGGATGTTGAGGGTGGCGCCGGTCGAGGGATCCGGGAGCAGCCCGACCGCGGACAGGTAGTTGTCCCAGTGCCAAAGGGGATAGAGGATGGGCGGGAAGACGAAGACCGACTGCAGAGTCCCCAGTGAGATCACGAGCATCCAGTAGAAGGGGAAGGCGAAGAGCGCGGCGAAGGGAATGAGCACGAGGTAGCGGGGCAGGAGGGCGAGCGCGCGTCTCACCTGTAGAACACCCGCCGCGAGAACACGCCGACCTGGAGCGCGGTGATCGCGAGGATGATCAGGAAGAGGACGACCGAGATCGCTCCCGCATATCCGGCGTGGAAGAACGAGAAGGCCTGTACATATAGGTAGTAGCCAATCGTCTCCGCCGCCTTGTCGGGCCCGCCCCCGCCGGAGGTGGCGCCGCTCACCCCGCCGGCGAACACCAGGACCGGCTGGACCACCTTGAAGGAGGCCACGACGTTGATCAGCAGCACGAAATACGTGGTAGGGCTGAGCATCGGCCAGGTCACCCGCCAGAAGCGGGTCCACGCGCCGGCGCCGTCGACCCGCGCCGCATCGTCGAGCTCGGGCGGGACGTTGGAAAGGCCGGCCAGGAAGATCACCGCGTTGTAGCCGGTGTGCTGCCAGACGCTGTAGAGAATGATCGCGGGCATGATCGCGCGGGGGTCGTCGAGCCAGTGGACCTTGGGGAGACCGACCGCATTGAGCGCGGCGTTGATGACGCCGACATCCGGGTGGTAGATGAAGCTGAAGATCAGCGCGGTGGCGACGATCGGCATCACGTAAGGGGTGAAGATGACGGTCCGGAGGAAATCTCGGAAGGGCATCGTCTGGTTGAGCAGGACCGCCAGGAAGAGGCCGAGCCCCATGCTGAGTGGGACGGTGGCCGCGACAAAATAGACGGTCTGCCACACGGCCTTTCGGAAGACGTCGTCGCGGAGGAGCAAGCGCTCAAAGTTGGCGGTACCGATGAAGTCGCTGGTGCCGCTGATCAGGTCCCAGCGCTGAAAGGAGAGCCAGAAGATCCAAAGCGCGGGGATGAGGACGAAGAGGATCAAGAGCGCCATCGCGGGCGAGATCAGCAGGTAGCCCGTCAGTGACTCGGCGCGAGCCCGCCGCCGAAGCTCAGCCGACCCCTGTGTCGCCACCGGGGCCTATGATCGTCGGTTCCCTATGAGCGCCACAAGCACGCTGCTCACCTTCCTGCACACCGGCAACCCGACTGGGCTCAAGTTCCTGGTCCAGCACGGCGACGCACGCTGCCTGTTCGACTTCGGGCGCGAGCACGCCCCCGGCCGGTCGCCTTTCTCGCTCGGCCTATCGCCCCGGCCCGGCCGGGAGATTGGCGACCTGATTGCGGTCGGCGAGGCGCCTCCGCTGCGGGGTGTCTACGCCGGCGATGCCTGGGACGGCCACACGCATGTCTTCCTCACGCACATGCACCTGGATCACACAGGTCTGATCCCTTGGCTCGGCCCCGACGTCCCGCTTTACTACCCGTCGGCTATGGAGCCGGTGCGATGGGGGGCCGACGGTTCCGGTTATTTGCCCTGGCGGCGGCCGCCGGGATCGATGGTCCAGGACGGCGAGACAATTGCTGTCGGCCCCATCCGGGTCCGCTTCGTGACCGTCGACCACGACGTGCCTGGCTCCACCGGGTTCCTCATCGAGACCCCCGAAGCGACCCTCGCCTTCACGGGCGACCATCGCTGGCACGGCCTTCACCCGGAGGTGACGGAGGACTTCGCCCGTACGACGCGGGGAGCAGACGTGTTGATCCAGGAGGGCGTTTCGCTGGGCTACGTTCCGCTCGAAGGCAGCCCGCCGCAGCTCAGTGAACCGGAGGCGATCGCAGGGCTGGGTCGGGCGGTGGCCGAGGCGCCGGGCCTGGTCGTCGTCAACGTCTACGGCATGAATCGGGAGCGGGTGGCGGGACTCGCCGCCGGTTGCGCGGCCGCCGGCCGCCGGCTTTTGCTGGAACCGCAGATGGCCGCGATGGCGGGCTGGCCGAATGTCCTCGGCTCGATCGACGCGGTTCGCGCCGACCCGCGTGGACACTGCCTCCAGCTCGGCTTCGAATCGCTGCCGCTCTTGATCGACCTCAAGCCGCCCGCCGGATCACTATGGATCCAGTCCGGAGGTACTCCGCTGGGAACCTACGATCCCGCTTATGCGGTGCTCGAGGCCTGGGTCGCTCGTTTCGGCCTGGAGTTCCGCACGCTCACGAGCTCCGGCCATTCGCGCCCCGAGGACATCGTCCGGATGGTGTCCACGGTCCACCCGAAAGTTGTGCTCCCGGTCCACAGCCGAGCGCCCGAAGCGCTGGTGGTGCCGGGTATCCCGAGCTTCCTCCCCGAGGCCGGGGTGACGTACCGAGTCGCTGATCTTCTAGCCGGCTAAGACTTCGAGCTCGGCGCGGGCCTGGCGGCGGATGGTAACGGCAGCCAGCCGTGGCAGGCGGGAAAGTTGCTGCAGCCCAGGAATGGCCCGTAGCGTCCGGTCGTCTCCCGCAGCGCGCTTCCGCATTCCGGGCAAGTTGTCCCTGGCCTGCGGGTTCGCACCGCATCGGCCACCAGCTCCCGCAACTGCTCGCCGCCGATCAGCTCGAGTTTGGTGTTGCCCTTGGCGAAAGCAAGTGCCCGCTCATCGAATGCCCCGCAAGCGACGAGAATCCCTCCCGCGACGCCCCTGGCGGCTACAACTCCTAGGAGTTCTCGTAATGCGCGCACGTCAACCAGTTGATTCCGGTAGTGCTTGCACTGGACAAGCCATCTAGAGCCACCCTTCCCGACAATTAGATCGACGCCTCCATCAGGTAGGTCGCCCCCGCGAGGCTCGACTTCATAGCCCTTTGCTTGATAGAACGCGGCGACGAGATCTTCGAATTCGCGCCACGACATCGCCTGGATATCCCGCATGGTCTGATGTAGTTCGAGCAATTTGAAACGGCGACTCCGGAGGAAGACGGCTGCGATTGTGTAGATAGCCGCGAAATACAAAGCGAATGCGGCGACTATCAGCCACGCCATCACCCAATTCATGTAATTGTCTGGCGAACGATGGGCGATCGCAGAGATCGCGACGATGCCGATTACTCCAACGCAGATGAATATCGCAATAGGTAGTGCGGCCAGAAGCTGGTCTGATCGGCGACTCAGCCAAGCAAAGAGCCGACGGTCGAAGGCATTCAGATCGTTCATCGGCGCATGTTAGAAGGAAGGCTTGCCCGCTGGGGCGGCCCTTCCTCTGATCGCTGATCGGGCCTACTGGGCGGACCCGGGCTCATGCGGATCGTCAACATGTCACATCACCTCCCTTTCTTTGTATTGCCCTAGGCGGGCTTTCGCCTTTTTCGTTACCAACTGTCAGGGCGTCTAAGCACGCCAGTCGGCGATGAGGATTGCGGCGGAAGTGGCGCAGGACGGGAGGCCGGGGCGCGATGCCCCGGCCCCAGAGAGTGGCTAGGAGTTTCCGTTCGACTTCGACTGTTGGGCCTGGCCGTCAGCGTGGTTGGCGTGTCCGACATTGCTACGGCTGACAGGGGCGCCGCTGTGCTGGGCAGTCTGGGTTGCCTTCACCGGCTGGGCCGGGGCGGCTGCGTGATTGGATTCCTCGCCGCCGCCATTCCCGACATGCGAGTCGCCGTGCTGGCCTTCCTGCTCGCATACGAGGTTGAGCTGGCTGTCCACCATGTCCTGGTCCTTGCACAGGTCCGTGATCGTCAGGATCACCCTGAGGTTGTAGCCCGTGAAGTTTGTGGCCGGGAAGGTTTGCCGCTCGCAGAACCCGCCAGCGTCTGAGAACCTCAGCGTGTACGGGTTCGAACCACTGATGATCACGTGGTCGACTGGCGTCCCGTCAGAGTAGTACGTCGCGGAGGTGCAGGTGATGTCTTTCAAGAAGACGCGAACGTTCGTCGGGGTCGCGAACGGCCCGATGGTTACGTCCGGGGCGGGCATATTCGTGGCGCAGTCCCCCTGTCTCGTCGCCTGGACCTGGTCGGGACCGAAGTTCAGCGAGTAGCCCCAGCCGAGGTTGTTGCAGGCGATGAAGTCAATCCCGCTGAAGGTCGCGGTCGATCCCGGCGGAAGCACGAATCCCCCAGGAGGGCCCCCGATGGCGCTTGCCGGCGTGGCCAGCGCGACAGCCCCCAGGAGCACTAGCACCGGAGCCAGGCTCTTCAACGCAATCCCACGTTTCATTTCAGCCTCCTAGGTATGTTGCCAAGCGTGCACTTAACTTTCAGATGGTGGCACATTTTGCGGCGGTTTTCTGACGTTAGGCGGCGCGGATAATACGGGCGCAAATGGCGGAATCGGCTCTGGCCCGCAAGCTCCTCATCCAAACCGGCCAGAGCGTGCTGATCCTGAACGCGCCGCCGGGTTATGTGGCCGGTTTGCAGCCCCTGCCGGACAGCGTGACGATCGCCACGATCGCTCAGGAAGGGAGTGAGCCCCACGACGTGGTCCAGCTCTTTGCCGGCGACCGAGCGCAGCTGGAGCGTGACGCCGGCGCTGCGCTGGGTGCGCTGAAGCCGGGCGGAGTCCTGTGGGTCGCGTATCCGAAGCCATCCTCCGGGCCCGGCTCGGACCTCAGCCGCGACCATGGCTGGGGAGTGCTGCACGGCGCCAGCCTGGTCGCCGTGACGCAAATCTCAGTGACCGACGATTGGAATGCCTTGCGGTGGCGACCAAACGCCGAGGCAGTCGCCGCGGGCCAGGCCAGCGCGGAGGTCCCGCCGGTCGATCTGCTCCCGGTGGGACGCCGGGCCACTCTCGCCTATCGCATCGTCCGGCTGGTCACCGTGCCAACGCTGCGCCTCGCTTTCCGCTTCGAGATTCACGGCCGCGAGCGCATTCCGCGCACCGGTACGTACATCGTCATCGCCAACCATCTCGGCTGGCTTGACGCCTTGACTCTGGCGATGGTCTTTCCAATCGAACCGCGCATCCACTTCCTGGCCGACCCGACGGGGATGATGAGACGGCGGCTGGAGTGGGCGCTGGTGCGGGCGACGGGTGGCATCATCCCGGTGGACAGGGCGCGCCGCCAGGCTACAGACCTCTTTCAGCAGGTCAGCCGCTGCTTCGAGCTCGGGGGCGCCCTGGCTCTGTTTCCCGAGGGAGATTTTGGGCCCCGCGAGGGCGAGGTCCTACCCTTCAAGAAAGGCTTCGCCCATTTCGCAGTGAGTGCCGGCGTCCCGGTCGTGCCGGTCGGGCTGTCCGGTCCCAAGGATGTGTGGCTGGGGAAGAGGATTCGCGTGTTCATCGGAGAGCCGATCCAGGCGGCCGGCAAGACCGTCGACGAGATGCATCGCGAAGGTGCGGAGGCGGTGGCGCGGCTGCTGCCGGCCTACCAGGAGCCGGCCGGTCGCAAGCCGCTGCGCCGCTGGCTGACCGGCCTGTTCTGAGGCTCTATCAACTCTGCCTATGCAAGGCATCAGAACAATTGATTGGCTCTATCGCCAGAACACCCCTAGTCTGGCGTTGCTTACATAGATGGATACCAAGGCAGTGCTCTACGGCTCGGACGAATCAACTGAGTCGACCGCGATGGTCGACCTCTTGAACGACCTTGGCATTCAGTTCGAATACCGCCTGGTCAACCGCGACCCGGCCGCCATGCGCGAGTGGGAGCAGCTGGACGGCGAGAGTGTTCCCCTGCTGCGCATGGGCCATCACTCGATAGTGCGCGGCTTCGACCGGATCAAGGTCCAGCAGATGTTCGGCTGGGTGGGCTGCTAACCACCCGACCGGCGTAGTCGCACGAGAAGTTGGCTCTGATCCTCGGCTCTTAGGCACAGAGATTTCTCGTTCGTTCGCTGGTAGCTTCGGCCGCATGATGGAATGGACGATGGCGATCGTGGCAACGTTCCTCTGGGCCAACAGCCGATGGGCGGTGCTGAATCGAATGAAACTGTTAGCACTTAGCGTGAAGGTGCAGCCAGGCCGCTAAAAAAAGGAACCCCCCGGGCGGCGGCCCGAGGGGTTCGGTGTCTTTCTAGTTCTGGTTGTTCTGGTTGCCGGAGTCTCCCTCGCCATCGAGGTTGCGGGCGTCGAACGGGCGCAGGAACTGGCCGGGCTTGAAGTTGATGAAGCTTGGGGGTGCCGAGTTCAGCGCCCCGAGAGCGAGCGCCTGCGCGTTGAATGTCGCCGCATCAATCCCCGCCCACTTTCCCGTGTCGATCCGGCGAACCAGCGTCTGGAATGCGCTGATCGTCTCGGCGGGCGTAAAGGTGCAGTGACCGGCCCGATGCACGTATGCCTGGCGCAGCAGGCTGCTGTTGCCGGCGCTCCTGACCACGCTGGCGTATGCCTGCTCGTCGGTCACCTGGACGAGGCCGTCACCGGTCGTGTGCAGCGTTAGGACAGGCTGCTCGATGTTGCCGTTGTAGACGATGTACTTCGTCACGTAGTCGACTGCCGCGGGGTTGGCGGCGATGCGAGGAGTGTCATTGAGCTTGTCCAGCTCCTCCTCGAGGTCGAGGCCTGCTGCCGCGTAGAGGGCTTTGACCTCAGCCTTCTGGGTGGACTTGGCCAGCTGCTTTTTGTAGTCGACGCCAGTGTTCCAGGAGAAGTTGCCTCCCGCCCGGGCTTCCAGCTCGGCGCGTCCGTAGAAGCCGAAGTAGAGATTCGGGCTCTTCATCCACTCGACCTGGTTCTTCACCTGGGTCAGGAAGTCGGTGGCCGCGGGCTCCGGGCTCGCCGGCGCGAACCAACCGGGGACATCAGCCAGCGCGTTGGCCAGCGCAAGGTGAGCGCGCCCCTGTGGGGTCGCCAGCGCGGCAACGGCTGCGCCGTACGCTGCGTAGAAGTTGGCGTCGACATCGGCCTTAGAGGTGAAGCCCGTGAGCTTGAACACGCCTGGTGACTGGAGGGTCAGAAGCGCGAACTCCGAGTCAAGGCCCTGGTTCCAGACACCGACTCCGCCCGCCACGACTCCACACATGGGGAGCGCTGCGGTGAAGCGGTCGGGGTGAAGCTGGATTAGTCCGGCGGTGATCATCCCGCCCAGCGAGTGCCCCCACGCGATGGTGCGGGTAGGGTGCGAGAACCTCGTGTCAAACACATTGAGGACCGCGATCTGGTCCTGGAATGCCTGCTGCAGCGACCATCCCGCTCTCGCATACGCAGACCCGGCGATTGCATAGCCGTGGCTCAGAAGCCACCCGCCGGTGTACGGGTCGCCGGCGTCTTGCGGCGGCAATGGAACGGTGAACGAGTCGTAGCCGTGGCTGTAGAGCACCAGCGTTCCGTTCCAGACGGCCGGCTTCTCGATCTTGAAGTTCGCGTCCAGCCCGGACACCTCGGTCGTATGGCCAGTGCAGAGCACGACCGTCGTGCCGCTGCAGGCGATCGTTGTAGTCGCCGACGCACTCGCCGGCAGAAGAGCTAACCCAAGTCCCAGGATCGAGCCGGCACAAAGCCGGCGCAGCCATGTAGTAGGAGTCATCAACCACTTCCCTCCAACCCGATGCGGCCTGTCGTGACGATGTAAGCACTTGCCGGTGAGGGCGTCAAGTTCCGCATGTCACTAGGCTTTTCGGCGGCGATGCGAGAGGTGGGTTTCAACGTCCGGCTCCTTTCCGCCGGTCCCTTCGTGACCATGATCGATCGCTTTGCAGTCGCCCCCGTCATCATCCCGATCGCCCTCGAGTTCCGCGCTCCGGTCGGGGCTGTCGCCATCGCCGCCACCGCGTACTACTTCGCGTATGGGTTGGCGCAGCCGTTCTGGGGCTTCGCCTCCGACCGCGCCGGTCGGATCAAGATCATCCGGATCAGCCTCGGCGCCGCCGCCGCGGCCTGCGCGCTTTCAGCGCTCGCTCCCAACCTCAACTTCCTGATCGCGGCGCGGATCCTCGCCGGCTTATCGGTGTGCGCGGTCCTGCCGACGGCTCTCGTCTACGTGGGCGACATGATTCCGTTCAAGGCGCGCCACGCCGTCATCGCGGACCTGCTCGCCGCGGTCGCAATCGGCACCGCCGCCGGCAGCCTCGGCTCGGGACTTTTCGCCCACTACTTCAACTGGCGGGTGATCTTTGGCATCACCGCGGTGATCGCGGTCGTGCTGGCTGTCGCGATGGGCCGCCTGCCGGAATCGAGCGCTCGGCCGACCACCGGAGGCCCTGTCGAACAGCTCCGCCAGGTTTTCCGACGGCCGTGGGCGCGCTTCCTGATCCTCTTCGCGATTCCGGAGGGCGCGATGATGCTCGGCTTCTTCGTCTACTTCGCGCCGGCCCTCGAGTCGACCGGGACCAACACGGCCGTGGCCGGCCTTGTGGTCGCGACCTACGGAGGCGCGGTCCTTGTCGGCACGCGAGTGGTCAAGTGGATCGCTCCGCGGACACCTGCGTGGGTCCCGATCAGCATCGGCGGCGCGATGAGCGTCGTGGGCTACCTGGTGGCGGCCCTGGATCAGCACGCTGTCGCCATCCTTTGCGCCAGCCTCTTGATCGGCGGCTGCTACGCGATCCTCCATTCGACGATGCAGAACTGGGCCACCGACATCGCGCCTGAGGTGCGGGGCACGGCCACGGCGCTGTTCGTCACCGGGGCCTTCACGGGAGGCGCGATCGGTTCCGGGCTGGGCGCGTTGCTAGTCCAGCAGCACCTGTACGGGCAGCTTTTCCTGGCGGCGGCGGGGCTCAGCGTGCTGGTCGTGGTCACCGCCGCCTTCGCCCGTGCTCGCTACCCGGGCTCCGCGCTCGCCACCCCGGTCGAGGAGCTGGCCGGTTCCTGAGAGGGGCAGGGAACTGGGCAATAACCTACGATTACCCGGCTGATATCGACCTGAATTGGGGGGAAGTGTGGTGCCCGTTCCAGTGCGCAAGTTGGCTTTGCTCGCGGTTGCCATGTTGGCTGCGTTTGCGTGCGGAGGCACCGCCGCCCCCGCCGCGACAGGCGCGACCATCATCCTCGGGGCCCCGCTCGGGCTCACCGGGTCCCTGACCAAGGAATCCGAGCTCACCCAGCAGGGCTACAACCTGTGGCAGGACTGGATCAACGCGCGCGGCGGCATCGTCGTGAACGGGGTCAAGCACCCGGTCACCATCAAGTACTACGACGACAC
>DASRWV010000102.1:0-7933 GCA_035687505.1 Nitrosotalea sp.
TCATGAACCTGATGGGCCGGATCTTCGTCGAGGCGCTGGACGATCCGTTCCGGGCGGCGGACGCGATCCTCAACGCCAACCCCGAGGTGAAGATCGTCTTCTGCGACATGCACGCCGAGGCGACCTCGGAGAAGACGGCCATGGGCTGGTACCTGGATGGCCGGGCGAGCGCGGTGGTGGGGACACATACCCATATCCCGACCGCCGACGCCAGGGTCCTGACCAAAGGCACCGCCTATGTGACGGACGTCGGCATGGTGGGGCCTCGGGACGGGTGCATCGGCATGGACAAGGACATCGTTCTGCAGCGCTTCCTGACCGGCGTCCCCAACCGGTTCCAGGTGGCTTCAGGACCCGTGACATTCAATTCGGTTCTGGTTACCATTAGCAGTTCCACCGGACGAGCTACATCGATCCAGCGCGTCGACCGTGAACATATTTGAAGGGGTTCCAGCAATGACCACTGAGCGCGCTCCTGTTGAGGTGCTGAAAGTTTCGGCTACCTCCAAGCCGGTCGCCGTTGCTGGAGCGATCGCAGGCGTGATCCGCAGCAAGGGCCGGGTGGAGGTGCAGGCCATCGGGGCAGGCGCGATCAACCAGGCAGTCAAGGCAATCGCCATCTCGCGCGGCTATGTCG
The DNA here is from genome assembly GCA_035687505.1 of Nitrosotalea sp. Lineage (GTDB taxonomy): Bacteria > Chloroflexota > Dormibacteria > Dormibacterales > Dormibacteraceae > Palsa-870. The sequence goes on from DASRWV010000102.1 coordinate 638, forward strand.
CACCCGGAGGTCTTGACCTGGTCTGCATCCCGGCGTTCATCGACATCTCCATCGATGGCGAGGAGCGCACAGGCATCCGTCTGCTCGTGGAGAGCCGATAACGCACAGGGCGCGCTCTTTCAACATCTGGACGATCGGCTGCCAGATGAACACCGCGGACTCGGAGAGCCTGGCGCGAAGGCTCCTTGCCGCGGGTTACGTCGAAGACTCGCTCGACCGTGCCGACGTCGCCATCCTCAACACCTGCGTCGTCCGGCAGGCTTCAGAGGACCGCGTGTACTCCAAGCTGCACGAGCTCAAGGCGTGGAAGACTCCCGAGCGCACTATCGCCGTCACGGGCTGCATCGTCGCCAAGGAAGGCGAAGTCCTCCGCAAGAAGTTTCCGCAGCTCGATGCGGTCGTGCCGATCGGCGAGTACGAGGATTTCCTCGCGAGCCTGGAGGCTCGCTACGACTACTCGCAGGGCGAGGCCCTGCCGCCGGCTGGGCGCACGGGTATAAGCCACTTCGTGCGCGTCATCCAGGGCTGCGATCACAACTGCACGTTCTGTATCGTCCCGAAGGTTCGCGGCCGCGAACGGCACGTTCCCATCGACCAAGTCGTTGCGGAGTGCCGGCAAGCGGTGGCCGCTGGCGCGAGGGAAGTCGTGCTGCTGGGACAGAACGTGGACGACTACCACGATCCCGCCGGGCGGGGAGGACTTGCGGCGTTGGTCCGCGAGGTCGAAACGATCCCAGGTCTGAAGCGGCTCCGGTTTCTCACCTCACACCCGCAGGACCTTGAAACTGAGCTTCTCGAGGTCATGGCCGCGAGCGACGTGGTGTGCCGCGAGCTCCAACTCCCGGTGCAATCCGGTGACGACACGGTCCTCAGGCGGATGGCGCGCGGATACCAGATGAGGCACTACCGCACGATCGTGGACCACGCCCGGCAGCTCATGCCCGACATTGGATTGGTGACCGACGTCATCGTCGGTTTTCCGGGCGAGTCGGAGGCGGCATTCTTGAACACGCGCGCCCTGCTCGAAGAGATGGAGTTCGAGGTTGTGCACCTCGCGATGTACTCGCCACGACCTGGCACGTTTGCGGCAGACCGGATGGAGGACGACGTCCCTCAAGAAGAGAAGCTCCGCCGGCTGAACGACCTGCTCTCCTTGCAGCGTGGCATCGCGACGCGAAAGACCGCGCGGTGGATCGGCCGCGACGTCGAGGTCCTGATCGAGGGAAGGGACGAGCTGAACCGGCCTTACGGAAGGATCCGGCAGGGCAAGCGCGCGATCGTGCTGAAAGGCGGCGATATTGCGCCGGGTCAACTGCTGACAATGCGCGTCATGCAAGCAACATCTGCTCAACTTCTCGGACTGCCGGCCGCGTGATGGACGTCGCCTTGACCCCGGTCATGCGTCAGTACCGGGCGGCGAAAGAGCAGCACCCCGACGGAATTCTCCTCTTCAGGCTCGGCGACTTCTACGAGATCTTCTTCGAGGACGCCGAGGTCGCCGCTCCGGTCATGGGCGTGACGCTGACCTCGCGGCCTCTGGGCAAGACCGGACGGGCGCCCATGTGCGGCGTGCCGCATCACGCCTGGCAGGCCTACGTCGGCAAGCTGCTGCGCGCGGGCCACAAAGTGGTGATCTGCGACCAGACCGAGGCTGCGGGCAAGCACAAGATCGTGCGTCGCGATGTGACCCGTGTGCTCACGCCGGGCACGGTGGTCGAAGACGCGTATCTCGAACCGTCGCGCGCCAACTACCTCGTCGCTGCGTGGACGCATGGCGCGGAGTCCGGCCTGGCCGCGTGCGAAGTGTCCACGGGCGAGCTGCTGCTTTGCCAGCTGCCCAAAGAGCGCCTCAACGCGGAGCTGCAGCGCTTGGCTCCGGCCGAGCTGCTGGCCCCGCCGGATATCGAGGAGTATCGCTTTGATCCGGTCCGCGGACAGCAGCGCCTTCGCGACATGCTCGGGATTGCCTTTCCGGCCTCAGTCGGCGCGGGTGACGCTCCACTCGCCGTCGGGGCCGCCGGGGTGGTGCTCGACTATCTGAAGCAGAACCAGACCCGCATCACCCCAGGCTCATTCAGCGTCCGCACCTACTCTCCGGACGCGAGCATGTCCCTGGATGCGCCAACCGTGCGCAACCTCGAGCTACCGGCGCTGTTCGAGCTGATCGACCGGACTCGAACGCCGATCGGGGCCAGGAGGCTGCGCGCCTGGCTCAGCTCCCCGATGCGCGACGCCGAGTCGATAGAGCTGCGCCTGGGTGCTGTGGCGGAGCTCGCCTCGGCGGCCGACCTCCGGGAGTCTCTGGGTTCCGCCCTGAAGCCCGTGGGTGACCTCGAGCGCGTTGCCTCCAGGGCCGCGCAGGGTCACGCCAACGCCCGCGAGCTCGTCGCCCTGCGCCGCTCCCTGGAAGCCATCCCAGCCCTCAGGGACGGTCTTGGCGCCTGCGAAGCGCTGGTCATCCGGGAGCTGACGGGACAGATCAGCGGCGCGCCGGAGCTGGCAGCGACACTCGCGCGCGCACTGGTCGAGGACCCGCCGGCTGTGGCTCGAGAGGGCGGCGCGATCCGGGCCGGTTTCGACGCCGGGCTCGACGCCATCGCCGAGGCCTCGCGCAGCGCACGGGAATGGATTGGCGAGCTGGAAGCCTCGGAGCGGCGCCGCACTGGGATTCGCTCGCTGAAGGTCGGCTTCAACAAGGTGTTCGGTTACTACATCGAGATCAGCAACGCGAACACGGTCGCGGTACCCGATGATTACATACGCAAGCAGACGCTGACCGGCGCGGAGCGCTACCTCACTCCGGAGTTGAAGGAGAAAGAGGCGGTCGTGCTGACGGCGCAGGAGCGGATCGCGCAGCGCGAGCTCGAGTTACTGCGCGACCTCGGCTCTGCCGTCGCGGAATCCGCCTCCATTTTGCGATCCAGCGCGCAGTCGATCGGGATGATCGACGCACTGCTCAGCCTGGCGGTGACGGCGGAGGAGCTTCGATGGCGAAGACCTGAGGTCAACGCCGGCGTGCGGCTCAGCATCAAAGGAGGCCGGCACCCGCTGGTGGAGCGCGGCCTGCCCGCGGGAGTCTTTGTCGCCAACGACCTGGAGCTCGATCCCGACTCGGAACAGATCGTCATCCTCACCGGCCCAAACATGGCCGGCAAATCGACTTACCTGCGGCAGGCCGCCGTGATCGTCCTTCTCGCGCAGTGCGGAAGCTTTGTGCCGGCTGAACGCGCAGTCGTCGGGCTGGCCGACCGCATCTTCACGCGAATCGGCGCGCACGACGACATCACCGCGGGCATGTCGACGTTCATGGTCGAGATGACGGAGACAGCGAACATCATCAACCATGCAACGCGATCGTCTCTCGTCATCCTGGACGAGGTGGGGAGGGGGACCTCGACCTACGACGGCGTGTCGATCGCGCAGGCTGTGGTCGAGCATCTGCACGACTCGCCCAAGCTCGGCTGCCGGACTCTCTTCGCCACTCACTATCACGAGCTGACCGCGCTCGCGGAGAGACTCCCACGTGTACGGAACCAGCGGGTCGAGGTCCTCGAAGATGGAGGGACTGTCCGCTTCCTGCATCGCGTAGTGCCCGGTGGTGCGGACCGGTCGTATGGAATCCACGTCGCGGCACTCGCTGGACTTCCGTCGGGTGTGATCGCGCGGGCGCGTCAGGTTCTCGGAGAGCTGGAACGTCAGCGCCCGCTCGAACCGCCGGAGCAGCAGCTCGGATTGCCGATCGAGATGGCTCCTGACCCGCTGCGAAAGGAGCTGGAGGACATCCAGCCCGACTCCCTGAGCCCGCTGGAAGCCCTACAGAAGCTGTATGAGCTGCGGGCGAGGTTGTCCAAGTGAGCCAAGCGATTCACCTGCTTGCACCCGAGATCGCCAACGCAATCGCGGCCGGCGAAGTGATCGAGCGCCCGGCGTCAGTCGTGAAAGAGCTCATCGAAAATTCCCTCGACGGGGACGCCCGGCGAATCAACGTTGACGTGCGCGGTGCCGGCAGGACGTCGATTCGTATCAGCGACGATGGCTCTGGCATCGCGGCGGACGAGCTCCAGCTCGCGTTCGTGAGGCACGCCACCAGCAAAGTGACGAAGCTCTCGGACCTTGACGCGGTCGTCAGCTTCGGCTTCCGCGGCGAAGCGCTGGCGAGCATCGCGGCGGTCGCGGACGTCGAATGCTCGAGCGGCGGGGCGACGGTTCGAATTCGGGCGGGCGAACCTATCGAGCAGGGACCAGGTCCGCTGCTTCCCGGAGTGACGATCGAAGTGCGAGACCTCTTCACGAATGTCCCGGCACGGTTGAAGTTCTTGAAGAGCGACGCCACTGAGGTCGCCGCAATCAAGGATGTCGTGAGCGCATTCGCGCTGCTGCATCCGCATGTCCGGTTTCACCTGACTATCGATTCGCGCGTCGCTGTCAGCACGACCGGGGATGGAGACCGCAGGCGCGCGATTGCGGCTGTCTTCGGAGGGCCCGTGGCTGCGGAGATGCTAGAGATGGTCGGCATGCCGCTAGCCTCTGGGATGGTCAGCCAGCCACGCCTGAGTCGAGGCAGCCGCGATGGGATCGTGCTGGCGGTCAACGGTCGGCCGATCAGCTCGCGAGCGCTGGTGTACGCGCTGGAGGAGTGCTACCAGGGCCGGCTGGAACGGGGGCGCCATCCCATCTCTGTCATCGATATCGGAATCGACCCGGAGCTGGTCGACGTCAACGTGCACCCCGCGAAGAAGGAGGTTCGCTTTCGGGATGAAGGTGCAGTATTCGGTGCTCTCCAGAGGGCGGTCCGCGTCGCACTCGACGGCAGCGACCCGTTCCGCTACCGCCCCGTCGAGTCGACAGCGGCCTTTGCAGTGGGGTCAGCCGCGCCTCAGCTCACGATCCACGAGGCCGCGAGGGCGCTTCTGACCGCCGAACCCAGTGTCTCTCCGGAAGTCGAGGCCGCATTGCTTCGACCGATTGGACAGGCGGGACCCGGATACCTCGTTGCGGAGGGGCCGCACGGGCTGGTGCTGGTGGACCAGCACGCCGCACACGAGCGGGTCCTGTACAACCGGCTGCTGGAACGACTGCGGTCGGGTCGCGGGATGAGCCAGCCTCTCCTGATTCCGCAGGCCGTGGATGTGGAACCGGCGCTGATCGCTGCCGCGGCAGACCATCGAGGGGACCTGGCCAACCTCGGCCTGGAGTACGAGGAGTTCGGTCCCAGGAGCCTGCGCATCACCGCGGTGCCGGTCGAGATGCCGGCCGGGCGCGCGACCGCCGCAGTGCAGGAAACGCTGGCGGCACTTGCCGAGAATCGTGGCGACGGCGCGCTGGAGAAGGCTGCTGCAGCCTTGGCCTGTCACTCCGCCGTCCGCTTCGGCGACGTGCTGGACGTGGCTGAGCAGCGGCGCCTGCTCGCCGACCTCGAGACAACTGAGGAATCGGTGACGTGTCCGCACGGGCGCCCGACCCGCCTGTTGATCGAGTGGCACGAGCTGACCCGGCACTTTCGACGCAACTACTGATTGCGGGTTCCCGTCATCGTCGGTCCGACCGGCATCGGCAAGTCTCAACTTGCGTTTCGGCTCGCGCTGGAGCTCGGTGGCGAAGTCGTGGTGGCCGACTCCAAGCAGGTCTATCGACGCCTGGGCATCGCGACCAACAAGCCCAGCCGGGAGGCGAGAGCGCGGGTGCGATATCACATGGTCGATTTCGTCGATCCCGCGACGGGATTCAACGCGGCGGAGTATGTCCAGGGCGCTCGTGCTGCCATCGCCGACATCGGCACGCGTGCCGCTGTCCCGGTCGTCGAGGGCGGAACCATGCTCTACGTCGATGCGTTATGCGACGGATTCAGCCTCACCGGCGTCCCACCGAACCCCGAGCTGCGAGCTGAGCTCGAAACCCTCGACCTACGGGCTCTCCGCGATCGCCTGCTCGCCATGGACGGCGATCCTGGTGTCGACTTGCAGAACCCGGTCCGCATGATTCGCGCCATCGAGGTGCTGCAGGCTGCGGGGCTTCCACTGCGCCGCTTGCGAACGCGAACACCTCCGTCATGGCAACCGGTGCGCATCGGGCTGACCGCCTCGCTTGAGGTGATCGATCGCAGGCTCGACGAGCGAAGCAGGCAGCAGGTCGAGCGAGGGCTGATCGCTGAGACGCAGGGCGCCCTCGACTCCGGCGTGCCGGAAAGTGCTTCGGTCCTCACCGGGATCGGATACGCCGAAGCCCTGGCCTTCATCCATGGCGACTTGACGCTCGAGGAACTTCCACAGGCGATGGCCCGCTCCAATCGCAGATATGCGCGCCGGCAGCTCCGATGGTGGCGGCGCGATGATCGCGTGACATGGTTCGAGATCGAGCCCGATCCATTGGCCGCTATCGTTAAGTACGTGAGCTCTCAGCATGAGTAAGACGGTGCACCCCGGCGCAGCAAGGCTTGGCAAAATTCCGCCTTACCTGTTTGCCGAGATCGACCGCAAGGTCCAGGAAAAGAAGAGGGCGGGAGTCGACGTGATCTCGCTGGGCATAGGCGATCCGGACCTGCCGACGCCGAAGCGGATCGTCAACGTCCTTCAGGAGGCTGCCGCCGATCCTGCCAACCACCGCTACCCCTCGTACTTCGGCCTGGCCGAGCTGCGCGAGGCGATCGCAGGGTGGTACAGCGAGCGGTCGGGCGTGTCGCTCGACCCGAGCACCGAGATTCTGCCGACGCTCGGTTCAAAGGATGGCATCGCGCATGTGCCGCTTGCTCTGGTCGACCCTGGCGACCTGGTGCTCGCCCCCGACCCCGGCTACACCGTCTATTCGACCGGAGCATTGATGGCGGGAGCTGAGCCGTACATCATGCCGCTGACGGCGGCGAACCACTGGCTGCCCGACCTCGACGCGATCCCCGACGACATCGCGGATCGCGCGAGGCTCATGTGGCTGAACTACCCCAACAACCCGACGGCGGCTGTCGCCGACCGCGAGTTTCTCGAGCGCGCGGTCGCGTACTGCAAGCGCCATGACATCGTGCTCTGCCACGACGCTCCGTACTCGGAAATCGCCTTCGGCGGATACCGGCCGCTCACGCTGTTCGAGATTCCCGGCGCGAAAGACGTCGGCCTCGAGTTCCACTCACTGTCGAAGACTTTCAACATGACGGGGTGGCGCATCGGCTGGGTGTGCGGCCGTGCCGACCTAATCGGTCTGATCGGCCAGCTGAAGACCAACATCGACTCGGGCATCTTCCAGGCGGTCCAGTGGGCGGCGATCGAGGCGCTGAATGGGGGAGAGCAGGAGACGCGATCCGCGTGC
>DASRWV010000103.1:0-54520 GCA_035687505.1 Nitrosotalea sp.
CGGCTACCGGCTCCTGGATTCCGCCGGCGCAGACTTGCCGCGGGGGGGCGCGGCGCTCGCCCGCCTCGCGCGAATCGACAGCTCGGGATTCGACCCGGCCTGGCGAGCCGTGAAAGTGATGGTGGCTTGCGACGTCACCAACCCGCTGACCGGACCACTTGGCGCGAGCGCTGTCTACGGCCCACAGAAGGGAGCCGACGACGCTGCTGTTCGCGACCTGGATGCCGCGCTGGCCAACTTCGCCAGGATCATCGAACGCGACCTCGGAAAACGTGTGGCGGATGTTCCGGGAGCTGGAGCCGCGGGCGGTGCCGGAGCCGGGCTGATGGCGTTCCTGAACGCCACGCTCGTCCCCGGTGCGCCGCTCGTAGTCGAGGCCAGCGGCTTCGACGCCAAGCTCGAGCGTGCCGATCTCGTCATCACCGGAGAAGGGCAGGCCGACGCCCAGACCGCCTACGGCAAGGCCCCCGGCGAGGTGGCAAAGCGCGCCAAAGCGGCTAGAATCCCGGTTCTCCTGATCGCCGGAAGCAAGGGCACCGGCTGGGAGGCGTTGAGAGGTTTAGGCGTCACCGCGGTCGTGACGCTCGACGAGGAAGGTGACAATCTGCAGCAGCTCATGCGAGACGCCGGCCAACTGCTGACCCGTACCGCGGCGCGGGCCTGCAAGGAGCGCGTTTGGGAATAGAAGAGAAGGACACGCCGACGAAAGAGGGCATCGAGCCGTCGGACGTCGATCTGGTCAGGGCGTACCGCGCCGGTGACATCCATGCCTTTGAGGAGCTGCACCGTCGCTACGTTGCGTCCATCTACCGGCTGGTCCGCCGAAAGCTAGGAGACGCTCTGCTGGCCGAGGACATCGCACAGGAGACCTTCATGAAGGCGCTCCGGATGATGGATCGGGTGGATGACTCTTTTAACTTTGGCGGCTGGGTCCACACGGTCGCACGAAACCTCTGCTTCGACGAGCTGCGGCGCCGGCAGCGCGACCTGCGGGCCGACGGCATCGAGGAGGAAGAGGGTGAGCTGCTGGCCAACCTGCCCTCCACCAGCAAGAGCTTCGACCCGGTCCTGGTCCAGGAATCGAACGAGATGCGCCGCCAGGTGTGGGCGGTCGCGCAGCGGCTGCCGGAGAAGTATCGGCTCGTGCTGACACTTCGCGAGCTGCAGGACCTGAGCTACCGCCAGATCGCCCGCACGCTCAAGATGTCGGAAAGCGCCGTCGAGACCCTGCTGTACCGTGCCCGCTTGCGATTCAAGGAGGAGTACGTCGCCGCGGAAGGCGAGGGCGAGCTCAACCACGCGGAGGCCGTTCCGCTCCTGGCTCCCTACCTGGCCGGCAAGCTTCGCCGCAACCAGGCCGAGGCTGTCCGAAAGCACATCGCCGTCTGTATTAAGTGCGCCCGGCGAATCGGGCGGCGCCGAGCGCGCAGGAGTGTTGAGACGTGAGGGTTAGTAGAGTAGGTATGCAATGGCCAAGGTAGTCATTCGCTTCTTTGACGACGAAACCCTGGAAGGCGTCGCCCGGGACCTGGATTTCGACGAGCCCGACTTCCTGGTCGAGGTCGACGACGCCGGGGGCCTGGAGAACAACGAAACGGCCTGGATTCCGCTCACGGCGGTCAAGTGGGTGGAGCTTCCGCGCGACAAGGACCTTGCCTCCGAGACTCCCACCAGGAAGGTCGCCATCCGGTTCCTCGACGGCGAGGTGCTTCGCGGCCACCTGGACGGCTCGCTCGAGCGTCATCGCTACGGCGTCGTTCTGAACCTCCATGCCGAGCAGAGCGACAGCCCGGTTCGCAAGCTCGGGATCCCCTTCTCGGCCGTGAAGGCCCTGTTCTTCATCCGTGAGTTCGACGCGCGCGGCGAGGAGGCTGGCACGGCCTCGGATGCCTATCTGGCCCGCCGGACCATGGCGCCACTGCTTGACGTGCTCGAGGAGATGGACATGCTGACCCGCCTGCATCGCGATGGGCTGCTGTCCGACCACGAGTACGCCTCGAAACGGACGCTCGTCCTGGAGAGGCTCTAGACACCAGTTCAGGTCCCCGCCGGTAACGACGACCAAGCCGGCAGGAATGGCTGCATCGATGGCCCGTGGATACGACCATTTCGACCCAACTGGCTGAATCCCGGCGGGTCAGTGGCTGAGAGGTGAACGCAAACACTCCCGGCGTAGAATCTCGATCGTGGCCGAACGCAACGGTTCGCGTAATGGAAACGGCGCCGTGAAAGGATCTTTCAAGGTCAAATCCGGCCTTGCCCAGATGCTCAAGGGCGGCGTGATCATGGACGTCGTCACGCCCGAGCACGCCCGCATCGCGCAGGACGCGGGGGCCTCCGCAGTGATGGCCCTGGAGCGCGTGCCCGCCGACATCCGCAAGCAAGGCGGCGTGGCCCGCATGTCCGACCCCGACCTGATCAAGTCGATCATGGCCGCCGTCACGATCCCCGTCATGGCGAAGTGCCGGATCGGACATTTCGTTGAGGCGCAGATCCTCGAAGCCTTGGGAGTCGACTACATCGACGAGTCAGAGGTCCTGACACCGGCCGACGAGGAGCACCACATCGATAAGCACCCGTTCAAAGTGCCGTTCGTCTGCGGCTGCCGGGATCTCGGTGAGGCGACTCGCCGGATCTTTGAAGGCGCCGCGATGATCCGCACCAAGGGCGAGGCGGGCACGGGCAACGTCGTCGAGGCGGTTCGCCACGCGCGGGCGGTCAACGCAGGTATCCGCAAGCTGCAGGGAATGAGCCGCGCTGAGCTCGCCCGCGAGGCGAAGCTGATCGGAGCGCCGCTGGAAGTTCTCGCGGAGTGCAAGCGGCTCGGGCGTCTCCCGGTCGTGAACTTCGCGGCGGGCGGCATCGCGACACCGGCGGACGCCGCCTTGATGATGCAGCTGGGGGTGGACGGGGTCTTCGTCGGGTCGGGCATCTTCAAGTCCGAGGACCCCTTGAAGCGTGCCAAGGCGATCGTGGCGGCCACCACGTACTTCGACCGGCCCAAGCTCCTGGCCGAGGTGTCCGCGGGACTGGGGAAGGCGATGGATGGTCTAGAGATCTCCGCCATCCCGAAGGAAGAGCTGCTCGCTGCCCGAGGCAGGTAGCTCCCGTCGGAGCGGGAGCATTTCTAGTCATAAGCGCCCTGCGCGCGCCCGGCCCCTCATCGGGGTCCTCGCAATGCAGGGAGCTTTTGCCGAGCACATCCGTGCCCTGGAAAGTTCCGGCGCGCGCACAAGGTTGGTACGGACGCGCGAAGACCTCGAGGGTCTCGATGGCATCGTCCTGCCAGGTGGCGAGAGCACGACCATGACGATGCTCATGGAGCGCAACGGCCTGCTCGAACCTCTTCGCGACGCGATCTCTCACGGCCTCGCCACGTTCGCGACATGCGCCGGGATGATCGTGCTCGCCCGCGATGTGGTGGACGGAATGGCCGGTCAATCAGGCCTGGGCCTGCTAGACATCGGCATCCGCCGCAACGGATACGGTCGCCAGGTCGACAGTTTTGAAGCCTCCCTGGACGTTAAAGGATTGAGTGGCAAGTCATTTCCAGGTGTGTTCATCCGGGCGCCGCTGGTCGAATCGACTGGATCAGCTGAGGTGATCGCCCAGCACGACGGACACCCCGTCGCAGTCCGCCAGGGACGCATCGTCGCCCTGTGCTTCCATCCGGAGCTGACCGACGACCTGCGCCTGCATCGGCAATTCGTCCGGATGGCCGCGTCGTGAAAATTCGTGCAGCCGGACTCCTGGACCTCGCCCGGATCGAAGAGATGTACCGCTCCGCGGATATCCGCCTGAGCGCTGAGGCGCCCCCGGCGGCGAGATTGTGGTCGCTGCTCAGCTCCACGCTTTCCGCATTTCTGCCACTCTCGCAAGAGACCTTGATCTACGTGGCCGAGGACAACGGCAAGGTCGTCGGCTTCATACAGGCCTCAGGCCGGCCGCTCGGCCTCGACCTACGACGCGCGAGCGTGCTGCAGGTCCTCAACCTTCACGTGGCCGATGAGTCCGACTCCGACGAGGTGGCCCCGGCCCTCGTGGAGCATCTCTCCAACCAGGCGCTCGAACGCGGCGCGCTCCGGCTGTTCGTCCGCGTTCCAGAGCGCGACCCCCTTCTCCCCGCGTTCCGGCTGCGCGGTTTTCGCCAGTACGCGACCGAGGTTGTCGTTTACGCCGACAGGCCCGCAATGCGCTCGGAGCAATTCCCTGAAGGACTGAGGCCGGCCAGGCGGGGCGACAATCGCATGCTGTACCAGCTGTACAGGAAAGTGACGCCCAAAGAAGTGTCCCAAGTGGAAGCCCCGACCTACCGCGAGTGGAGGGCGCTGCACGGCGGCGAGTGGACCGGCAGGCTCGCGGCACGTGGCTCCGACAAGCTGGAGTACGTCGTCGACCGTATCGAGCTGGTCGGCTGGGCAAAGGTGGAAAAAAGCACCGGTGCGAGGCCCGACACGTTGAACTTTCTGGCGCTGCCCGATGGCCCGCTTCCGGGGGAGCTGGCGGACTTCGGGCTGTCGCTGCTCAAGGACTCGGAAGCACCTGCCTGGTCCAGCTTGCGCCACTATGATTCCCACCTGATCGACGCCCTCCGCGGGCGTGGGTTCAGTGTGCTTCTGACGCAGCTGCTTTTAGTCAAAGAGCTTGCGGTCCGCGTACCGTTGCGCGAGAAGGGACTGGTGCCGTCTTACGGATGACCGCTGAAAAGATAATTCCCGCGATCAAGCGCGCTGCAAATTGGGACGAGGAGATCGAGCTTCTCGCCAGGGCGTTGCCGCCCGATCTTGCCCGCGCGCTGCACGAACGCACCGATCCGGGCGAGCTGCTCGAGATCGTGCTGGACCTCGGCCGTGAGCCCGAGGCTCGCGTGCCAGGACGCGAGGTGTTGCTCGACGACCATCCTGTGTCAGGTTCCGACCTCGAACATGTCGCCGACAACGTCGGCCAGTTCGGCGACGACAACCGCGCCGGCATCGAGCGTACGCTCCACCGAGTCTCGGCGATCCGCAATCGCTCGGGTCGCATCACCGGCCTGACGATGCGCGTCGGCCGTGCTGTCACCGGGACAGGCGAGATCATTCGAGACATCGTCGTCAGCGGCCAGAGCATCCTGCTGCTCGGTCGCCCGGGTATCGGTAAGACCACGATCCTGCGCGAGTGCGCACGGCTGCTCGCTGATGAGCTGCGCAAGCGCGTGGTGATTGTCGACACGTCAAACGAGATCGGCGGCGACGGCGACATCCCGCACCCGGGCATCGGGCGCGCGAGGCGCATGCAGGTGAAGACGCCGCTCCTCCAGCACGCGGTGATGATCGAAGCGGTCGAAAACCACATGCCTGAGGTGATCGTCATCGACGAGATCGGCACGGAGCTCGAAGCGGCTGCCGCACGCACGATCGCCGAGCGAGGCGTTCAGCTCATCGCTACCGCGCACGGCCAGACGCTCGAGAATCTGCTGGTCAACCCGACCTTGAACGACCTGCTCGGCGGCATCCAGAGCGTGACTCTCTCTGACGAAGAGGCGCGCCGCAGAGGGACGCAAAAATCCGTGCTGGAACGGAAGGCACCGCCGACCTTCGACGTGCTGGTCGAGATCCAGGACCGCGACCGTGTCGCCATCCACATGCCCCTGGCCGATGTCGTCGACGCTGCATTGCGCGGACCGCTGGTCTCGCCCAAGATCCGCATGCGCACGCGTGAGGGACGCGTCATCTCCAACGTCGACTCCCCGGTCGTCCTCGCGCCGGAACCCCCTCCGGCACCACCGTCTTCGAGCAAGCCCCTGGGAATTTTTCCGTACGGTGTCAGCCGCCACCATGTCGAGCAAACGATCAAAGAGCTGGAGCTGCCTGTAAGGGTGCTGGGGAACCTCGACGGCGCGGGTGCTGTGCTTACGCTGAAGAACCACTACAGGCGGCGGCCCGACAGCCTGCGCCAGGCGGAGAGCCGGGGCCTCCCGATCCACATCCTGAAGAGCAACTCGGTGACGCAGGTGCGTGATGCGCTGACCCGTATCTATGGCGTGGGCCGCCAAGACGAGGTCGCCACGCGGGCGCTGGCTGAGGCGGCGGCGGCCATCAAGACTGTGAAGTCGACCTTGCGCGCGGTCGAGATTTCGCCCCAGAACGCCTACCTGCGAAGGCTGCAGCACCAGCTCGTCGCCGAGAACGAGCTGTCCGCTCGGAGCATGGGCAAAGAGCCACAACGCCGGTTGCGAATCACACCTTCTCCCGAAACACCCGCATAGACTTTCCCGACTACAGTGACCCGCGGCATCTTCATCACGTTCGAGGGCACCGAGGGCTCCGGCAAGACAACGCAGGTCGAATTGCTTGGCGAGTGGCTCTCGGCACACGACCCGGTCGTCATCCGGGAGCCGGGAGGCACCGAGTTGGGAGAACGCATCCGCGAGGTCGTCCTGTACGCCGGCCTCGAGATCGATGCGGAGGCTGAGATGTACCTCTTCATGGCCGCGCGCCGGCAGCTGATCGCCGAGGTGATCGTGCCCGCCCTTGCGGCCGGCCAGGTCGTGATAGCTGATCGCTACCACGACTCCACTCTTGCCTACCAGGGAGGCGCTCGGGGCGTACCGGCGGTCTGGCCACCGACGTTTCCGCGTCCGGATGTCACATTCCTCCTCGAAGGGCCGGTGGAGACTGGACTGGAACGGCACACGACAGCAGGCAAGGCACCCGACCGAATGGAACAGGAGTCGATCGAATTTCATACGAAGGTGGCGGAGGCTTACGCGCAGCTGGCCGCAGCAGAGCCGGACCGGTTCGTGCGACTCGATGCCAGGGAGTCGCGGGACAAGGTCCACCTGCTAGTGAAGGAGCGCCTTACACCCCTGGTCTCAACTCTGTTCAAAAAGCAGATCTGATCCTGAATCCGTGATCAGGGTCGAGGGCCTGCGTAAGAGCTTCGGTGACCTGCGCGCGGTCGACGGCGTCGACCTGCATGTTGAGCCGGGCGAGATCCTGGTCCTGCTCGGGCAGAACGGAGCCGGCAAGTCGACGACGCTGCGCTGCCTCGGTGGAATTCTCCGCCCTGACTCAGGTGTGATCGAGCTCGATGGACTGAGGCTGCCAGAAAAGCTGGACGAGGTTCGCGCGCGTCTTGGGGTTGTGCCCGACCAGGCTCGCCTGTACGGTCGCAACACCGCAGTCGAATACCTGGATCACTTCGGGTATCTCTATCGGGTTTCCGAAACGGTTCGCCGCGAACGCATTGCCGCATTGCTTGAGCGTTTCGAGCTGGCCGACCGAGCGGACACTGTTCTTGCCGCCTACTCGCGAGGGATGGCCCAGAAGGTCGCTCTTATCAGGGCTACCATCCACGAGCCCGACTGGATCTTCTGCGATGAACCGACAGCGGGACTCGATCCGGTGGCGGCGGCCGACATGCGCCACTACCTGGGCGAGCAGCGCGCTCGAGGCGCCGCCCTGATCGTCACGACCCATGTGCTGGGCGAGGCCGAGCTGATGGCGGATCGGATCGCCATCATGAGGCGGGGCGTCATCGTTACCTACGGCACGCTCGACGACCTGCGCCGCCAGGCGGGTGAGGGCAGGGTGTTCAAGGCCTCTCTGGCCGCCGCGGCGTCGAGCCAGGAGTCACTCGAGAGCTGGCTGACCCAACACACGCTCAGTCACCGACTCGAAGCGGACAGTCTCACGTACTCGCTTCCGTGGGAGGCGAGCACTGCCGACCTGGCGGCGTTCGCCGCGCAGCTGCAAAGCCACCTTGCCGACCATGGAGCGCCATTCCACGAACTGGAGGAACAGCAGACGAGCCTGGAGTCCGTCTACCTCGGCGCGATGGCTGAGCCGCTCACCAAGCAACCCGACCGACCACGCGCGGTTGCGCAGGTTGTCTCCGGGATCTCGGCGCCGCGCATGTTCGGGTCGCTGCGCTCACAAGGTGACCTCCTTCGCCACTCACTTCCTTTTTATGTGAGCTCGTGGTGGCGGCGTGGCGACCTCAGCTGGGTCATGTACCTGAATGCGTTCGTGCTGCTGCTCGTCGCCGCCACGGCGCTGTTCGGACAGCTGCCGGGCGTGGCCACTCAATTCGCCCAGCGGTTCGCCGGTGGGACCGCTCTGCAGGCAGGTTTGCTCCTGCCGTTGTTCTTCATGTCGTTCGCGCTTCTCGAGTCGATCAAGAGCTCGATCGGAATCTGGTGGGAGAAAGCGCAGGGATCGCTCGAAGTCCTGCTCTACACGCCCGTGGACGACCCTTCCTTGATCTGGCTGGAGGTCCTTCCGGGTGCTGTCGTCAGCACGGTCTGGGTCACGTTCTGGATGGCCGCCGGCATGGCTTTCCTCAGCTTGTTCGGACAAGCCGCGCCGTGGGATTTGCTGCCGTTATTCGCATTTGTCGCCGTCGTAACGGCGTACTGGGCGGCGATGGGCCGGATGCTCGGATTCATGCTGTTTCCGCGCGAAGGCGCGGCGGGCGGCGCGTGGTCATTCCTCCTCTCTCCGGTCTCGGCCGCCGTCGCCGATCTCCCTCTTGCGCTGTTCGTTTTCCGCTCGCCCCTCGCGCCGGCCTCGTTGCTCTTGCCGCTGACGGCTTGCTTCGCGCTGACTGTTCTGTGCGGCACGACCTTCGACCGCGAGCGACTGATGGAGACCGGTCTGGGGCGCACACGGCGCAGCCGGACCTGGATCCCATTCACGGTGATTCGTCGGAACGCAGCTGCAATCACGGCGGGCCTGCTCATCGCCGCGGCTTCGGCTGGCGTCGCCGCCACGGTCACCGCAAATGCGCAATGGCACTCCTGGTCTGACGTGCGTGCGGCGGCGACAGGCGCACCTCTCGATCCGGTACAGCCCGCCGCGTCGACGACGCACCCGGGCGCTTCTTCCGCCAATGGCATCACCATCGCGTCCGCCGGCCTTGTCGGCATAGTTGCCACCCTCGCCTTGATGCTCGCGATGGTGATCGTGAGCTTTGCCGCATTCTTTCTCCTTGGTCTGCCGGCGCTGCTCGCCCTGATCGGAGCCGGCGCGTTGTGGGGCATGGATGCGGGCTTCGGCGGATCGGCACCCCTGCAACCGTGGTTTGCCGGCGCAGGTGGAATCGCCCTTCTTGCACTCGCCCTCAACACCGGCGCAGCGCTGCCGATCTACTGGTCGCTGGTGTTTGGGTCCGGGAGGCGTCTGGACCGCTTGCGCGAAGCGTGGTCCGGCTACTGGTCGCTGTTCAGGGGCCTCGTCATCCCCGCGTGCGCGCTCTTCGGCGTCGTCGTCTTTCGCCTGCTCGCCGGGGGTTAGGGGCTAGAGATCCAGGGCCTGGGCGACGAGCTCGCGGTGATAGGTCGCATCGCCGAGCGTCACCTCGGAAGACTTCGCCCGCTTGAAGTACAGGTGCATGTCGTGCTCCCACGTGAAACCGATTCCGCCGTGCACCTGAATCCCGTCGCCGGCGACCTTGCGATAGGCGTCTGAGACGTAGGCCTTTGCCATGGATGCTGCCAGCGAACGGTCTGATGCGTCGGCCTCAACCGCCCAGGCGGCGTAGTAAGTCGCCGACCGGCCGCTTTCCGAAAGCACGAGCATGTCGGCGAGCTTGTGCGACACGGCCTGATAGATACCGATCGGCTTGCCGAATTGATGGCGAGTCTTGGCGTATTCAGTGGATGTCTCGAGCACTTTCTGCGTGCCGCCGATCATCTCGGCGCAAAGTGCGGCAGTCGCCCACTCGAGCGCTCGCTTCAGATGCGGCCACGCCTTGTCCGCCGGACCCATCAGCGCGTCACCTTCAACTTTCACGCCGTCAAAGCGCACCTCGCTCCAGCGCCGGGTCATGTCGAGGGTCTTGAGCGGGGTGACCGTCATTCCGGCGGGCCTTCCCTTCACCAGGAAAAGGGAGATTCCATCCTCGCCCTCGCCGCGGGTGCGAGCCGCAACGACCATGTAGTCGGCCGCCTCAGCATCCGCTACGAAGAGCTTGACCCCGTCGAGCTTCCAGCCCCCACCGCTTGGTTTGGCGGAGAGCGTCACTGCGCCGGCGTCCCAGCGGCCGGAGGGCTCGGTCAACGCAAGCGTGGCGCGCGCCGATCCTCGAGCGATGGCGCCGAGGACCTCTTTTTTCTGAGCCTCCGTCCCAGCCTCGATGAGAGCCGGCACCGCAAGGCCCATGGTGGCGAAGAACGGGCCCGGCATCAGTGCGCGTCCGGCCTCTTCCAGGACAACGATCAGGTCGAGGAAGGTGCCAACGCCTCCGTACTGCTCGGGAATGCCGAGACCGGTCCACCCAAGGCCCGCAATCTTTTTCCAGAGACCCTCGTCGTAGGCGTCAGAAGCCTCCATCAGCTTGCGCACGACCTTGGAGCTGCACTCTTTGGCGAGGAAGTCCCTCGTCGAGCTCCGGAGCATCTCCTGCTCCTCGGAAAAAGCGAAGTCCATCCGCCGAGTCTATTCGGTGTTGGTCGAGGTCGGAGGCTCGGGCGGCGCCTTGGGCTTGCTCCGCCTGGGCTGGCTTTGAGTGTGTGGTGTCGGTCCTGCGAGGCGGGGTTCGGGAGTGACTTGAGACGAGTGCGCAGGCAGCTCGAGATCCGGCTCGTGCGCGGGGAGCTCTGCCTGCGGCTCCACTTCCTCCGGCGCTGCCGTGACCTGTGACCTGGCAGCAGGCGCGGGTGCAGGCGCGGTTTCCGCCGCGGGCTTGCCGGCCACCGGCGCGATGCGACGGACGGGCGGCGGGGCGGCCGGCGGGATTGCCTGTCGGCGATGCCGGTGGTAAAGGGTGCGGAGCCCGAAGAACCCGGTCAGGACCGCCACGATGCCGATTCCGATCACGACCCCCAGTGCAGTCGATTCCTCGGTGGTGATGGGTCGCTCGAGACCGGGGAGGCAGGGCCCCGAATCCGCCGGGCACGCACCGAGCATGGCGATTCGGAGAGGGACTGCAAGGGCGGACAAGATGCCGTACACGATCGCGAGGCTTCCTAAGAAGTACAGCAGTGTGGCGAGCGGTCTTCCCCGATGGTAAGTGAGCGAACACGCGGCAAAGGCGATGGCTGCCACGCCGAAAGGGATCACTGATGCATTGAGCCGGCCCGAACCCCCACCCAAGAGGACGGGTGCGACCACCCCGGCCACGGCGAGCGCGGTAGCGACCCAGAATGCCCACAAGCCACGGCGCGCGTTGCTGGATTCCTGATCGGCAGAGGTCGGCGTGGAGGGCATGGTTCGGCCTAGTTTAGGGCCGCGCGCCGTCTACCTACTGCGTGGGAGACCTAGAACCCGCTCGGCCAGGATATTGCGGAGAACCTCGGAGGAGCCTGCTTCAATCGTGTTTGCCCTGGAGCGAAGGA
Organism: Nitrosotalea sp.; assembly: GCA_035687505.1. Taxonomy (GTDB): domain Bacteria; phylum Chloroflexota; class Dormibacteria; order Dormibacterales; family Dormibacteraceae; genus Palsa-870. The sequence continues at coordinate 11,318 of DASRWV010000103.1, forward strand.
ACTGGTATACCCATCCGTCCCCATCACCTACTTGGCCCGCCGGTCCAGCCATGTCGACGGCCGTTTCGGTCATTCGCTGGTTGAGCTCAGACCACATCAGCTTGAGGATCGATCCTTCGGGTCCGGGAATTCCATTTCGCTTCACCGCGGTAACTGCGCGGTAACCATTCAGCTGGAGAGCGCGAGCCTCGATCGTGAACTGGGCGATCTTCTGGCGGACCAGCGGGTCGGACCCTCGACCCAGTTTGCGTGCGTGCTCGGTCAGCTCGGCAGCGGTGATCTGCGCGCGGGTCGCGAGCGCCATGCCCAGGGTGCCGCGCTCGTGCAGCAGGGTGGTCATCGCCACCGCCCAGCCCTGGCCGGCCTCGCCGAGGATCTGCGACTTGGGGACCTTGACGTCTTTGAAGAAGATCTCATTGAATTCCGCGTCGCCGGTGATCTGGACCAGCGGCCGCACCTCGATACCAGGGCTCTCCATGTCCACTAGCAGATACGTAAGGCCGTCGCGAGGGTTGGCCTCCTTGCGCTCGCGCGTCACCAACATGCACCACTTCGCGACGTGCGCAAGCGTGGTCCACACCTTCTGACCGTTGACTATGTAGTGGTCGCCCCTGTCCTCGGCGCGGGTCTGCAAACCTGACAGGTCGCTGCCCGCGTTCGGCTCGCTGAAGCCCTGGCACCAGATCTCTTCCGCGGAGAGGAGAGGAGCGAGGTAGCGCTTCTTCTGCTCATCGGTGCCGTGCGAGATCACGACTGGGCCGCCCATGCCGAGCCCGATGACATTGATCGGGTCGGGCGCCTGGGCCTGGATCATCTCGTCGTTGACGATGAGCTGCTCCATGAAGCCCGCGCCACGGCCGCCATACTCCTTCGGCCAGGTGATTCCGACGTAGCCCGCCTCGTAAAGCTTCTTCTGCCAGGCGCGTCGGCTGGCGACAAAGGCCTTGGTGTCTGACTCGGCAGCGCCGTCCTTTCGCGGAGCGTTAGCATTCAGCCAGGCTCGCACCTCGTCCCGAAATGCCTTCTCGCTCTCACTCAGGTCAAAATCCACGTGCTTAATCTAGGGGGAAAGTTCGATGGGTGTGCAATTGGACCGCTTCAGCATCGCGCTGTTGATCCTCCGTCCCGACGCACCGGTGCTGGATGACGAAGCGGCAGCTCGCTTGCAGAATGCGCACATGGCCCATCTCGCCGAACTACATGAAGCCGGTCACCTCCTGGCGGCTGGCCCGCTGCTCGACGAGAACTTTCGTGGGTTGAGCATCCTGAACGTGGAACCAGATCGGGCTCGAGAACTCAAGGAGGCAGACCCGGCAGTGCGTGCGGGCAGGTTCTCGGTGAAGGTCATCCCGTGGATAGTGCCGCGAGGGGCGGTGAGCTACTCGCCCACCCGTTTTCCCCGGTCGATGAGCGAGGTCGCAGAGGCTTAGTTCAGGCGACCGCCGGAATCACCCTTTCGGCCAGCAGCTTCAGTGCGTCAGAGTCGTCGAGCAAGAAATGCTGCAGCATGAACAGGTCGACCCCAATGCCGGCATGGTGCCGCATCTTCTCGGCGATCTCGTCCGGGGTGCCGACAAACCAGGCCCGCCTCCGGTCTTCAATCACCTCGTCCGGGCTCTTGCCGTGCAGCGCGCGGACGACCTTGGAGACCTGGGCAGCGCGCTCCCTCAGCTCCGACCGAGTGCGCCCGATGATGTAGCTGGTCATCACCGAGTTCCGGATCGAGTGCGGGTCGCGACCGATGGCCCGGCAGCTCGTTTCGAGGACCTTTCGACTCTCCAGGTACATGAGCTCGTCCAGCCGCGACAGGTTCCACTCCGCGGCTTCACGCGCGACGAGCGGGAGCGTTCGCTTCTGGCCCTTGCCGCCGATCAAAAGGGGCATCGGATTGTGGACGGGCTTTGGATTCGACTTGTTCCACGTGTCGCGCATGATCTTGATGCCTTGCTCGAGAAGGTCGAACCGCTGCTTTTCGGTGAAGAAGGGGATGCCGAACAGGCGATGTTCATTCGCGTTCCAACCCGCCCCGACGCCGAGAATAAGGCGCCCGCCCGACAGAACGTCGATCGAGGCGGCCATCTTTCCGAGGATCGCGGGATGCCGGAAGGTCATTGGACTCACCATGGGCCCGAACTGGATGCGCTTGGTCCATTCCGCGGCAAGAGCCAGAGAGCTCCAGCATTCGATGCAGTCGCGCTCTGGCGCGTCCATCAAAGAGATGAGGTGGTCGCTGCGGCGCAGCGAGTCGAACCCAAGCGTGTCGGTGTCGTGGCAGATGCTGCGCCACCTCTCCCAGGTGAGGCCTTCCTGCGCTTCGATCATGATCCCGACCTTGGCCATCGCCTTAGATCGTAAGCTGCGCGCCGATCCGAGCGGCGCGCGAGGTCAGGCTTCCGGCTCTGAGAGCTGAGACATCTCCGACAAGATCCGTTCCCTGGTCGCTCCCAGGTCCCCGAGGACGTGCGCCGCGATGCCGTCGCGCTCTGTTGCCAGCGCCAGGAGGAGGTGATTCGTTCCCACGCGAGCGTCGCCCATAGAGCCGCACAGGTTGAACGCAATCTCGATCACTCGTTTCACGCGCGAGGTCGGAATGATCCGGGGCAGCCGCGCCGGCCGCTTGTCGCCGATGGCTTTATCGATCGCGGCGCTGACCCCTTCGTGCTTGATGTCGAGTCCGGCGAGCATCTTGGCCGCATGGAACTCAGGGTTGCCGAAGCACGCCAGGAGAAGGTGCTCAGTTCCGATATACGAGAAGCCGGTCCTTTCCGCCTCGACCTGCGCCAGAGTGAGCAGCTGCTTGGCATGGTCGGTGAAGCGATCGAACGGGTACATCTCCGGGTGGCGGGCGAGTGGCTTGGCCGCCAGCTCCACCGCGCGCCTCAACGTTGCCCAGCGGGGGGCTTGCTGGAAAGCCGAGCTCGGTCGCGTCACGTCAGGCGAGAGCAGAGGCGAGCCGCCGATTGGGAACTCCATGGGGGGAGTGTGCCGCTGCAACCAGTCGAGGCAGGCGGCAATGACTATCGAGTTGACCGGGAGCCCGGTGCGCGCCGACGCCTGGTCGAGCCTGGCGTACATCTCTTCGGTGAACCGCACTGTGCTCGCTCTTGGCACGACACCAATTTGATTTCATTTTGCAACCATTGTCAATGCCTCGAGTGGCCGGAAGTTCATGATCTTTTCCTTCGGGATGCCTGCCCGCCGGGCCATCCACATACCCATCGGCACGTAGGCGAACTCGGCGGGGGCATGCGCGTCGGCGTCGAGCGCGAAGGTGCATCCCAGCTCGAGGGCAAGTCGCGCCATCTCGGGCGAGAGGTCCATTCGCGCAGGGTCGCAGTCGATCTCGAGCGCGACCTTGTTGCGCGCCGCTTCCTTGAAAACTGCTTCGATGTCGTACGCCGCACCTTCGCGTGATCCGGGCCGGCGTCCTGTCGGGTGACCGATCACGTCGACGTGTGGGTGCGAGACGGCGCGAAGCATGCGTTCCGTCATCGCCGCCGGTTCCTGGCGGAGCTTCACGTGGGGCGATGCGATGACCACGTCGAGCAGCTCGAGAACCATGTCCGGCAGGTCGAGCGACCCGTCTTCCAGGATGTCGACCTCGATGCCCTGCAAGAGGGACACGCCGGGCACCTGTGCCTGCACCTCGGCCATCTCTCTCGATTGCGCCAACAGCCGGTCCGCGTTGAGTCCGTTAACGACTTTGATCCGTGGCGAGTGGTCGGTCACGCCCAGGTATCGGTAACCCATGGCCTCGGCGCCTCGAGCCATTTCGAGCATGGTCGCCTTGCCGTCGCTCCACTTCGTGTGGGAGTGGATGTCGCCCTTGTAGTCGGCGAAGTCGAGCATCGACTCGTCATCCCGCGCCGGCTGCTTCATCTCTTCGCGCAGGCGGTCGAGGTAGCGGCTCTTGCCCGTCTCCAGCAATTCGGCGAGCACCTTCGCGATGCCTGCTCCGACTCCTTCCAGCGAGGTGAGCTCGTTGCGGCTGTGCAGCGTGGCCAGGTCAGGTCGCTCGACCGCGAGGGACCAGGCCGCGGTCGAGAACGCCTGGGCGCGGAACTTCTCCTTAGGGTCTTGCCGGAGCAGGTAGCCGATCTCGGACAGAACCTGCGCCGCTTCGATCGCGTCCACCTATCAATTGTGTGACCATGCCGGCATGGCCAAGAGCAAGCCTCGTCTGGGGGACCAGATTCCCGAGCTGGTGGAGTCGCTGCTGGCCGCGCTTGGGGAAGATCCGGACCGCCAGGGTCTGAAAGCGACGCCGGCGCGAGTTTCGCGAGCGCTGCGCCAGCTGACGGACGGCTACGGTGTGGACCCTCTGGACGTGGTCGCCGGCGCCGTTTTCGACCAGGACTACGACGAGATGGTCGTCGTCAAGGACATTCCCTTCTACAGCCTTTGCGAGCATCACATGCTGCCGTTCTTCGGCACGTGCCATGTCGGGTACCTGCCGAAGGGCAAGGTGGTGGGCCTGAGCAAGATTCCACGCCTCGTCGGCGTTTTCGCGCACCGCTTGCAGCTCCAGGAGCGCATGACCAAGGAGATCGCGGAGGCACTCAACGGAGCCCTGGCGCCGAAGGGAGTTGGTGTAGTAGTTGAGGCGAGGCATCTCTGCATGGAGATGCGCGGCGTTGAGAAGCCGGGCGGACAGATGATCACGTCCTGCATGCTCGGCACCTTCCGCAAAGACCCGCGCACACGGGCGGAGTTCCTGCAGCTGGTCCGACACCTCTAGCGGGGCTAGATCATCCGGCCGCTGAACCGTAGGCCGGCGCGCTACCAAACGGGAAGACCCCACCGTCTGCCGCGAAAAGCCAGTATCCGTGACCGTCCGGTGTCGCTTCCATGCCGACAATCGTGCTGTTGAGCTTGATGGCGCCGGTGCTTCCGTAGCCGACTGCGTTTCCGAATGGAAACACGCCCCCGTCCGACGCGACTAGCCAGTACCCGCCACCGTCAGGCGTGGCCTCCATGCGCACTATCGGCTTGTTCAGCTTGATGGCGCCGGTGCTGCCGTAGCCGACCGCATTGCCAAAGGGAAAGACGCCGCCATCGCTCGCAACAAGCCAGTACCCGTGCCCGTCTCGAGTGGATTCCATGTCGACGATCGGCTTGTTCAGCTTGACGGCGCCGGTGCTGCCGTAGCCCATCGCATTGCCGAACGGAAATACCCCGCCGTCGCTGGCGACCAGCCAGTACCCACCGCCATCGGGAGTGTTCTCCATCGCGACGATCGGCTTGTTGAGCTTGATGCCACCGCTGCTGCCGTAGCCGGTCGCATTGCCAAAGGGAAAGACGCCGCCATCGCTGGCGACGAGCCAGTAGCCTCCACCGTCGGGCGTGCTTTCCAGATCCACGATTGGCTTGTTCAGGTGCATCGCGCCGGCGCTGCCGTATCCGGTGGCGCCCCCGAAGGGGACGATCCCACCATCGCTGGCGCCGATCCAGTAACCGCGGCAGTCCGGAGTCACTTCGAACCCGATCACAGCATTGGGCGACGTGGCAACCGACTTCGGTGGCGGCCAAGCGCACGAGGCTGTGACCACAAGCAACAGGAGTACCGAAGTTCTCGTCAGGCCAGTCGCCTTCAGGCCTGGAGCTATCAGCAGCATGGCGCCGAGCGGCACGACCATCAGGGCGAGCATCAGAGGCGGTACTCCGCCGCCGGACGGCGTCCCGGGCAGCATGGCGGTCCCCGGGGATGCGCAAGTCGGCGTGCTAGGTGACGGGCACAATGGGCTGATTCCCTCGACGTAGCAGCGCGGCGACGGGCCTGAGCTTGGAGTCGGACGCTGGATCGGTGTTGGAGCGGACGTTGGCGGTTGCGTGGGGGGAGTCGTGGTCGTCGGCGGGGTTGTGCCCGGAGTCGAAATGGGAGTTGATGTCGGAGTTGGCGACGGGGTTGGGGTTGGTGTCGGTGTCGGTGTCGGCGATGGTGGCGGCGGTGGCGTGTCGATCGTGTACTGCGCTCGCGCGGTGGGAGTCTTCTGGCCCGCCTGCACAATATGAGCGCCGACGCTCGTATTTACGGGGGGCGACGATTTCGCCGGGACAAAGTTGTTGAGCACGGCGATGCACTGCTGCTTGTTGTTAGGGTCGTTGGTCAGGGGTACATTGCCAATCCCGTAGTTCAGTGAATCCCACCAGAAGGAGATCAAGGTGTTGGGCGAACAACCTCCTGTCGGAGGCAAGGGCATCGCGAATGTGAAGGTGGCGGGATCGGTTGGCTGTCCATGCGCTGGCGACGGGACCAACGTGTCGGCGAGAGCGATCTGAACCGAGAGCAAAGCCGCAGTGGTAGCCGCGAGAATGCCAATCACCAGCTTCACAAGTCGCCGGCGCTGCATCGGCGAGAATTGTGACGGTCGCCGCCATCGGCCTCTCAACACATAACGAACCCTTTATGTATTAGACTCGTATAAAGCAAACGTTATGTTTCTTCAGAACCAGCGCCACGAGCTTCCAGACCACTTTCTGGCTTTCGCCAACCCGACACGGCTCCGCATCCTGGAGCACCTTGGGAAGCTCGGCGAAGTGAGCGTCAACGACCTCGCCCTACATTTGCGCATGAGCCAGCCGCGCATCTCCTGGCACCTGCGGATGCTCCGCGTCGGCGGCGTCGTCCGGACGCGGCGCGACGGCCGTCAGGTCTATTGCTCCCTGGACGTCGAGAACATCGGGCGCGAGCGTGCGCGCCTGGACCAGCTGCTTGGAATCAAAGATCAAATGAAAGTTCGTGAGGAGGTTGGGGCGTGAAAAACGGTCAGAAAAACGGTCAATCGAATGGTCATCGCAACGGCAAGGTTCGCGTCGCCATAGTGGGCGTCGGCAACTGTGCCTCGTCGTTGGTACAGGGAGTGCACTACTACCGCGACGCGTCGCCCAAGGCTTCGGTCCCGGGGCTCATGCACGTCAATCTCGGCGGCTACCACATCAGCGACATCGAGTTCGTCGCGGCGTTCGACATCGACAAGAAGAAGGTCGGGCTCGACCTCTCTGACGCGATCTTCGCCGGACCCAACAACACTGTGAAATTCAGCGATGTCCCAGCAATGGGAGTCAAAGTCCAGCGTGGCATGACACACGACGGCATCGGCAAATATCTAGCGGACATCGTGCAGAAGGCGCCGGGCGAGACTTCCGACGTCGTCGGCATCCTCAAGAAAACGAAAGCCGACGTTCTGGTCAGCTACCTGCCGGTCGGGTCGGAAGAGGCGACCAAGTGGTACGTCGAGCAGGCCCTCGCAGCGGGCGTCGGGTTCGTCAACTGCATCCCGGTTTTCATCGCTCGCGAGCCGTACTGGCAGAAGCGCTTCGAGGACAAGAAACTTCCGATCATCGGCGACGACATCAAGTCGCAGGTCGGCGCGACGATCATCCATCGGGTGCTGACGCGGCTGTTCCGCGATCGTGGTGTCAAGCTCGAGCGCACCTACCAGCTCAACTTCGGTGGCAACACCGACTTCCTGAACATGCTCGAGCGCGACCGGCTGATGTCGAAGAAGATCTCCAAGACCCGGTCGGTCACCTCTCAGATGGACTACGACATGGGCGCCGAAAACGTGCACATCGGCCCGTCCGACTATGTGCCCTGGCTGAACGACCGCAAGTGGGCATACATCCGGCTCGAGGGCCGCTCCTTCGGTGATGTGCCTCTGAACGTCGAGCTAAAGCTCGAGGTCCACGACTCGCCTAACTCGGCGGGTATCGTGATCGACGCAGTGCGCTGCGCCAAGCTGGCGCTCGACCGCGGCATCGGCGGAGCACTGGAAGGACCCAGTTCGTACTTCATGAAGTCGCCTCCCGTGCAGTACAGCGACAACGAGGCTCGGCAGCTCGTGGAGGAGTTCATCGAAGGTGGCAAGGCTGGAACGAACGGCCGAGTCAAACGCGTCGCCCGCATCAAGCCCGCGACTGCCTCTGCTCGGCGCTAGTTATCGGGTCAGTGCAAGAGTCCTGCGGAGTGTTCCGCCAGGACTGCGGCATGCGGCGGCAGCGCCCGGTGGGGCGGCGTGGTTCTGGCTCAGCGCCGCCCAGCGGCGCGCGGCCCTGGACAACTACGCCGCGGCACTTGGCCAGGAACGCTCATCCCCTGAGGTTTCTCGCGTGGCCCGACGCGCGTTTCAGAACTACGGCCGCATGCTCATGGACTTCCTTCTCCTGGGCAGTCTCACCCCCGAGGAGCTCATCCGGCGCATGACGATCGACGGCCGTGACCACCTCGACGCGGCCCTCGCCGGCGGTCGTGGCGTGATCATGGCCGTGCCCCACATGGGCTCGTGGGACATGGCCGGCTCTTATGCCGGAGCCTTGGGCTACCCCATCTCGGCTGTCGCCGAGCGGTTTCCCGGATCACTCAACGAGGCAGTTGTGCGGACGCGCCGCCGGTTTGGGCTCAACGTCATCACGCTCGGGCGCTCGGCGGTTCGCGCCATCACGGAGGCACTGCACGCCAACCACATCGTCGCGCTCCTGTGCGACCTCGAGCAGGGTCCTGGTCTTGACGTTCGCTTCTTTGGCCGCCGTGCTGTCGTGCCGGGCGGGCCTGCCGCCATCGCGCTCAAGACCGGTGCTCCGTTGATGCCGGCTTATCAGTACGCCACGTCGCCCGGCCACCATCACGTGCACCTGGACCCGCCGCTTGCGATTGGGGCCGGGGAAACGAAAGAGACCTTGATGCAGCGAGTCGTCGATCGGCTCGAAGGTTTCATCAAGGAGCGTCCGGAACAGTGGTACGCATTCCGGCCCATGTTCAAGAGAGAGTGAGTGTGGCGCTACCGGGCGTTCAAGGCGGTGCAGTCGGTGGTGGAGCGGCTGCCGCACGCGTGGGCCTACGCTCTCGCGATTCTGGCGGCCCGGTTCGCATGGATGTTCTCGCCGCTGGCGCGCCCGCGACTGGAGTTCAACCTGAAGGTCGCTTGCCCGGAGCTGGAGAAGGACAAACGCAAACTGCGACGCACTTCGTGGCTCAACTTCCGGAACCACGCCAAAGCCTATGCCGACTTGATGATGCTGCCGCGCACCAACGTGGAGGCGATGCGGCCCCGCCTCCATGTCCTGGGCATGGAGAATCTGGAGCAGGCTCGCGCCCTCGGCAAGGGAGTGCTGGCGGTGTCGTGTCACATGGGCTCGTACGAGATCGTGTCAGCGATCTGGTCGGCCACCATCACCCCGGTCAGCTTGTTTGCCGAGGAACTGGAGCCGCGCCCTCTTTTCGAGTGGTATCGCGACACGCGAGCCCGCCTCGGCATCAGCGTGCTGACGCTCAATCATGGTGGCCTGCGCAAGGTCCTTCAGGCGCTGCGAGACGAGGAGATGGTGATCACGGCGATCGATCGCGATATCGCCGGCACTGGTTATCCAATGCCGTTTTTCGGCCGGCTGGCGCCGATCCCGCTAGGACCGGCAGCAATTGCTCTTCGTCTAGGCACTCCTCTTCTACCTGTTTGCGTCTACCGGTTGGCGGACGACAGCTTTCAGGCCGAGGCCGCACCTCTGATCTTCGCCGAGGACACTGGAGATCCCAAGAAGGACCAGATTCGCGCGACCGTGCTGCTGCTGCGTCAGATCGAGACGTTCATTCGGCAACATCCGGAGCAGTGGCACGTTCCACATCGCATCTGGGCCAACTCACCATGAGGTCGAGTCAATGAAGATCGGCCTCGTTTCGCCTTACGACTTCGCTTCGCCGGGAGGCGTGACCGACCACGTCAGATACCTGGCGGGTGAGCTACGGAACAAAGGCCAGGAGGTGCGCATCTTCGCGCCTTCGAGCCGCGCCGACATCGACTTCGACTCTCGTGAGTTCTATCGAATCGGCAGTCCCATCGCGGTTCCGGTCAACGACTCTGTCGCCCGGATCACACTCAGCTTTCACCTGGCCAATCGCGTGGCCGCGATCATCGAGGAGGAGCGCTTCGACGTCCTCCACTTTCATGAGCCGCTGATGCCCGCGCTGCCGATCACGATGCTTGGGGTATCGACGACCGCAAACGTCGGCACCTTCCACGCTTTCGCGCACTCCAACATCGGCTACTACTACGGCCGCGGCATCCTGCAGACCTACCTCGACCACATCCATCGCGGCATCGCGGTGAGCGAGCCCGCGCGCAACTTTTTCAATCGATACTTTCCGGACTTTCCCCTGCGGGTGATCCCAAACGGAATCGACGTCAACGTGTTCAAGCCAGGTCTTGCGCCGATCCGCCATCTGCGCGACGACTACGTGAACATCCTGTTCGTTGGGCGGCTGGAAAAGCGGAAGGGTCTCGGTGACCTGCTGCGTGCCTACGAATTCATGCGCGCCCGAGTTCCACAGAGCCGCCTCATCGTGGTCGGCGATGGACCGCTGCGAGGCAAGGTCGAGTCGTACATTGCCCGTCACCGGCTCCCGAACGTCGTGATGGCGGGCTACGTGCCCGACTCCGTGAAGCCGCGCTACTACAACAGCGCGGACATCTTTTGCGCTCCCGCCACTGGCGCCGAGAGCTTTGGCATCGTGCTCCTGGAGGCGATGGCTTCGGGCCTTCCGGTGGTCGCGACCGAGGTCCCGGGCTACATGTCGGTCCTCGAGCCCGGCCGCGACAGCCTCACAGTCCGCCCGAAGGGGTGGGCCGAGCTTGGGGCGGCGTTGATCATCCTGGCCAGGGATGCGGAGCTGCGGCGTCGCATGGGCGCATACGGACATGAGAAGGCGCGGCGGTATTCATGGGACACGGTCTCGACGCAGGTGATCGAGGTTTACGAGGAAGCGCGCGAGGCGGCACGGTTCGCGTCTCGAGTGCGAGTAGAGAGACAAGAAGAGAGCAATGTTCACAACGCGGTTTGAGGCGTGGGTCCGGCGCCAAGCGGAAGTCTTGATGTCGGCGCTCGGGCGGGTGCCTTTGACGCCGAACCAGGTCACCGTCGTGGGGCTGGTATTGACCTTCTTCGCAGCCACGCTTGTCGCCTTTGGCGAGCTGCGCTGGGCCGGCGTGGTGCTGATCGTCGCCGGTACCTGCGACATCCTCGATGGTGCGCTGGCGCGCTCGACCCACACGAGCTATCCATATGGCGCGTTTCTCGACTCGACGCTCGACCGCTACTCGGAGGGGGCGATCTACATCGGCCTCGCCGCGTACTTCGTCAGCGCGGGCGGGCCCTACCAGCGGTGGTTGGTGCTCGCGACGTTCGCCGCTCTGGCCGGGTCGTTCCTAGTGAGCTACGTTCGGGCTCGAGCGCAAAGCCTCGGGTTCACTTGCGAGTCAGGACTGTTCGCGCGACCTGAGCGCGTGGTCGTCACCGTGATCGGCCTCGTCTTTTCCGGAGTATTCGGCGGGTGGGTGCTCTATGCGGTCGTCTTTCTCCTGGCCGTGCTCACCAACCTGACCGCGCTGCAGCGGATACGCGAGGTCTGGCTGCAGGGTCGCGCACAGCGCCTGGCGATCGAGCGCGAAACCAAAGCTAGGCGAGCGGCTCCGCCCCAGACGCCGTGACTGATCCTGTCTTGACTGATCCTTTTTTGGGCGTTGCCGGCCACACGCAGGCATTGGACCAGCTGCGCTCGCAGTTAGACAGCGAACGATTGGCGCATGCCTATCTCTTCGTCGGGGAGTCCGGGCTCGGCAAGTCGATGGCCGCCCGAGCGCTCGCGACCACGCTTCTGCCCGAGGCGCCGCTCACCCGGCACCCCGACTACTGGGAAGACGATCGCATCAAGCCGCTGTCGATCAACGAGATCCGCCTCCTGCCCGACAAGCCGCCGGAGTTCCACGAGATGTCACTCCAGGCGTTTCTCAACCTCAAGCCGGCGGTCGGCTCACGTCGGGTGGCGCTGGTCACCAACGTCGGACGCCTGCGCGATCAGGACCAGAGCGTCTTGCTGAAGACGCTGGAAGAACCGCATCCGCACCGGGTGATCATCCTCACCTCACCGAGCCTCAACCCGTTTGTTGTGCTGCCCACTGTCGTATCACGCTGCCAGCGCGTGTTCTTCCATCCCGTGCCTTCGCCTCAGATCGAGAAGCTGCTGACGGCCGGCGGGGCGGATGCATCGCGCGCGCGGCTCATCGCCGAACTGGCTCGCGGCCGCCCGGGCTGGGCGATGCGGGTGGCCGGCGATCAGAGCGTGATCGACCTCCACGTCGCCTGGACTCGACGTCTGGAGGAGATCTTCGGAGCTCCCGCCGACGTGCCTCTCCAGGTGGCGGCCGAGCTGGACATGGGTCAAATGGCGTGGCGGCGGACTGAAGGTGAGGCCGAGGATCCCGCCCTCTTCGCGATCGCAAGCTGGCAGATCGAGCTGCGTAAGAGGATGCTGGCGAGCCGAGGTCGGGAGCAGGGCCGGTGGGCCCGGCTGGTCGAGCTTTCGTACGACACGCTTGGCTACCTCGAGCAGAACGTCAGCCCCCGCCTAGCCCTGGAGACTTTCTTACTCGAATGCCGAAAAGCTTCCTGAAAAAGAGCCTCGAGGGCTTTCACCCGTACGTACCGGGCGAGCAGCCGCCTGACGGCGAGGACTGGGTCAAGCTCAACACCAACGAGGCGCCGCTGCCTCCATCGCCGAAGGTGATCGAAGCGGTGAGGGCCGCCGCAGGCGATTCTCTGCGCCTGTACCCCAGCCCCACCGGGGCTCCGGCCCGGCGTGCGATCGCAAAGCATTTCGACCTTGACCCGGCGCAGGTTGCGCTTGGAAATGGGGGGGACGAGCTGATCGAGATGTGCTTCCGCGCCTTCGCCGGCAAGGGAGACCGCGTCGCCTATCCCACTCCGACCTATCCGCTGTTCGAGCCCCTGTGCCGGATACACGAGGTCGTGCCGTCGCCTCACCCGAGCGCGGAGGCATTCACTTGGTCCAGTGACCTGGTGGACGACTCGGCGCCGCTCAAGTTCCTGGTCAATCCCAATTCGCCGACGGGTACCTGGCACGGTCGCGCATCCGTCGAGCGCGTTCTCTTGCGGTCGGCGGGCGTGGTCGTCCTAGACGAGGCGTACGTCGATTTCGCCATCGAGTCGCAGCTCGAGCTCCTGGCTAAGCACGAGAACCTTCTCATCCTGCGAACGATGTCCAAGTCCTACGCGCTGGCGGGCATGCGGATCGGCTTCGCGCTGGGAAGCCCTGAGCTGATCGGCGCCCTCGATGCGGTCAAGGACTCGTACAACATGGACCGGCTCGCCATCGTCGCCGCGGTTGCCGCGATTGAGGACGACTCGCACCATAAAGAGATCGTCGACTACGTCGTGTCCGAGCGCGTCTGGTTGGAAGACCAGCTTCGCGAATTGGGCTTCGAGCACTACTCGCCTTCGGCGGCAAACTTCGTGTTCGTCAAGCCCTCGTTGGGCAACTCAGCCGCGGCGGTCGCGGATGCGCTTCGAGAGCGAAGAATCCTCGTCCGGCATTACGATCGTGACCCAATCGCCGGCTGGTTCCGCATCACTGTCGGCACACGCGTCCAACACGAACGCCTTCTGGCGGCTTTGAAGGAAATCTTGATTTGACACCGACTCGTGACGAAGCGTGGGAGCTCGTGACCTCGATGACCAAGACCGACCAGCTGCGGCGCCACATGCGAAGCGTCGAGGCGGCAATGCGCGCGTATGCACGCCGCTTTGGCGAGGATGAGGAGCGCTGGGCCGTATTGGGACTGATCCACGACTGGGACTACGAGTCTGGTCCGACCCTTGACCTCCATCCGATGCGCGGGATCCAGATGCTGCGCGAGCGAGGCTGGCCTGAGGACATCCTCGACGACATCGCGTCTCATGCCGACTACTTGAGTGTTCCGCGCGACACCAACATCCGCAAAGCGCTCAATGCCGTGGATGAGATGTCTGGGTTCATCATCGCGTGCGCGCTGGTCAAGCCCGACAAGTCGCTGAGCGCGGTCGAGCCCAGCACCGTGCGCAAGAAGATGAAGGACAAGGCGTTCGCGCGAGGCGTGCATCGCGAGGAGCTCGTCGCGGGAGCCGAACAACTCGGTATACCCTTCGACGAACACGTGGAGATTGTTCGCGACGCCCTGAAGCCGATCGCAGAGGAGCTGGGATTGAAACCATGAGCGCCGCAAAGCCCCGGATTCTCTTGATGCACCCGATCCTCGACCCAGGCCCTGCCATCCTTGCGGAGGCAGGTGAGGTCGTCGCGTATCCCGCGGGCGCTGCGCTGGATGAGACGAGCATCCGGCAGGCGGCGGACGGTTGCATCGGAATCGTGAGTCAGCTCATGGATCCGATCCGCGAGACAGTGCTGTCGACGCCGGGGCTGAAGATCGTCAGCAACGTCGCGGTCGGTTTCGACAACATCGACATCGACGCCGCCACAGCGCACAAGGTCATGGTGACCAACACGCCCGGTGTGCTCGACGACGCGACAGCCGATTTTGCATTCACGCTGCTGATGGCGACCGCGCGCAGGATCGTCGAGGCGGACACCTTCACCCGTCAGGGAAAGTTCAAGGGTTGGGCGATCGACATGATGCTCGGCGCCGACGTGTTCGGCGCCACGCTGGGCCTGATCGGCGTAGGCCGGATCGGCCGAGGCGTCGCTCATCGCGCCAAGGGATTCAACATGCGAGTGCTCTACTACGACCCGCACCCGCTGCCGCCAGATGCCGAGCAGCAGTTCGCCGCGACGAGGGTTGAACTGGGCAGATTGCTCGCGGAATCCGATTTCATATCGGTGCACGTGCCTCTGACACCGGAGACGCACCACCTGCTCAGCACGCCGCAGTTCGCACTGATGAAAAACACCGCAATCGTCATCAACACCTCACGCGGGCCGGTGGTGGACGAGGCGGCGCTGGTCGAAGCGCTGAATGCGAAGAAGATCGCGGGCGCGGGGCTCGATGTGTACGAGCGCGAACCGGCGGTTCATCCAGGCTTGATCCCGATGCCGAATGTCTTGCTCGCGCCGCACATCGCTAGCGCCACGACCCGCACCCGGTCGGAGATGTCCGCCATGGCCGCGCGGAACATGGCGACGGCGGTTCGTGGCGGCCGGCCGCCGAACCTGATCAACACCGAGGTCAAGAAATAGCCCTCGCGACGCGCTATCGCCTGATGGCCCTCGATCTCGACGGCACCATCCTCGATCTGAGGTTGAACCTCGACCCGAGGGACGTCGAAGCGCTGGGCAGAATCATTCGCGCGGGCGTGACTGTCGTCGCGTGCACCGGCAGGCCGTTTCCCGGTGCCCTTCCATGGGTTCAGAAGCTCGGCCTCGAGGGTCCGATCATCTGCTACCAGGGCGCCGAGGTCCGGATGCCGGACGGAAGCAGCATCCTCGACCACGGCGTGGGGCATGACCTCGCGATGGAGGTGATCAGTTTCGCTCGCGACCGCGGACTTCACGTCCAGGCCTATCGAGACGATCGGCTGATCGTCGAGCGCGACCGGCCCGAGGCGCACGAATATGCGAACCACGCCGGGATGGAGATCCATGTGGTCGGCGACCTGGATGCCGCGATGGGGCCCACAACACCGAAGCTGGTGATCGTGTCGACCGCGCAGACGCTCGAGGCGCTGCTGCCGGAGGCCCGGAAGCGGTGGCAGGGAAGGCTGAACGTCGCCACTTCCACACCCACGTATCTCGAGTTCACGAGCATCGAAAGTGACAAGGCTTCGGCGCTTGCGTTCCTGTGCGAGCGGCTTGGCATCAGGCAAGATCAATCCGTGGCGGTGGGTGATGGACGCAACGACGCGTCGATGATTGCGTGGGCAGGCCTCGGCGTAGCGGTCGAAGGCTCTGAGCCGGAGGTGATCGCCGCCGCGGATCGGACGATTCCTGGACCGGGCCGCGGCGGAATCAAGCAGCTGGCCGACGTGTTGATCGGAGCCGGCGGCTAAATGGGAACGCTGCTGCTCGTCCACGCGCATCCCGACGACGAGGCGATCTCGACCGGCGGAGTGATGATGAAGGCGAAGTCGCATGGCCATCGTGTGGTTCTGGTCACCGCAACGCGGGGAGAGGTGGGCGAGATCTACAACATGGATCCAGAAGCAAGCCGCCCTCGACTTGGCGAAATCAGGACTGAAGAGTTGAAGGCCGCAGGCGAGATTCTCGGCGTCGACCGGATCGAGTTCCTCGGCTACCGGGATTCAGGCATGGTGGACACGCCGGACAACAAGGACCCGCGGTCTTTCCACCAGGCGCGTCTCGACGAAGCCGCCGCCAAGCTTGCGGTGTTCATTCGCGAGGAGCGCCCCGATGTGGTCGTGACGTACGCGGAAGATGGCATCTACGGACACCCGGATCACGTCAAGGCGTATCACGTCACGAACGCGGCGCTGGATCTGCTCGAGCGCGAGGGTTGGGCGCCGAAGAAGCTCTACTACACGGCAATTCCGCGTTCGATGATGGAAGCGTTCGCGAGCCAGATGCCTGAGGAGGCGCAGCGCCAGCAGAACACCAACATGCGAGTGGCGGGGACGCCCGATGAGCTGGTGACGACACGGATCGACGTTCACGACTATGTCGATCAGAAGCGCAAGGCCTTCGCCGCGCATTCGAGCCAGAACGACCCCAATTCGTGGTTCGCGACGATGGCAAGCCAGATCTACGAGCTCGCGTTCGGCACCGAGTACTACCAGCTGGCGCGAGGCAAGCTGGTCACGGAGCCGCCCGAGCCCGATCTGTTCGCAGGTATCAGCTAGGGCCGGCAGCCCCAGGACGCTCCGCCCTCGCCCCATCCGAGTACGTACCAATTCAGCGTGATTGTTCCGGTGCACGTTTTTGATGTGCCGAGAACGGTGACGGGATACGTGACGGTACCCAGACTCCACTCCGGATTTCCAAGCTTGTAAGCATTGCCGCCCGGAAAGAACCGTCCGGTATTGAAGAGTCCCTGAACGACGAGTGGTGGGCGGCCGAAGTAGTTGAAAGCGATCGTAAACAACATCGCGATGGCCAGAACGATGCCGGCAACACGCCGCGTTTGCGAGCTCATGTTTCGGGTCGCGCCCGGCTCGAGCGCGTGATGACGATAAACGACCGTCGTGCCCGCGGCCAGGTCGCCAAGCCGCTGACTCTTCGCAGTGAACAGAACGGAAACGCCTCCGAGCAGATAAAGCATCGGCAGAAAATCAATCGGTTTCAGTACATTGCGGATTACGACAGCTCTCACATCGAGAGGCTTCTCGTCGACGCGGACAACCCGCAGCCGTGCCCAGTACTTGCCAGGCGACGCGCCGAACAGAGCCTCTGGCACCGCGAAGTACAGGATGCCAAGTAAGGTCAGCCACGGCCAGGCTACTGTGGTGCTGCTTGTGTAGTGGAAGGACGCGGGAGATCCCGACGTTATCTGTTCCACCCCATAGACATTGGTGGCCACCAGGCTGAGGACGCTTACGGCGATGCTGTCGACAATCAGTGCCAGAACGCGCGCCAACCGAGCTTCACGGGAATGGTGAGCTAGTTCGGACTGGACTGCGCCGATTCCGGCGACCGCCATGACGCCGAAATCATCTCACGTAAACTCGGGTCGAGATGGAGGTCCTGAAGATCACGCCGCGCGGCTACTGCCATGGCGTGGTGGACGCATTTCGGATCGCCAAGCGCGTGCGAGAGGAGACGGACGGGCCGGTGCACATGCTCGGCATGCTCGTCCACAACACTCACGCGACCGACGGTTTGCAGGAGCAGGGTATCGCCCTGGTGGACCAACCCGACCGATTCGCCGGCTTGAGCCAGATCAAAGAGGGGACGGTCATCTTCACTGCCCACGGCGTGTCACCGCAGGTCAAGCAGCGCGCGGTCGAGTTGGGCTTGAAGCCGGTCGATGCCACGTGTAGCGACGTTGTGCGCACGCATGAGCTGGTCGCCGACCTCGCCAACAAGGGTTACGAGGTCGTTTACATCGGACGCAAAGGCCACCCGGAGCCGGAAGGTGTGATGGGCGAGGCGCCGGGCAAGGTCCACCTGGTCCAGGATCCCGAGGACATCGACGCGCTCGACCTTAAAGGCGACCGGATCGCCGTCACGTGCCAGACGACGCTTTCCGTCTGGGACACCGAAGACCTGATCGGCCGCGTCACGGCCCGTTACCCGCAGGCGGAGGGGCACAACGAGATCTGCCGGGCGACCCAGGAGCGGCAGGAGGCGGCGGTGGAAGCGGCCCAGCACGTTGACCTCGTGATCGTCGTCGGAAGCCCTCGCTCGTCCAACTCGCTGCGGCTGGTCGAGGTGGTCAAGAAGCTCGGTCAGAAGCCCGCGTACCTCGTCGACAAGCTCGAGGATCTCGACCTCAAATGGTTCGCGGGCGCAAGGAAAGTCGGCGTGACCAGCGGAGCATCAACGCCGACGCAACTCACCCGCAGGGTGATCGAGTACCTGGAGACGCTGGAAGTCCCCGCCTAGCCTCTTAGGTTCGGCGCAGCCGCCGGATGACCCCACTCAGGCCGCCACGCTCGGCGGCAGCGGACGGGGCGGGCGAAGGTGGAGGAGGCGCCGGTTCAGTGGGAGGAGCCGAGCTTCCGGCTGGCTCCCCTGTCGGCGCCGACGATGCGCCGGAAGGCCGCCGCCGCCGCCGCCGCCTCGCCGGACCTGCCGCCCGCTCCGGCTTGGCCGTTGCTGCGGGCGGGGCGGCGATGGCGGGGATCTCAGGCACCGGCCCGTTGGCCGCCGGGGCGGGTCTCCGCCTTCCCCTTCGCCGGCGAGGTGCCGTGCCTGCGGCCGCCGCAGCAGTCGCCGCGGGCTCCTGGGGGCGGCGCTCCTTGACAGCTACCTGGCGCCTGACCTTAGCCCCGACCTCGCCCTCGGCGCACAGGGCGCCGTCTGCTGTGTGGAGGTCCACCCGCCACACGACGATCGAGGTCGGCGCGCCGCCAACCGGAGGTCGCTTCTGGGTCAGCGTCCAGCGAGCGTAAATCGTGTCACCGGCGTGGACAGGACGGGGAAACTTCCAGTTGAGCCATTCCCACTCCTCGACAGAGGGTAGTGGCATGTCGATCGTCCCGAGCCCGATCGCCACAGCCACCAGGAGGGCGGGTGGGGCAACGCGGGCCTGGCCAGGGCCGGCCTCGATCGAGAGGGGCGAGAAGTCTCCGGAAAGGCCCGCAAACAGGGCGATTTCCGATTCAGAAATGGTGCGACGGCGGGTAGTCCATTCGCCGCCTAGCGGCAGGTCGTCGAAAGAGAGGGGCTCCAGATCGGCGCGAGTATAGCCCGAACCAACTCTGAGGCTCGAGCGTTAACCTATGACAACTTCAGCGCCGGGAGGATAAAAACCATTGGATCTCGCGGGCGTTCTGCTCATCACTTCGGTGCTGCTAATCCCGGCTCTGCTCCTCCTCGTCTTCTCGCTCATGCGCCTCCGGGGCACCACGCGGGAGCTCCAGGCCGCCCTTGACGATGAGAGTGGAGCGCGAGATCGGGCAGCCCTGCTCCTGGCGATCGCTTCCGCGGTCAACTCCTCACTGGCGCTCGAGGAGGTCCTGAACGTCGCCCTCACGCACGCCGGCAGGATCATGGGCGCAGTCGCCGGCGCCATGTACCTCGTCCAGCCCACAAAGGCTCACCTGCACCGGGAAGCCGAGTACAACCTCGCCCACCGCGCACGCGGCTCGATCCGCAAGCTCGACGAGGAGCCGGTTCGCACCGCGATCGCCGCCATGCGTCCCCTGGTCGTCAAGCTCGACGAGCACACGGCGCCGGGCATAGAGGGAGGGGGCCACCCGATGCATGTGCTCGTCGTACCGGTGCAGCGTTCTGGCCAGCTGATGGGCTCGATGGAGCTCTATCTGAACGCCTGGCGGGAGCTCACCGAAGATCAGGCCGATCTGCTCAATGGTGTCGCCTCGCAGGCCGCGATCGCCATCCGGCACGCCCAGCTGTTCCAGGCGCAGGAGGAGAACGCACTCACCGACGAGCTGACGAAGCTGCCGAACCGACGCGCCCTCGCTCAGCGCTTCCTACAAGAGATGCAGCGAGCCCGACGTCACCACAAGGCGATTTCCTTCCTGATGATCGACCTCGACCACTTCAAGCAGGTCAACGACACGTACGGCCATCTGAACGGCGACGCTGTTCTAGCGGAGCTGGCTTCGATTCTCGTCACCGGTGGGCGCGAATCGGATGTGTGCGCCCGCTACGGCGGCGAGGAGTTTGGAATCATCCTCAGCGAAACGACCGAGGCAGGCGCACGGACCCTCGCCGAGCGCATCCGGGCCAAGGTCGCGGCGGCGACATTTCCGGGTGGGCTCAAACTCACCATCAGCATCGGCGTCGCCGCCACCGACGAACCCGCTCTGTTCACCACCTTGATGGAGCGCGCCGACCAGGCGCTCTATGCCGCCAAGCACGGTGGCCGGAACCAGGTTCGCGTGGCAGACATGAAAGCGACGGCGAAACAGCAGCAGCACGCGTAGCCACTCCTGGCAAGTCGGTAACCTCGGCTCTGTTGGGTCACTTCTGTGTCAACTGCGGCACCGCCCTGGTGACGCGCGTCATCGAAGGTCGCGAGGTCGAAGCGTGCCCGCGTGACAACTTCGTCTTGTGGCACGACCCCAAGGTGTCAACGGCGGTGGTTGTCGAAGCCGACGGCGGGATTGTCTTGGGCCGCCGGGCCATCGAGCCTGGTTACGGGCTGTGGTGCTTGCCGGGTGGATTCGTTAATGACGACGAGGATCCTGCTGCTGCCGCGGCGCGCGAGTGCATGGAAGAGATCGGCGTGTCTGTCGAGCTAATCGGGCTGATCGGCGTGTATCACATCCCCAAGACGGACGCGCCCAGCATGGTTGGGATCGCGTATCGCGGCCGGCTGCTCGACGGCGTCCGCCCGCTGGCCGGCGCGGAGATGCTCGAAGTCGGCGTCTTCGGACTCGACGCGCTTCCCGAGCTTGCTTTTCCCGGCCACCGGACAGTGCTGGCCGAGTACCTCAAGTCCCAGGCGCGGCTGGAGGCAGCGCCGGCTCACCTCGCCGGCGCAGCGGTTCCGCATGGAACGCGGCCATCACGAGCGCAAGCAGCACCGCGACCGCGGCGCACGCGGTAAAGCCCACCGCGTAGCCGTACGTCTGGACCAGCGGGCCGAAGACAAGCGGGCCCACCGCCAACCCGAGGAAGAGGGTGGTCCCGTACATGCCCATGGTGACACCGCGAGTGGAAGCAGCAGAGAGGTCGGCGAACACGACGCCGATGGCAATGAAGGCAGCTGCCATGAATGGCGTGGCAACAGCAAGGACAATTGCGGGCCACAAAAATCCGGTCAGATGACCCAGGACCACGGTTGCGCCGGACCACACTATCGTCCCGACGAAAACGATCGGCCACCGCTGCCTCGCTCGATCGACGAGGCGGCCGCCGGGCAGCCGTGAAACTCCGTTGACTATGGCCTGAATGGCGAGCAGGTAGCCGACCTGCGCGCTCGGCAGGCCCAGCGCCTCCCTCCCGAATATCGGCAGGAACGCGCCGATGGTCCCCCAGCCCAGGGCCATGGCGGTAAGCCCGATCGTTACCGGCACGAACGCACGCTGCCGCATGAGTGCCTGCAGAGGCGCGCGGAAGGAAATGCCCTGACCCGTGTGCTGTCGCGTCCCGCTCGCCGCAATCGCACCTGGAATTGCGGCGACAAGCAGCACTGTAGTGACGGCGATGTCCGTCCTCACATCGATCCAGCGCAGGGCGAGACCCGCGATCGAGGGACCAAGGAAGAATCCTGCCTGCATCGAAAACGTCAGCCATCCCAAGGCGCGTCCGAGGCGGCTGCCCGAGGTGGATTCGGCAACGGCGCTGAACAGTGCCGCTTGTTGCGCGCCGGCCGCGAGCCCGCCGATAACCTGCCACAGGAACAGCGGGGCGACGCTTGTCGTTGCGGCGGTGGCGAGCTGCGATGCGGCGGCGAGCACAAATGAGCCGGCAAGCAGGGCACGCGCGCCGAAGCGATCCACGAGGACGCCAGAGGGAAGGGAAAGCAAAGCGCCTGCGAGGGTGGAGACCGAGAACAGGGCACCGACCTCGAACCGGCTCGCGCCCAGATCGTGCGCGTAAAGCGGCACGGTGAGTCCACGCGCTGCGAGGGCGGCGAACGAGGCACCGGCGGCAACGTAGAGCGCAACCATCCGGCGCGATTCCGGAACGGTCACGCGCACGGTTCCTAACATAGCTGTGCAATGGTTCGTGACGCGGCAGAGCTGCTGTCGAATGCTCAGCGAGGCCTGGCATTCACGGGCGCCGGGGTCTCGGCGGAAAGCGGAATCCCAACGTTCCGCGGCGACGGTGGCCTCTGGACGAAGTACGACCCGGTCAAGGTCGCTTCGATCGACTACTTCATGTCCGACCCGAGCGCTTACTGGAAGGTTTCGAAAGACAGAGGTCGCGTCGCCCTCGCGGCCCGACCCAACGCCGGCCACCACGCGCTCGCCGCGCTCGAAGCCGGTGGGCACCTGGTCGCGGTGGCGACGCAGAACACCGATGGTCTGCATCAGGACTCTGGCAGCCGGCGTGTGATCGAGCTGCATGGATCCGGTCGAACCGTTGAGTGCCTAGACTGCGGAAATCGCGAACCCCGAAGCGAGGTCCAGGCGCGGCTTGATGTGGAGATGCCGCCGCGGTGTGGTGTCTGCGGCGGGATCTTTCTCAAGCCGACGGTGGTCCTGTTTGGAGAACCAATGCCGCAGGCAGCTGTTCAGGAGGCCTTCATGCTCGCGCGCGAGGCGGACGTGATGCTCGTGGTGGGATCCTCGCTGGTGGTCTATCCGGCGGCGGAAATCCCGGTGGCCGCCCTCAGGTCGGGCGCGTCACTGATCGTGATCAACGCGGAACCGACCCCGCTCGACGATGTCGCCACCGTGGTCATTCGCGGCAAATCCGGAGAGGTGCTGCCGGAAATCATGCGACTCATAGGTGAATAACGCTGCCGAATATCACGGAGACGCCATCGACGATGAGCTCTCCGTTGGGTCCGATGTCCTGCGCCACACCTTCGACGATTTTTCCGGCCATCTCGACACGAACTCGGCGGCCGAGGGTGTCGGAGAGCTCTCGCCATCGAACGAGCACCGCATCCGGCTTCGCCGAAGACCATCGCTCGAGCTCCACTCGAAGGTTGTCCAGAAGCTGATCGCGATCCTGGTTCAGCGTGGCCGCGCCCTCGGGCGCCCAGGTGAGGTTGATACCGATTCCACAGATCGCTTTGGCGGCCATCGCCTCAACCAGGATTCCACCCACCTTGGCGCCATGCAGCAATAGGTCGTTCGGCCATTTGAGGCGGACTCCGCCGCCACAGGCTTCGGCGGCGGCGACCCCTGCCGCGAGGCTCAAGATCGGATTTGGAGCCAGGACGAACGAGACCAGCAGCGCGGTGCCTGGAGGAGACTCCCAACGCCGGTCGAGGCGTCCGCGGCCGGCCGTCTGATGCTCCGCGACCACGACTGAGCCGATTGGCAGCGGGCGGGCGATGTCCTGGGTCGAGGTGACCGACTCGACCCGCACCACGTCCGGCCTTGCCTGTCCCACGCGCCGGTAAGCTAACAGGACCGTGCAGCTTCACCGCGCGATCACGCTCGTCGTCATGATGCTGCTGGCAATCGGACTGCTGGTGATGATGACGGCCGGCGCGATCGGCAGCTTCGACAATCGCAGCCTCATCGCCCTGAGCGTCGTTGTCATCGCGGCGGCGGCGGGCGGGATCGCGTTCAGCTGGAAGCGCTATTACCGACGCGTCCCTCGCACGGACCGCTAAAGTGGCCCGCTACTAGTGGCGTTGCGGCTCGGCTACAAGGCTTCCGCCGAACAGTTCGGCCCGCGCGACCTGCTCGATTTCGCCATCGCCGCTGAAGAGAACGGTTTCGAGAGCGTTTTCGTCAGTGACCACTTCCAGCCATGGCGCCATTCCGACGGCCATGCCCCATTTGCGATCGCGTGGCTTGCGGCCACTGGCGAGCGCACGAAGAAAGTTGCGCTCGGCACTTCGGTCGCGACGCCCACATTTCGCTATCACCCGGCGATCGTGGCCCAGGCCTTCGGGACGCTCGGCGTGCTGTTTCCGGATCGCGTCATCCTCGGGGTCGGCACCGGAGAGCACCTCAACGAAGGCGCTCTCGGCATTCCATGGCCCGATAACAAGGAGCGTTTTGCACGTCTGCGGGAAGCGGTCAAGCTGATCCGGCTGCTGTGGACCGAGCAGTCCGTCACATTCGACGGCGAGTACTACCACACGCGCAACGCGACGATCTATGACCGCCCAGACAAACCTCTACCGATCTATGTGGGCGCGGGCGGCCCGCAGGTGGCCAAGTACGCCGGCCGTGCCGGGGACGGCCTCATCTGCACTTCCGGCAAGGGAATGGAGCTCTATTCGGACCAGTTGCTCCCCTCGTTCGATGAAGGGGCCAAAGAATCAGGTCGCGACCCGAGCCAGCTCGATCGCATGATCGAGGTGAAGGTGTCGTACGACACGGATCGCTCGCGCACGATGGAAGATACGAAGATCTGGGCCGCGCTTGCCCTTCCGGCCGAGGCCAAAGCCGGTGTTGACGATCCTCGCGAAATGGAACGGCTGGCCAAGGGTGTCGAAGATGTAGCGCACCGGCGCTGGCTGGTGTCGAGCGATCCCGACGAGCACATCGAGCAGCTCCGTCCTTATGTGGAGCTTGGATTCAATCACCTCGTCTTCCACTCGCCCACGGATGACCAGGGTCGTTTCCTGAAGCTCTATGGCTCGCAGATCCTGCCGCGCCTACGACAGAGGTGGGGCTAGCAATGTCGACGTGGGTAGTCGTCCTCATCAAGGATTTCGACTCGGCCAAGCAGCGGCTTCAACCGGCACTTGGACCGAAGGAGCGACGAGCTCTCGCTCGACGCAACGCTCAGCTTGCCGTCCAGGCGGCAGCTGCGGGGGACCGAGTCCTTGTCGTCGCGGGCGACGAGGAAGTCGCGGACCTGGCGAAAACGTGGGGCTCCGAAGTCCTTCTAGAGCCTGGGCAGGAAGGGCAGAACGTGGCCGCTGCGCGCGGCATCGCTCGAGCTGTCGACGGCGGCGCCGATGCGGTGCTCCTTCTGTCGAGCGACCTGCCGCTGGTCACTGTCGACGCGGTCCGCGAGGTGCTCGAAGCCGGGTCTCGAATCGAAGCTCCGGTCGCGGTAGCTGTGCGTGCCGTCGGACGCGGCGGTACCAACGCGCTTTACCTTCGCCCTCCGGGCGCCATCTCACTCCATTTCGGATCAGACTCGCTTGCCAAGTTCCGCGACGAGGCAGAGCGAAGCGGGGTCACATTCGTGGTTCACGATTCCGAGGCCATGGCGCTCGACCTCGACGAGCCGGGCGATCTTGCGCGGTTGCGGCGTGCAGTGTGACGCACCTCGAACTCATCGGCGTGGAGGGCCTGCCTGAGGTCCGTCCTGGTGACGACCTCGGTCAGCTGATCGGCTCGAGGTCGAAGTTCGAGCCGGGCGATGTCATCGTCGTCGCGCAAAAAGTGGTGTCGAAGTCCGAAGGCCGGATTGTCAATCTCCAAACAGTGACGGCAAGCAGCGAGGCGGTGCGCATCGCCGCCGACCTCGTTGCCGGACCGGACGCGCGCATGGTCCAGGTGATCCTCGACGAGAGCGTCCGTGTCCTACGCTCGCAGCGAGTGCTGATCACTCAGACCCGGCATGGATTCGTCTGCGCGAATGGGGGCGTCGATCACTCCAATGTTCCTGGAGTGGATCAGGTGACGCTGCTGCCCGAGGATCCGGACGCAAGCGCAGACCGGCTGCGCAGCAGGCTGCGAGAGATGACGGGCGTCGATGTTGGCGTGATCGTCTCCGACACGTTCGGCCGGCCATGGCGACTCGGCATCGTGAACGTCGCGCTCGGCGTCGCCGGGCTGCCCGCGTTGCTTGACCTGCGAGGGAGCCTTGACGACGCCGGCAAGTCGCTGCATGCAACAGTCCTGGCGATTGCGGATGACGTAGCGGCAGCCGCGGGCATCGTCATGGGCAAGACGGCTCGCACGCCTGCCGTCATCGTCCGTGGGCTGCGGTTGGAGGGAAGCGGCAGCGGGCGCGACCTGGTCCGGCCGGCGGCAGAGGACCTCTTCCGCTGAGAGTCGTCGTTCTGGCCGGTGGCACGGGGGGCGCCAAGCTTGCCGCCGCGATCCAGGTTCTGTTGGAGCCGGGAGATCTCACCGTCATCGCGAACACTGCGGACGACGACGAGTTCTGGGGCCTCCTGGTCTCGCCCGACGTTGACGCGGTGATCTACCGCCTGGCCGGCGTGTTCAACGAGGAAGCAGGTTATGGACTCAAGGAAGACTCCTTCCGAGTCCTCGACGAGCTCGGACGGCTGGGCGAGCCGACGTGGTTTCGGATCGGAGACAAAGATTTCGCAACACACGTTGTCCGCGCGGAGATGCTGCGGCGTGGAAGCTCGCTCACCGAGAGCGCGCTTGCCCTCTGCGGCCGCTTCGGAATCGACACGGACGTGCTGCCGATGACAAACGAGCGCGTGAGGACGCGATTCATCACCGACGGCGGCGAGCTTTCGTTCCAGGAGTACTTCGTGCGCGAACGCCTTGGCCCTGCACTGCGTGCGATCCAGTTCGCGGGCATTGAAGCCGCGCGGCCGACCGACGAGGTGCTGTCGGCCCTGAACCAAGCGGACCTGGTCATCATCGGGCCGTCAAACCCATTGATCTCAATCGCTCCGATCATCAGAGTGATCGGCCCGCATATGCGGCGCGAGCGCACCGTGGCGATCACGCCGATCGTCAGTGGTGCTGCGCTCAAAGGCCCGACTGTGGAGATGATGCAAGCCGTTGGACCCGAACCCAATCCGGTCGAGGTGGCGCGAATGTATCGCGACGTCAGCGGCGCCTTTGTACTCGACAGCCGCGATCAGGAGCTGACGCGCGACCTGGATGCGCTGGGCCTTAGAACCCTCGTGCTAGACACGGTGATGGCGGATGGCGGCGGGCGGCTTGCTGCGGAGATTGTCGAAGCCTTTACGTGACGTGCGAGTTGGCGATCATGACGAACACCCCGATCAGCACCATGACCAGGCCAACTACGAGCACTGCGTACTGCGCGATGGCGACCAGCACGCTGGGGGTCTTGATAACTTCGTCTTCGGCTTCCGTATCTCCTGGCGCATTGCCCGAGGCCAACTGCCAGGACCCGCTCGCCACTTCCTGCTTGCCTTTCTTCTTCGGGTGAGCCTCGCTGGTCTCGGCCGACTCCTTGGCGGCATCCGCCACGACGGACCAGGAGCCGGGAGCCGCTGCGAGTGCGGCCGGACGCACCGGCTCAACCGGCGGCGGCGTGGGTTCGGAGGGAGCTGGGGCCGGTGTCCAGACCTCGCTTGGCCTCGGTGTTTCCGCGGGCGCGGGTGTCCAGACCTCCTCGACCGGTGGAGGCGGAGCCTCGGGGGGCGCGTACGGGGCTGGCGCAGACTCTGGAGGCGGGAACGTGGGTGTGGCCGCCGGCGGCATGTCCCAGGACAAAGCCTCCTTCGCAGGGGCCGGGGGCGCGGCAGGGGGCGGCTGGTAAGCGGACGGCTCGTAGGTGACCCGCGGCGTGCCCGCGCTGGGGGCGAAAATCGAGGTCGGGGCGACCTCCGGCGGAGCCTCCGGATGCTTTTCAGCTCTTCCCGCAGGCGTGAGCGTGCGCTGGCGCGCGGCGCGAACCTTGTGCTCGATCTGCGAGCGTCGCGCCGAATACATCGAACGCTTGTCCACCGACTTGCGGCGCAATACGAAGAAGATCGCCACCAGGCCAATAAGAGCCGCGAACGGTCCGACCAGCAAAGCCACAGGCATTAGGCGCCGATTATCGGCGATCGGTGCATGTGTGACAATCGCCGCCGTGGGGCTTTACGACCGCATTCAAGAGGAACTGGTCGAATCTCGCCGGCGACGTGACGAGGTTGCGCTCGACACGCTTTCACTCTTGAAGAGCGAATTGGTGAAGGCGAGCAAGGAAAGCGGGGCGGGCGGCAAGATCGACGATGAGCTTGTCGTGCGCGCCACGCGCAGGGAGGTGAAGAAGCGTGAGGAGGCGATCGACGTCTACCGCAAGGCTGGACGCACCGACTCTGCGCGCCGTGAGGAAGCCGAGATGGCTGTCTTGAAGGCGTACCTTCCAGCCGCGATGAGCGACCAGGACGTGGAGGCAGAGGTGGCGGCCGTCATTGGGGAGCTCAGGCCAGAAGGCCCGAAGGGATTTGGGATGGTGATGAAGGCGGCGACCGCGCGACTTGCCGGGCGGGCCGAAGGACAGCAGGTGGCCGCCGCCGCGCGCAAGCTGCTTGGCTCCTAAGATCCCCGCGAAAGAACCATTAAAGACCCGAGCCAAAACTCGAGCTAAATCGAAGAAGTCGTGGATGACGCCTCCGCCTCCGCGCGGGGCGAAAAAGCGAGCCCTGCTGACTGTCGAGCGCCTGAAAGAGCTGTACCCGGCGGTCACCGAGCTCGCGCACCAGGACCCCTTCCAGCTCGTGATCGCGACCATTCTTTCGGCACAGACGACCGACCGGTCGGTGAACCTGGTCACGCCGGAGCTGTTCAAGCGCTATCCGACTGCGGCTGACCTCGCCGCCGCCGATCCAGCTGTGGTCGAGCAGATCATCAAGCCCACGGGGTTCTTTCGGCTCAAGACGCGCCGGATCATCGATGCCAGCAGGCGGATGGTCGAGCTGTTCGGCGGCGTGGTGCCGAACAACCTGGACGACCTCGTCAAGCTGCCTGGGATCGGTCGCAAGACTGCAAATGTCATCCTCGGAGTGGGGTTTGGCGTGCCGGGCTTTGCTGTCGACACGCACGTCACGCGCCTGACCAATCGGCTTGGGCTGGTGAGGACTCGCGACCCGGTGAAGATCGAGCACCAGGTGTGCGCGATGGTCCCCAACGAGGAGTGGACCGGACTTTCGCTGCGGCTGATCCTGCACGGCCGCCGGATCTGCATCGCCCGCCGCCCGAAGTGCGAGGAATGCGTCCTGAACGACTACTGTCCCTCCTCCACAACCAGACCCAACCGCCGCCGAGCCACGAAAGCCTAAGCCGAGGGCCCACTTGTTAAGGGCGAACATCTGTTCTACGATTCGGTTGTGGAGTCCCCGGAGGCCCGCCTGGCGGATGTCGACTACCTCGAGGTCCAATGCAAGTCGGCGCTGAACCACGTCAAGGGAATGTTCTTCAACTGGTCGCTCAATCCCTACACGGGCTGCGAGCATCGCTGTGCCTTCTGCTACGTCCGCGCCTTCGAGCTGCGAGCGGATCGGCCATCGGACGATCGCTACGGACGGGCGGTCCGAATCAAGATCAATGTCGCCGCCGTCCTGCGCAGCGAGCTGTCGCGCAGGTCATGGCGTAAGGAAACGGTTGTGATCGGCGCGGCGACCGACCCTTACCAGCCGGCGGAAGGGCGCTACAAGCTGACCCGCCAGTGCCTCATGGCGATGCGCGATTTCTCCAACCCCGCCGCGATCATCACGCGGGGCCCGATGATCGTCCGCGACATCGACGTCCTGTCGGAGCTCGCGCGCCGCGCGGAGCTGCACATCACCTTCAGCATCCCGACCCTGGATGAGGACATCTGGCGGCGCACGGAGCCCGGCACCGCACATCCAGGACAGCGCCTCCGCGCGATCGAGAAGCTGGTCTTGGCCGGGATCGACGTCGGCGTCGGCATGGCGCCAATCCTGCCCGGCCTGACCGACCGCCCCGAGGGCATCGAAGCCGTCATCAAGGCTGCTCGCGCTGCGGGCGCCACCGG
This sequence comes from Nitrosotalea sp., assembly GCA_035687505.1. Classification (GTDB taxonomy): domain Bacteria; phylum Chloroflexota; class Dormibacteria; order Dormibacterales; family Dormibacteraceae; genus Palsa-870. The sequence goes on from DASRWV010000103.1 coordinate 40,986, forward strand.
ACTGTGGGCCGGCATGCTCTACCTGAGGGAGGGGACCAAGGAGCACTTCATGTCCGTGCTGGGCAAGCACTGGCCGGAGCTCGTGCCTCGGTACGAAGGGGCCTACCGCTCACGCGCCTATCTCCCGCCTGCATTCGGTGAGCCGACCATGAAAACCGTGAAGCGTCTCCGCGCGCTCCACGAAGTCTCGGACCGGCGCCGGGTCATCCTCAAACCTCCGCCCGAACCCGAGCAGCTCTCCCTACTCAACTAGTGTCCACTAGCATTTCGCTGATGAGAAGCCCTATTGACGTGCTGGCTGGAAGAGTGGGCGGGTTCAAGAAGATGGAGATCGCTCGCCGCACCGTGCCCTGCTACAAGCACGTGATCGAGCAGGAAGGCGAGAAGCTGTCTGTCTGCCTCCTGGTCGATTCCGGCAAGCTCTACCGATTTCCGTACGAGGACGCGAAGGGCATCAGAGGTCTCGAAGTCAAGGCGTGCTACCTGCGTGGTGAGATGGAGCGCCTGCGGCTGCGTGAGTTCCAGCCCGGCCTGTGTCGTTATGTCGAAAGAGCCGGCCAAGCCGTCTGAATCGCTCGTCCAGCAGCTGCTGACTGAGCGGCGCGAGCTGAAGGTCACCGTGGAACGTTTGCGGCTGGAGCTCGCTGAGACCCAGGCGACGACAGGCGGACCCGATCCGCGACTGCGCGAGCTGCAGGGCGAGATCGAGCGCCTCCGATACCAGCTCGCGTCGACGAGAGCGGAGGCTGGGCTGATGCGCGAAGAACGCGACGACCTGCGGGTGGGCGTGGAGCGGGCGATCGCGCAGCTGGCGAATCCCTAGAAAAGCAAAAGGCCCCGCGGCGGGGCCTTTTTCAGGACTGTTTGATTACTTGACCGAGTTGGCCAACTGGTCGACGTAATTGTTGATGTAGGTGCCGATCAGGGGTGCCGGGATGCGCTCGCCGTTGCCTTGAAGGGCTTTGACCAAGAAGATGACCCAGTAGACAAAAATCACAATCGAGATCACGAAGACCAGGATGTTGACGACCGGAATGAAGCTCAGGATGAGGTTCACGATGGAGAGCCCACCGAACACGACAATCGAGTTGGCGGCATTCCACTTGACGTCCGGGTCGTCCTTGCCGACGAACAGGAAAATGAGCCCTGTCAGCCAACCCAACAGGTAGGCAAGGATCGTGTAGGTCTTCTTGTTACTGCCCACAGTGCTCGGCGACCCTCCCATGGGAGCCGGTTGCGACGGGGGCGGCGGCATCTGCGACATGAGCTATCTCCTCTCCTATTGGCTGGCTTGGTGCGCGCCAGATTATCGGTTGAATGCCGCCAAAACGCCATAGCCAGGCCAGGGTTCCTTCCAACTTGATCTGATCTGAACCTACTCTGCTAGTCTCGCGACGAGATGACCGAGCCTGGTCAGACACCCGGGACGCCACCCAGCTCGGAACCAACATCTGTCCCTCCATGGGCCCCAACGCCGCCCCAGGAAACAGCCTCAGCAGACACCTCAGCGCCGGCACCGGTCACGCCCACTGCTTTCCCCAACTCGGATGTCGCGGCCACCATGCGCCTCATTCCTGTTCCCCCGCCGTCGACTCCTCCACCCCCGATCCCGGCGATGGTGACCATTCCCACGCCGACAGCCGAGAGGTACATCGGCAAGTACCGGGTCAAGGGCGAGCTCGGCCGCGGAGGCATGGGCGCCGTCTACCTTGCCGAGCAACCTGGCCTCGGGCGTGAGGTCGCGATCAAAGAGCTGATCCAATCGGCGACCGCCGACCCAGTCGCTCTCAAGCGCTTCCTGCAGGAGGCCCAGGTGATGGCTAGGACCAGCCATCCCAACCTTGTGCAAGTCCACGACCTCGAGCTCATTGGGAACGCGAACTACATCGTGCTCGAATTCGTGCGCGGCAAATCGCTGCGGGAGTGGCTGGTCCGAGGCCCGATGTCCCCGCCCCAAGTCTTCGCCGTCATGCATGGAGTGCTTCAGGCCCTTGACTACGCGCACAGGCACGCGGTCGTGCACCGGGACATGAAGCCTGAAAACGTATTGCTATCCGACGAGGGCATGGTCAAAGTGGCCGACTTCGGAATCGCGAGGTTGACCGACGACACCGGCGTCGGTGGCACGGCGACCAAGACGGGCACCACCGTGGGCACGCCGCAGTACATGTCCCCCGAGCAGGTCGCTTCGAGCAAAGTCGACGGGCGCAGCGACCTCTACTCGGCCGGGATCATGTTCTACGAGCTGGTCGTGGGTCAACCACCCTTTACCGCCACCGACGCCGACGGCCCGTTCACGCTCATGGCCAAGCACGTCCAGGCTCCGCCGAAGCCTCCATCGGTGCACCGACCGGGTCTGGACATGGAGCTTGAAGGTGTGATCCTCAAGTCGCTCGCCAAGCGGCCGGAGGACCGTTTCCAGACGGGGCAGGAATTCGACGAGGCGATCTCGAGGATTGCCGACCGTCTTTACCCGGGTTGGCGGCGCAGCCTCGAACCTGGTGCAGACCTCTCGAAAATGGTTGCGGGCGCCACCCCGACAGCGTCGCCCATCGGCATGGGCGTCCCGCAGCCGGCGACTGCCGTATCTGCGCAGGCGTCCTACAACCCGGCCCCGCCGGTCAAGCCGGTGGCCAGATCGGCCGGCTGCATGGGCGTGCTGTCCGGAGTGATCTCCTTGAGCGCAGTCCTTGCCTTGTTAGTGGGCGCCTGCCTGCACTAGTTCGGCGCCGGACCCTGGCCGGCAAGGGCCTCTTTCGCTGCCTCGCCGACCAGGATGTCGTGAGATTCCGAAATCCCTGCGGCGATGATGGCCTGCTGCGAGTACTGCGAGGTCATCGTCTGGTAAGCCTGATCCGCCATCTCGGACGGGAACGGGACCCAGGGCGATGAGGGCGTCTCTCGGATCGCCGTGACCTCGTAGATGCGGAAGGTCTCGGCCGACTTCCCCTTCAGCTGGACGCCGGGGACCAGGTCGACCGCGATGTAGTCCTTGCACATCTCGTAGGTCAGCTGGCCGATCAGTACGCGGAAGCCAGGTGCGTGCGCGCAGAAGCGGGCGGCGGTGTTGACGGTGTCGCCCAGCGCGGTGTACTGGATGCGGCTGCGCGAGCCCATCATTCCGACGACCGCCTGCCCGGTGTTGATGCCGATGCCCCACCGGATGGGCGGCAGCCCCTTCGCGAGCAGGCGCTGCTCGAGCTCGGGGGCGCGATTGACCAGGTCGTAGGCGCAGCGCAAGGCGAGCAGCGCATGGTTTCCCTGCAACCGCGGCGCGTTCCAGAAAGCCACGATCTCGTCGCCCACATATTTGTCGACGGTCCCGTCCCAGGTGAAGATGATTCCGCTCAAATGGTCGAGGTACATCTGGACCACCTCGGTCACATCGGGGGCCGCCATCTTCTCCGACATGGATGTGAAGCCGCGGATGTCGACGAAAAGAAACGTCATGTCGCGCCGTTCGCCGCCTCGCATGATGGCCTCGACACCGCCACGATTTCTGGCGAGCTGGGCGACGATCTCAGGCTTGAGGAACTGCCCGAATACGCGGGTGACTTTGCGCTTCTCGCGATCTTCGTAGAGGAAGCGGTAGGCCGTGACCCCTGAGTAAGTCAAGGCGATGGCGAGCCACGGATGGAAAAGGTCAGGCACCAAACCGTTGAAGTTCGCGAGGTAGCTCATGCCGAGCGTGAACAGGACCAACGCAACGAGCGTGCCGCCGAGTCCCCAGACAACGCTGACGCGTGCCACGCCGACCGCGGTCGCCAGCGCCAGCACAAGGACGATCAGAAAAAGCATCCAGCCGGGCTCCGGACTCAACAATTTGTGCGGGCCCAGCAGCATGTCGACAACGTTGGCGTGGATTTCCACGCCCGCCATAGGCAGCGTTCCGTTTGACCCGGCGCTCGTCGTCACCAACTGCTGGTCGTTCACTCCCGACAGCTGGTAGTAGCCGACCAGCACGATCTTGCCGTCGATGGCTTCCCGCGTGACCGAGCCGTTCAAGACGTCCGAGAACGAGACGTAGTGCTTGTACTGCTTGAAGGTGCTTGGAGGTCCCGCGAAGTTGATCAACGCGCAGCCCGTGGAGTCCACCGACACGTTTAGCGCGCTGCCGAACCTGGCCGTGCCATTCGATGCCTGGAGGCTCTGGGAGGGGTCGAGGAAGGCCCGATAGGCGGCGAAACCGAAGGAGTCGATCACCGGCGTGGTGCACCTGCCGCTTGCGAAGCACGCGGGCTCTACGAATAGGGGAATCCGGCGCGCGACACCGTCTGCATCGAGGACGAGGTCGGTTGAGGCCACGATGACGTTGGGATAAGGCTGCTGGCAAGGCAAGTTGGGGTCCGGGTTCGCGTCCTTGCAGCGAAACAGCTTGAGGGGGATCTGATCGATCCCGTGTTGTACGACTTTGCCGTTGGGCGGCGGGCAGTTTGGCTGCCCTGGACACGCCGAGTCGGCACCGTACGAAAGCACGACGGGGACCTTGCTGTCCGCCAGCGCCTTCGCGAAAGCGAGGTCGCCCTTTGTCTCGCGAGGATCTGGGAACCCGACGTCAAAGCCGATCACTTGAGCCCCCTTCGACTGGAGGGTGAGGAGAGCCTGCGCGTAGACGGTGCGCGGCGGCGGGTACTGTCCGATCGCCTGAAGGCTTCCGTCGTCGATCCCGACGATGACCACGTTGTTGCCTGGCCCGAGCTGGTCGACAAATCGGTCCTGTGGATGGACCGAGAGATTGGCGACACAGCCTGAGGCATGGGTGTCGCATGCCACCTGCTGCGTGTAGAGCCAGTAGATGGCTCCGCTGAGCATGACGGCAATGAGGATTGCGACCGCGGTGCGGTACGTGTACCAGTAACGGATGTAGCGGCCCACGGGCGCCCGGATCATATCTCGGTTGATGCAACGTCCCTCCCCCTTCAGGGCGGGGCGCAGGGTGCAACTTTCAAAAGGGAGAGGGGGAGGAATGGGGGTGGGGTGACTTGGCACTACGATCGACCGAATGGCGGTGCGCTGTGGGATTGCCGGTTGGATCGACAAGTCGCTGATCGATTCAAAGCTCTTCTATCCGATGAACGCCAAGTCGTCGGAGGAGCGGCTCAACTTCTATGCGAGCCAGTTCTCACTGGTCGAGGTCGACTCCACGTACTACGGCATGCCCAAGCCTGAGAACTCCGAGCTGTGGGTCGCTCGCACACCCGAGGGCTTCACCTTCGACGTCAAGTCCTTTTCGCTTTTCACGAACCACCCGACCAAGCCGATGGCCCTGCCGAAGGACATCCGCGACGAGCTCCCGGAAAAGCTGCGCGACAAGAACATCTATCTCGAGCAGATGCCGGACGAGCTGATGGACGAGTCGTGGGAACGATTCCGGACCGCGCTCGAGCCCCTGCGCGCAGCGGGCAAGCTGGGCGCCGTCTTCTTTCAGTTCCCGCCGTGGTTCCTGCCTTCGTCGCGCTCACTGGCCTATATCGAGCAATGCCAGGAGCGCATGTTCGGATTCCAGATCGCGGTCGAGTTCCGCAAACCTGAATGGCTGGACGTGCGGCACCGCGACGGAACGCTGGCCTTCCTCCGCACCCGCGACATCCCGTTCGTCGCGGTGGATGTGCCGCCGGGTCACAAATCGAGCATGCCCATGGAATATGAGGTGACGTCGAGCAAGCTCGCGGTCATCCGCTTCCACGGCCGCAACGACGAGACTTGGGATATCAAGGGTGCGCCGCCGAACCTGCGCTTCCGTTACGACTACAAGGACGAGGAGCTCGCGGAATGGGTGCCTCGAATCAAAGAGATGGAGCGCTCGGCCAAACAGGTGCACGCGCTGATGAACAACAACTACTCGAACTATTCGGTCAAGAACGCGCAGCAGCTCGAGAAGCTTTTGGCGGCCTGGCAGAAGTAGTCGCTAGATCTTCGGAAGGCCTGTCCCGCTGAGCTGGGGCGACGCGCGCCGCCTGATCTCGCCCAGCGCATGATCCATCAGCCCTCCGAACACCGGCTCGGCGACGTGGCCGATTCGCAGCGGCAGCACCATTGCGTCGCGGCGAGGAAATTGCGCGGTGCGGACGATCAGGTTGGCCACCCACGAGGCCGGGTAATGCGGGCCGATCGAACGGTCTGTGGCGCCGAAGAACTCGGTGCCTGACGTCACGCCGGGATAGACGATGCACACCTTGACGCCAGTGCCTGAGAGCTCGCCGCGCAACGCGTGCGAAAGCCCGACGACCGCGTGCTTGGTCGCGGAGTACACCGCCGAATAGGGCGAGGCTCGAAAGCCGACCACGGAGGCGACGTTGATGATCACGCCGCGCCGGCGTGCCAGCATCCAGGGCAGGACGGCCTGGGTCGTCGCAATCACGCCTCGCAGGTTGGTGGCGATGAGCTCCTCGATCTTGTCTTCAGGCATCTGATGGAGGCGCCCACTCCAGCCGACGCCGGCATTGTTGACCAGGACGTCGAGGCGTTCGTGCGTGCGCAACGTGGCCGCGATTAGCGCTCGTGCCTCACCGTCCCGGCCGACGTCGATGTGACGCACGTTGACATCGGGCGATCCAGCCTCGCGGCACCTCTGGGCGACGGCAGTCAGACGGTCCATGCGCCGAGCGCCGAGCTCGAGCCGCGCGCCGCGCTTGGCGAAGGCGACGGCGGTGGCTGCGCCAATCCCGCTGGAGGCCCCGGTGATCACCACCACCGCTCCCTTCAGCCGCATGCACAAACCCTAGCGCCGGTCGGGCATAGAATCGGGGCGATGAAGGCGTTGACCTTTCAAGGCGAAGGCACCGTCAAGGTCATCGACGTTCCGAAGCCAGCCATGAAGAGTCCAGGCGACGCACTCATCAGGGTCACGCTTGGCGCTGTTTGCGGCTCCGACCTCCACATCCTGCACGGGCTGACTCCGATGAACAAAGGAGCGGTGCTCGGCCACGAGTTCGTGGGCGTTGTGGAAGACGTCGGCACGGAGGTCAAGCGATTCAAGCCTGGTGACAGAGTCGTCCCCAGCTTCTTCACGTCATGCGGTGTCTGCGCACTGTGCCGGAAAGGTTGGTTCAACCAGTGTGTCGACAAGGCCACCTTTGGCCACGGCGAGCAGTTCGGAAACCTTGGTGGCGGCCAGTCGGAGTATGTAGTGGTCCCGCTGGCGGATCATTCGATGGAACGCATCCCCGACGGGTTGACCGACGAGCAGGCGATCTTTGTCGGCGACATCCTGGCCACCGGGTTCTTCGGCGCGGAGCGGGCCGAGATCAAACCCGGCGATTCTGTCGCAGTGATCGGCGCAGGACCGGTCGGGCTGATGGCCACCATGTGCGCGCAGCTTTTCGGGCCTGCTCAGGTCTTCGTCGTCGACATGGTCGACGCTCGCCTCGAGACTGCACAAGAGCTCGGCGGCATCCCGATCAACGCAAAAGAAGTCCGTCCGATCGACGCGATCAGGGAACGCACCGGAGGCCTGGGCGCCGACGCAAGCATCGAGTGCGTCGGCCTTCTGTCGGCTGTCGACACGGCCATACGGAGCGTGCGCGGAGGCGGCACTATTTCCATGGTCGGGTTTCCAAGCGCAGCGACTGGCGAGTTTCCATATGCCCGCGTGTGGGCGAAGTCGCTGACGTTCCGGGCAGGGTGGTGCAACGTGCAGGCTTACATGCGTCCCCTCCTCGACCTCATCGCAGCCGGACGCCTGAAGCCGGAATCGATCATCAGCCACCGCATGAAGCTCGATGAGGCCGAGGAGGCCTATCGCATCTTCGATGCGCGTGAGGCGACCAAGATCGTCCTCGCGACGTAGAGTGCCGATTTGATGTCAGCCCGATACGACGTGATCGTGGTCGGCTCAGGCTCGGGCGGCGGCGTCGTTGCCAGCCGTTTGAGCGAGGACTCGAGAGTCAAGGTTCTGCTGCTCGAGGCTGGCCCGGACCCTGGTGACTACGTCCCGGACGCGGTTCGCTACGTGCGTTCCGGCAGCGGTGTCGAAGGGTTGGACTGGAATTACTTCGACCGCCAGACCAAGGGCGGCGTGCCTCGCGGACGGATTCTGGGTGGCAGCTCCTGCGTCAACGCCAGCTTCGCGCCCCGAGGGCAGCCCCAGGACTACGACGGTTGGGCTGCGCTTGGCCTGCCGTCGTGGACGTGGGAACAGTGCCTTCCCTACTTCAACAAGCTGGAGACCGATCGCGAATTCGGGGACCTGCCGTATCACGGGAGCACAGGCCCGATTCACGTCGAACGCGACCCGCCAGACGATCTGATGCAGAGCGTCCGCGAGGCCTGCCTCGAGCTCGGGCACGCCGACCTGCCCGACCTGAACCGGCCGGGGGCGATTGGCGTTGGCCCAATGCCGAGGAACACGAAGGACCATCAGAGGCAGAGCACACTCCTGACCTACATCGCCGCCGCCCGGTCGCGCCCGAACCTGACGATCCGCGCGGACACGCTGGTCGACTCGCTCTTGATCCGCGATGGTCGCGCCGCCGGCGTCCGGCTGGCCGGTGGCGATGTCATCGAGGCCGGCAAGACAGTCCTGGCCGCAGGGGCCTACAACTCACCACAAATTCTTCACCGGACCGGGGTCGGCCCCCGCGAGGTCCTGGCGTCGATCGGCGTCGAATCGATGTTGGAGCTGCCAGGCGTCGGTGAGCACCTGCTCGACCACGTCTCGAGCCTGGTCATCGTCGAAGCAGAGCGCAAGGCGATTTCCGAGTTTCTCTCGATCGGTCCCGCGCTCAAACTCCGGACCGCCCCCGGGCTCGTGGTGGAAGACGTGAAGTTCACCTTGATTCCCGGTGAGCTTTTCGGCTTGCCGGGGTTGAACGGCTTCTACGTCGAGGTCAGCAACTGCGAATCCGAAGGCGTCGTGCGAGCAATCTCACGCGACCCGCAAGCAGGGCCGGACATCGATCATCGCTACTTCTCCGATTCGAAGGACCTCGACCGAATGGTCGGGGGGGCGAAGGTCGCCATGGAGGTCGCGAAGGTGATGAGCGACACGATCAAGTGCGAGGTACTTCTGCCGGACCCAGCATCGGCCCGCGACGAAGAGGCTCTCCGGCACCATTTCCTCGACTTCCACGCCACCGACTATCACCCCTCCGGAACGCTGCGCATGGGCCCTGACGGAGACGAGATGGCCGTCGTCGACGAGCGCTGCCGGCTTCGCGGGATCGACAATCTCTATGTCGCCGATGCCTCGGTGATGCCGACGGTACCGCGGGCGAACATCAACTTGCCGACGATGATGATCGGCGAACGGGTAGCCGAGTTCGTGCGCGGCGAGCTCTAGTTCGCTGTGGACGAAGTGGCGGCATCCAGGGCCATCAGATAACCCTTCGCCCGCTCGGTCAGCGGGTAGCGGTTTTCCAGCTCGTGAAACGCCGGCCCATGGTCGCTCTGCTCGAGATGGGCAAGCTCATGGACCACCAAGTAGTCGAGCACCCAGTCCGGTAAAGCCGCAGCGCGCCTGGCGATGCGGATGGCTCCGGTCGTGAAAGTGCAGCTTCCCCAGATGTGAGCCATGTCCACGAAGCCGATCGATGTCCACTCCAGCCGGCCGCCGAAGTGGCGCTCGTTGAGCGTGCGCGCGCGCTCGACGAGGCGCCGGTCGGATGGCCGGGCTCGAACGATGCGCTTCTCGAGGCGCTTTCGCATCGTCTCCGCCCATTGCTGGCGTTCGGACTGCGGCATCCATGACGGGACGAGGAGCTCGAGAACGCCAGACCGAAGGCGAGCAGAGACGGTCCGCCGCCGTCTCTTCGAGGCGACGATGCGTACGGGCGGGCTGAACTGATTCGAATCCTGTTCCAAGACGTGGTGCTCCGTTGTTGCTGAATCGGTCTGAGGCGATTGTAGGCACCGCGCGGCTGCGGGGAAACCGGGGTCGTTAAGGGGGCTTGTTAGAAGTGCGCCCTTATTCCCCACGAACTCTGCGGCGACGCCATGAGTTCGCGGGTACCCCTTCATGTGGGCGCGCCCGGCCGTTAGGATTGGCCGCGCATAGACGTGCCTAGAAGCCTCGTCGTCGGAAACGGCAACGTGCTCGTCGGTTTCGATGCCAACTATTCGGTTCGCGACGTCTACTTTCCGCGCGTCGGCGACGCGAACCAGACGATGGGCAACATCTGCCGGACAGGCCTCTTCATCGATGGCAAGTTCGCGTGGCTGGACGCTCCCGGTTGGGAACGCAATCTCGGGTACGCCGAGGACTCGCTCGTGAGCGATGTCACCCTCAAGCATGCGGGTCTGGGCGTCACCGTTAGATTCGGGGACTACGTCGACCTTGCCCGCAACTGGTTTATCCGCAACGTCGCAGTCCAGTCGGCGACTGGCTTCACAACGGGGCGGATCTTCTTCCACTACGACTGGTACATCGAAGGCTCGGACATCGGCAACACGGTCGCCTTCGATCCCCGGCACCGAGGGATCATCGCCTACAAGGGAAACCGCTACTTCATGATCGGCGGCCAGTGCGGGCCGGAGTTCGGAATCAGCACATGGGCCAACGGCAAGAAGGGCAACGGTGCAGCCGGCACGTGGGTCGACGCCGAGGACGGAACGCTCGGCAGGAACCCCATCGAGCAGGGCTCGGTGGACTGCACGATCGGATTTGATTTCGGTCCCGGCAAACCCGACGAGTCGAGGACGTTGATCCATTGGGTCTGCATGGGCACGCGGCTGAGCGAGGTCACGACCTACGGCCAGGACCTGATCCTGAGCCGCGGACCTGATACGTATCACGGAAGGACCGTCACGTACTGGCAGGTCTGGTCAGAGAAAGATCACCGCCACATCGACGAAGAGCTTGGGGCCGAAGTGACGCAGCTTTACCGCCGGAGCATCCTGACCGCGCGCACGCACGCTGACAACCGCGGCGCGATCATCGCTTCGACCGACTTCGACATCACCAAGTTCGCCCGCGACACCTATGCCTACGCTTGGCCGCGCGATGGCGCGCTCGTCGCGAACGCACTCGACCGCGCCGGCCATGAGGACATCACGCGCCAGTTCTTCCAGTTCTGCCAGCAGGCTTTGGTGGAAGAGGGATTCTTCCTCCACAAGTACACGCCATATGGCCTGCCGGGGAGCTCGTGGCTACCCTGGATCGACGGGCATGGCAGGCGCACGCTGCCAATCCAGGAAGACGAGACGGGCCTGGTGCTCTGGGCGCTCTGGCAGCACTACCGGATTCACCGCAATCTCGACTTCGTCGTCGGTCTGTACACGACGCTAGTCGTCCCCGCGGCCGAGTGGATGGTCTCCTACGTCGACCAGAGGATTGGCCTGTTGATGCCGTCCTGGGACCTCTGGGAAGAGCGCTGGGGCGTGCATGCATTCACAGTCGGCGCCGTGTGGGGCGGCCTGGATGCAGCGCGGAACTTTGCCGATCTCTTCGGCGACGTCTCCGCCTACCTTCGTTACCGCGATGCAGCCGACCGGCTCAGGAAGGCGGCTGACACGCATCTGTACAGCGCGGAGCTGGGTCGCTTCGTTCGCCGCATCGCTGTGGAGGAGGATGGCACCCAGACCGTGGACATGGTCCTCGACAGCGCGCTCTACGGGCTCTGGCGATTCGGGATGTACCCGCCGGACGACCAGCGGATCACGGCCACGATGACAGCAATTCGCGATCAACTTGGGAACAAGGGCGCCACCGGAGGTATCGCCAGGTACCAGGACGACTACTACTTCAGAGTCGAACCGGATACGAAGAAAGCCCCTGGGAACCCGTGGTTCATGTGCACGCTCTGGTTCGCGCAGTGGTGCATCGCCACCGCCAAGGACACCCACGACCTGAAGCCCGCGCGCGACATCATCAACTGGGTGGTCGCGCACCAGCTGCCGGGAGGGCTGCTTTCGGAGCAGCTCGACCCCAACACTGGTGCACCCCTGTCGGTGTCGCCGCTCACGTGGTCCCACGCCGAGCTGGTCGTCACCGTGGACGAGTTCTGCCGCAAGTCCGAGCGCGTGCGGCGGTCGGCGATCCCGGGCACCGTCCCGCCCAAGTCGCGGACCTCGTCCGCCTAGTGCGTGGCGGGTAATTCCGCCCGTTTGGCGCCAGCCGTGTGTATCGAATCACCGGATTAGGACCGTCTGGCGCCGGCCGTGCGTATCGCTGGGCTCCCAACGGGGTCACCCCGGCCGGCTAGGTTTCCCGTCTAGAGAGGGATGTTCCCGTGCTTGCGGGGGGGCCGTTCGACGGTCTTGCGGAGGCACAGCTGCAGGCCACGAACCAGCTCGCGCCTCGTCTGGCTCGGCTCGATGACGTCGTCGATGTAGCCGCGCTCGGCCGCCACGTATGGGTTGGCGAACCGCGCGGTGTACTCCGCCACCAGCTCCTTGCGGCGAGCGACAGGATCCTTGGCCGCCGCCAGGTCGCGCTTGTAGATGATGTTCACTGCCGCATCCGGGCCCATGACGGCGATCTCTGCCGTCGGCCACGCCAGGTTCAGGTCTGCTCCCATCTGCTTGGGCGCCATGACGGTGTAGGCGCCGCCGTAGTCCTTGCGCGTGATGACGGTCAGCTTCGGCACCGTCGCCTCCGCGTACGCGTAAAGAAGCTTGGCACCGTGGCGGATGATCCCGCCGTGCTCCTGGTCGCGGCCTGGCAGGTACCCGGGGACGTCGACGAACGAGATGATCGGTATGCCGAATGCGTCGCAGAAGCGGATGAACCTCGCGGCCTTGACCGAGGCGTTGATGTCGATGGCACCCGCCAGCACCTTGGGCTGATTGCCGACGATTCCCACGACATGTCCGCCGAGACGCCCGAGGCCGACGATGATGTTGGGCGCGAAGAACGGCTGCACCTCGAAGAACTCGCGATTGTCGAGAACGCGCGAGACGAGCTCACGCATGTCGTACGGCTTGTTCGGTGAAGCCGGAACGATTGTCTGAAGCTCAGGGTCCGCTCGCTCGAGATCGTCCGTCGTCGGGACGAAGGGTGGAGGCTCGCCGTTTGACGACGGCAAAAACGAGAGGAGCTTGCGGACACCGTCGGCGCACGCCTGCTCGGTCTGCGGCAAGAAATGGGCCACACCCGACGTCGCGTTGTGCACGTCGCCGCCCCCCAGCTCGTCAAACGATACGTCTTCGCCAGTGACGACCCGGATCACCTCCGGGCCGGTGATGAACATGTACCCCTGTCCCGCGACGATGAAGATGAAATCGGTGATCGCAGGCGAATAGACGGCGCCGCCGGTGCACGGTCCGGCGATCACGCTGATCTGCGGTATGACCCCGGACGAGCGCACGTTGCGCAAGAAGATGTCCGCATAGCCCGCGAGTGCAACCACGCCTTCCTGGATACGTGCGCCGCCGGAATCGTTGATGCCGATGATCGGCACGCGGTTGCGCAGCGCCAGCTCCTGGACCTTGACGATCTTCTCCGCCGTGACCTCGCCGAGCGAGCCACCGAAAACCGTCGCGTCGTACGCGTAGACGGCAACCGGACGACGATCGATCTCGCCAAAGCCGGCGACCACGCCATCCCCGGAGATGCGCCGGTCCTCCATTCCGAACCCATGCGCGCGATGCGCCGCGAA
>DASRWV010000104.1:0-6491 GCA_035687505.1 Nitrosotalea sp.
AGGACGGCGGCTCGGACCACGCCTGGCAGTGAAATCCGTAAGAAGCACGCGGAAAGCAAAGTGCCACAGTGAGCAATTCGGAGTTGGAGGTGTCGCAGACGTACCGAAGTAGGTTCGTCGCAGAGCTACCGAAGGTCGACAGCCCACCCCAATTTGTCCATCCGTTTTGTATATACTGAATGGGTGGACGATCGGCCGATCGTCTGGGATGCTGCCAATCGCCGGCATCTCGGTTCCGATCATCCCGAACGTCGGATCTCGATAGAAGAGATCGAAGAGGTGCTTCATGACGTGGATCGAACGGAGACCGAGGTTGCTGATAGGGAGGCGAGCCAGGTGATTGGCCGGACCGCGCTGGGCCGGTGGCTTGTGGTGATCTGGATCGATGACCGCACCGGTCGATACCCAATCCATGCGCGCGAAGCATCCAAACGAATCATCCGGAGGATCAGCCATTGAAGACAAAGGCAAGCAGGAAACCGTTCAGCGACCCCTTCGACGAATTGAGCGATGAGCAGTTCGAGCGTGAGGTACTCGAGTCCCTCGATCAAGCAACAACCAAAATCTCGTTACGCGTCCCCAAGGAATTGCTAAGTCGAACCAAACATGTCGCGGAGCATCGCGGTGTTCCCTACCAGTCATTGATGAAGGCTCTTATCGACCAAGGCGTTCGACGGCTTGAGCGCACACGTCGCGGAACGAGGGGTGGGTCGCCAGGTGCCGAGTCCACCTGAACCTAACCGTCTGAACTCCTCCCAAGCCGGCCCCTAGTTCGACGGCAGCAGGGCGGCCTCACGCGAAAGGAGGTTCGACAAATCCTCCGCGCTGTGACCCGCTCCGAAGATCGGGCCACCCGGCTGCAGGGCCAAACCGGATTCGAGGCTCCCGGCATCGACGGGGTCGAATCCAAGCGTATCGATAAGCTGAAGCACCGCAGCAACCGCAGAGCGGTCATTGCCGGCGGCCGCCATGCCAATGCGGCCCGGCGTGCCGGGTGGACGCCTGCTCTTCTCTAACTTGAAGTAGCCGAGGTGATTGAGGCTCTTCACCACCCTCGCGGACGAGAACCACTCCTGGACGAGCATGCTCGTGCCCGCCGGTGCGGTCGCGAATGGCCCATCGACGCCATCGATCTCGTCCCAGTAGTTCATGGCGTCGACGAGGATCTTGCCGGCGAACAGGTCGCGCCGAAGTCCTCGAAAGCGGTGCAGCGGTATCGCCAGGACGATGATGCCGGCGTAGTTCGCGACCTCGTCGGTTGTGAGAGGGCGAGCGCCGGGAGCGAGCACCTCAACGATCAGCTCTATCCGGTCGGCAGATCCCGACCCCGAGATTGCGACGTCGTATCCACCAGCCACTGCTGCGCGGGCGATGGCAGTACCGGCCTTGCCGGCTCCGATGATGCCAAGGCGCCGGTCGCCGGCCCCGTTGCTAGACACCTGATGGTCTCCCGATCGTGCTCGCCAATTCCTCGGCCGGATCCGAGAGCAGTTCCCTGACTCGAGGGATCACCTCCCGTCCGTAGAGCTCGATGGTCTCCATCTTCTGTTCGTGCGGGACTCGCCCGGTGGCGTAGGCCAGGTCGAACCGGCTGAGCCCGAGAAGGCGAATGACCCACGCAATTTTGGTCGCGACCGTTTCCACCGACCCGAGATACAGGGATCCTTCGTCGACCTCGGCCTGGAATCGAGCCATCGTCGGCCGCGCCCATCCACGCTCGGCCGCGGCCCCCTCGAAAACATGAGCCCAGTGCGGCCATTGAATGTCGGCTGCTTCCTGGTCGGTCCTGGCCACGAGCCCGTGCGAGTGCATGCCGATGCGCTGCATCGGCTTGCCGAATTTGGCGAGCGCTCGTTTATACAGGTCAACCAGCGGCAAGAACCGGATCGGCGGCCCGCCGATTACGGCCAGCATGAGCGGCAGGCCGTAGCGCGCGGCCCGGACCACCGACTGGGGATTGCCGCCAACGCCAACCCACACGGGCAGATGCCCCGCTGGTAGGGGAGGACTGAGGTACTGGTTGGTCATCGGGGAGCGGAACTTGCCCGACCAGGTGACGGGTTGGTCTCGCAGCAGGCGCATGAGAAGGTCGAGCTTCTCCTCGAAAATTTCCTCGTAGTCGTTGAGGTCGTATCCGAAGAGCGGGAACGACTCAACCAGCGAGCCGCGCCCGGCGATCAGCTGCGCCCGGCCGTTCGAGACCGCGTCGAGGGTGGCGAACTGGGTGTACACCCGAACGGGGTCTTGAGTGCTCAAGACGGTAACCGCGGTGCCGAGGCGGATGCGCTTGGTCCGGCCGGCGATCGTGGCCAGGATGATGCTCGCGGCGGAGTCCATCATGTCTTGGCGGTAGTGCTCGGCGATGTTGAACGAGTCGATCCCGACGGCATCGGCGAGCACCGCCTCCTCGACGGTGTTGCGGATCACGACGTCGCCGCTCAGCTCGCGACCCGACCCGTCGACGCTCAGAGGGACGAACGAGTCCAATCCGAACTCGATTTCCTGCTTGATTCCCTGTGCTTTGCTCATACTATTTGCACTTACAAATACCTGTAGCCGGCAATTTATTGCATATGAGAGGACCAGCGAAGCAAAATCTGGCGGCTCGCCTCAATCGCCTGATCGACGAGGCGGTTCCCGGCCGGCGAGGCCTCGAGGCCTGGGGAGCTCTACTCGAGGCTCACGCGACCCTCATGCGCCAGCTCCAGACCGATCTCGTGAACAAAACCGGCCTGGACTTGAACGACTTCGACGTGATCTCGCAGTTGGCGCGGGCCGGCGGCGCGCTGCGGATGACGGAGCTCGCCGCGCGCGCGTTCTCGTCACGGTCGGGTCTGACGCGCCGCATCGACCGGCTCGTCGAAGAGGGGCTGGTCAGTCGGAGCACTGCCGGCGGCGATGCGCGCGGCGTCGTAGTCACACTGACCGATGCCGGCGTGGCGCGCGTCTCGGCGACCTTACCGGTCCACCTACGCGCCGTCGGCGAGCTGTTCATGGCGAAACTGGACAACCACGAGCTAGCCGTACTCGAGAGCGCGCTGAAAAAGGTGATCCTCGACCGCACCTTTGGCTGAGGAGGCCCCAGGTGGTCCCACGTTAAGTGCCCGGACACCGACCAAATGTGCCCCAATGGCTTATCACGATCCCCTGATGCGACCATCGGGGCCCGAATGGCTCGACTGGCCCATGTAGATTTTCTCCGGCTCCGTGCCGTGCGTCCCGATCGCCAAGGACGCCCGGGGTGCGAGGTGCACTGCGCGCAGTGAGGCGAGCCAAAGAATCACCGTGCCGAGCAGTGCGATCTCTGCTCCCGCGGCCATCAAAGGCCCGCGAACTCCCGCGGCGAACAAGTTTGTGTACCAGAGGTAGATGGGCCCGGTAAGCATCCAGCTGACCGCGACAAGGACGCCCAGCCAAAGGAATCGCTCCCGAACTGCGAAGGTCCCAAGCACGAGCATAGGCAAGAGCAAGAGAAGCAGGTGCCCCGGCCGGACGACCGCGACGATCAACGGCGTGGCCGCCACCACCGCAGCGGCCTCGAGCGCGCGGCCGGCTCGGTCCGCGCGAGGCGACCACAAGGTGATCGCGGTAACGATCACAACCGTCGCCGAGATCGCTGCCGCGATGATCCGCACCGTCGTGTCGATACCCTGAACCTGTCCATAGATGCTGGCTGGATGGAGTAGGCGGGCGACGGTGCCCACCGGCGCAATGTCCATCGCATAACCAGTTCCCTTGTTCAGCTCGGGGACGATCTTGAGGAAATACTCGGGCAGGTACTGAGGAGATCCGATCAGCCACAGGACTGCCACGACCACAACCGCCACCACCGTAAAAGCGCGTCGCCGCCCCCAGACTCCGAGCAGCAGAAGCGGTGCCTGCACCAACTTCAGAGCTAACCCGAAGCCGAGGGCTGCCCCTGCCCACCACCGGTCACCGGCTACCCAGCCCAGCAGCCACACGCCGCTGACGGCAAGGAGCAGCACCTGGAGGTTGCGCTGGACAATCTGGTCGATCAACGGCGGAAATGCGATCGATGCGATCACAAATATGGCGACGGGTTGCCAGCCGGGCACCCTGAGGGCACGCGCTGTCGACCATATGAACAGGGCGACACAGGCCTGGGCGACCACCAGCGCGGCGGCTCCCAGCACCGCCTGGTCGACAAGCGCCAGCGGCTGGAAAAGCCAGGAGACGAACGGCGGATAGTCGGTCGAGGCATTGCTCAGGCCGATCCAGCACGCGCGTGAGATGCACTGCGAATAGGGGTCGTGACCGGAGGCGATCGTGGCTCCGCTAGGAACATAGACCTCGAAGAAGTCCACAGGATCCGAGCTCGGTCTGAAGATCGGGCCGAACAGGGTGCGCCAAGCGTAGACAACGAGGATTGGTATCCCCGAGGCCATCAGGATCGCATTGGAGAACCGGCGATTCGCGAGGGCAGCTGCCAACCGCGAGCTGAATCCTCCGGATGACACGACGCGAACACTAATGCCCGACGTTCACCGTTGCTGCAATTGTTACGGCGGGAGGCCGACTCTGGATCACCATTTGTCCTTACCAGCGCCAGGATCGACTTCCACGCCCGTATAACGGACGTGCGTCATGACAAAACCAGACCCGGGCCGCAACGGGCCCGATCAAGGCCAGGACTCCCTGGCCGCCGCGGGCGAGCGTGACATAGAAGGTCGCGACCGAGACCTGGCCGCCGACGTACGCGACAGGGTGGCCGAGCAGCGTGATCGAGAGGCCGAAGCTCGTGACGACGCGGCAGGTGAGAGTCAAGAGGCGGCGGACGAAGGCGCCCGCGTTCCCTCGGGACACGCAGAGGCGGCGGACAACCGCGCCCAGGCCATCAACGATCGCAAGGTCGCGGCCGAAGATCGCGCTCAGGCTGCGAAGGACCGGGAAGACTCAGGGACTGACGAGCTGACCGGAGTGCGCCGTCGGGAAGCCGGCCTGGCCGCACAGGATCGTGACGCGGCTGCCGGGTTGCGCGACCGCGAGGCTGAAGCGCGCGATGACGCGGCGGGCGACCTGGACCGGACCGCAGGCGATCGTGCCGCGACGGACCGCCAGCAGGCTGCAGACGAACGCGACCAGGCCGCCTCGCGGCGCGCCGGCGCCGCGGACAACCGCGCCCAGGCCATCAACGACCGCAAGGTGGCGGCCGAAGATCGTGCCCAGGCCGCCAAGGACCGCGAAGACTCGGGGACCGACGAGCTGACGGGCGTTCGGCGTCGCGAGGCGGGGCTTGCCGCCCAGGACCGCGATGCCGCGGCTGGCCTGCGTGACCGAGAGGCGGAAGCGCGCGACGATGCGGCGGGTGATCTCGACCGCACCGCAAGGGATCGCGCGGACAAGAATCGCCGGCGCGCAGCGGACGAAGGCGCACAGGCCGCCTCGGGGCGCGCCGAGGCAGCGGATTATCGGGCCCAGGCCATCAACGACCGCAGACTGGCAGCCGAAGATCGCGCGCAGGCAGCGAAGGATCGCGAAGCTTCGAGCCTGGCTGCGCGGGCGCGTGACCTCGCCGCCGAGCAGCGTGACCGAGACGCCGAAGCGCGTGACGACGCTGCAGGTGAGTTCGACCGCACCGCAGGAGATCGCGCGGCGACCAATCGCCGGCGCGCGGCCGACGAAGGCGCGAGGGCCGACTCGGGGCGAGCGGATGCCGCCAACAGCCGCGAACGAGCCATCATCGACCGCAAGGTCGCAGCAGACGATCGCGCCCGGGCAGCGAAGGACCGCGAGGACTCGGAGACCGACGAGCTGACCGCTGCGCGCCGCCGAGAGGCGGGCCTGGCTGCCCGAGACCGTGACGTTGCGGCCGGACTACGCGACCGTGAGGCCGAAGCGCGCGACGACGCGGCAGGTGATCGCGACCGAACCGCAGGTGACAGCGCGGCGAGCACCCGTCAACGCGCGGCCGACGAAGGTGCGCGGGCCGACTCGGGGCGTGCCGAGGCCGCGGACACCCGCGTCCGAGCGATCTACGACCGCAAGGTTGCCGCCGAGGATCGCGCCCAGGCCGCCAAGGATCGTGAGGATTCCGGGACCGACGAGCTGGCTGCAGTGCGCCGTCGCGAGGCGGGGCTGGCGGCGCGAGATCGCGACGTTGCAGCCGGGCTTCGCGACCGAGAGGCCGAAGCCCGAGACTACGCGGCGGGCGACCTCGACCGAACCGCGGGGGATCGCGCGGCGACCGACCGTCAGCATGCGGCAGACGAAGGTGACCAGGCCGCATCGCGGCGCGCCGGGGCTGCGGACAACCGCGCCCAGGCGATCAACGACCGAAAGGTTGCAGCCGAAGATCGCGCACAGGCCGCCAGAGACCGCGAAGATTCCGGGACTGACGAGTTGATAGGCGTGCGCCGCAGGGAGGCCGGTCTCGCGGCGCTCGACCGTGACGTCGCAGCCGGTCTGCGGGATCGAGAGGCCGAAGCGCGTGACGATGCGGCAGATCGTCTCGACCGAACCGCAGGGGATCG